>CAZVCS010000075.1:0-9863 GCA_964625765.1 uncultured Dehalococcoidales bacterium | reverse complement strand
CGATGCCGGCAAGGTTTGACAGCAGATAGTACACACCGAGATGGTCCGTGAACAGCCAGAGCACGAGGACGTTGATGCCGAGACCCGCCAGGCTCACAACGTTGAACCGCCCTAGACGGCCCAGTCTTGCTTGCCAGCCCGTGGCCCGCCGGTCGCGGAACGTCCACACATCGTTCCAGATGAAGTTGTTGACGATGGCGCACTCCACGGCAACGGCCGAAGACGCCAAGTAGAAGAGTCCAGCCTGCTCGGTCAGCAACCAGAGCAGGCCCATATTCACCAGCACGCCGCTGCCGCCCACAAGGCAGAACTTAAGGAAGCGCCGCAGCGCGCGGTCGGCAGGCATGAGGCGCGCGAGATGCCGCAGGTAGTTCACCTGCTCGCGCATACCGTACTTGCTCTGCCCCGCCTCGCGGTCGGCAAAGGAGAATGGCACAGAGTCCACCCTGTTCGCTGTCCCGCGCACGAGGATCTCGAGCAGAATCTTGTAGCCGACGGGACGAAGGTCCACGCCTTCGACGACGGACCGGCGCAGCAGGAAGAAGCCTGACAGCGGGTCGCGAGAGCACCGGGAGGATGGGGTGAACACATACGCCAGCAGTCGCGCGCCGCGAGACACCACCTTGCGGCCGAGTGTCCAGCTCTCGATGGCGCCGCCCGGTTCGTAGCGGCTGGCCACCACAACGTCCGCTCCCTCGCGCACCTTGCGCAGCAGCTCGGGCAGCTTCTCCGGCGGGTGCTGCAGGTCGGCATCGATGGCGCCGACCACCTCACCCTGCGCCTGACGGAAGCCCTCGATGACGGCCGAGGCCAACCCGCGCTCGTTCTTCCGAACGATGACGCGGACAGGGTATCGGTCCTGCAGAGACAGGGCCACTTCCGCCGTCCCGTCGGGGCTGTTGTCGTCGACGATGACGACCTCGTAGTCGACGTGGCCGGCAAGGGCTGCGTGCACACGTTGCAGCAGTGCCGCGACGTTTGGCGCCTCATTGAAGGTGGGAACCACGACGGTCAACTCTCTCACGGCACGCGTACCTTACACCATCCGGGTCCGTCACGGGAGAGGCGGTGGCAGTCGCGGAGCTAGGAGCCAGTACCGGCACACGGAGAGAGCCTAAGGCACAACACCCCTCTCGTCCACTGCAACGGAGGAACCTAGACGCAGAAGAGGGAGGCGAGCACAGGCCTCGCCTCCCTCTGAGACTGCAACAGACGTCTCTGACAATCGAGATGCGGCTGCTATTCCCAGTACCCGGCGGCGTTCCACGTAAGATCAGACCACTTGCCATCCGATTCGGGCGTCGCACCGCTGATTTTGCCAGCACTGTCAAATGAGTACACTGCCTGCAGCCGGCCGGGGTTCAACAGGTACTGCTCAGGTCCAACTGACGTCTCCGGACCCACGCTGCCAGCCGTGTAGGTGGTTGAGCTGGTTGCCGTCATGTATGCGATGACGGCGGTCTGCACCTGGTGCGCCTCGGTGTTGGCGGACTCAACGGCGCCAGAACCGAGGAAGCTACCGATGTTCAGCACCACCACCGCGGCGATGATGCCGAGGATGGCGATGACCACCAGCAACTCGATGAGTGTGAAGCCACGCTCGCCCCTGATTGCCCGGGTCACCAGTCCTTTCATATCCATTCGAATCCCTCCTCTTCGCTTCGACTCGTTATGTTGTTCTATCCCACCTGATAGATAGTATCAAGTGTCGCTTGCCAAACGTCTTCAGAAGACCTGTATCGACCTACCAAATCCTCTCACGTTTCGAATGCCGCAATAGTAGGGGCCAACCTACCCACGCGTCAATGACATTCTATCCCCAGTTGGTCCCGTGCGGACACAGGACCTTCATAGCGACCCGGCAGATGGTACCTCCGTCCTGTTGCAACCGCGAACCATTATCACTTGCACGTAGTCTATTGTCTTACAAACCGGGTTGGCAAATCCTTATCACTCGTGCCGGTGTGTCAAAAGGCCACCGCCGGGCGGGAATCCCACCCTCCAGTCTGAGCATAGCACACACGCAGCTCCAGTGTAGTATAGCGGGCGGACGCAGAGGTCCGCCGCAGCACAACCACGGACACCCAGGCGTTTCGCGCGCATGGACTCCACTGTCTAAGCCACCCACGTGCCACATGCCGTCACCGGGCCGTTCTCGAACGGCCCCTACGTCCGAACGCCACGTCCCTACCACCACGGGCACGCAGCCGCGTGCCCCTGCGAGAAGACGGGCGCGAGGAGACGCACCACGGAGGTTTCCGTGCCATCCCACGGGAGAGGCATGCCTCTCCCCTGCAGATAGTCAGACCCGCCACCTCAACGCACCCGGCAGGCATATGGGTATCCGCAGACGTCAACCGTGTCGCGCATCGCGTCACCGGGCCGTTCTCGAATGGCCCCTGTAGCAGAACGCACATCCCCGCCGGGTCGGCACGGGAAGTGACGCATGCGCGGCAACGGCCCCCAGTCTGTCGTAGGGGAGGGTCTCAGACCCTCCCGCAGAGTAGGCGTGTATTCACGCGTGGTAGGCGTCCAACCGCGGGCGTGTGACAACCGGATGGCGGGCGGGCGTGGGAGCCCGCGCCCTACACGAGGCGGTGCAACCAGTTGTGGTGAACCCGTCGCGGGTGTGCGGCCGTGAGGCGACGGGAGAGGCATGCCTCTCCCCTGCCGGTACCCCGCCACCCCTCGCACGCTCGATGTCGGCACTGACCCCTGCGAGCGAAGCCGCGAGCCAAGAGTGAAGGCAGGGGCTGCGACCACTTCCCCGTCACCCGTTGACAGGCGCAGCCAACACCGCCACAATGCCATCCGATGGACGCGTTGCTCGCTGTGCTTGCCGCCATTCTCGGCTTCACCGTGGGCAGCTTCCTCAACGTCTGCATCGACCGCCTCCCCAGACATGAGTCCATCGTCACCGGACGTTCACACTGCGAGAAGTGCGGCCGGCAGTTGGTGGCCCGCGACCTGATACCGGTCCTCAGCTACATCATCCTGCGCGGCCGGTGCCGCACCTGTGGCACACGCATCCCGCGAAGAATCCCGGCCGTGGAAGCGGCAACCGGGCTCGTGTTCGCCGGCCTGGTGCTGGCGCAGGGCGCCACGCGCACGACTGCCGTGCTCGCCGTCTATGCCGCCATCCTCATCGTCGTCTTCGTCATCGACCTCGAGCACGGACTCATACTGAACGCCATTGTGGTCCCGGCCCTCGTCTTCGCCCTGCTGGTCGCCGTCCTCGCCTCTCCCGGCTGGCTTGGCGACCTCTTCCCGCACCGGGTGCTGAGTGCCGCGGCAGGCGCAGCCTCAGGATTCGTGCTGCTGTTCCTCATCGCCCTGGTGGCCCGGGGCGGCATGGGATGGGGAGACGTCAAGTTCGCGGCTTTCATGGGAGCAGCCGCCGGCTTCCCGCTCGTCTTCGTGGCGCTGTTCTGCAGCGTCGTCATCGGCGGAGCGGCGGGCGTTGTGCTGCTGGCCACACGGAAGAAGGGACGGAAGCAGGCGATGCCGTTCGGGCCCTTCCTCGCGCTGGGGACGATGGCCACGCTGCTCTGGGGACCGGCGATGCTGGCGTGGTACGTCAGCCTTATGTAAGACAGCCGTCGCCGGGCGTCACTTCCGGAAGAGCGACAGGAACCGGTCCTCGTACTCCTGGTACAGGCCCCACCGGTTGAGCTCCGTGACGAGTTCGGATGCACGCGAGCGGTCTGCCCGGACGATGGCAAAAAGCGCTTCTATCTCCTGTCGCGCCGCCGCCGGGACTCCCGACGCGTCCGTATCGAGGAGGCCGCGTCGACGGAAGTCAGCGACGTTCCCGCCCACGGCGCGACGCGTGAGGTCGTAGATGAACATCATCACCGCCAGGTCCCAGACGTCCTCCACGCCACGAATGACTGCGCTCAGCGGCCGGTCCTCCGCATCGAGTCGCGACGTCAGGTTGCCCAGGACCACGCCGATGGGCTCCGAGACGATGTTCATCGAGTGCGGCTCGTTCCGATAGGTGTAGAAGATGCCCGGCTCATGCGCGTGCTCCTCGGCCATCATGCCGAGGTACCGCCGGGCCCCCTCGCTGAAGCCCTCGACGCGCAGCAGGTAGTACGGCGTCACTATCCGCGGCCTCTCGGCCAGCACCTTGCCGTCCCGCACCACGCTCATCTCCTCGCTGAGGTCGGTCACCACGTAGTAGTCCATCGTCGTGCTGCCGAAGGTCGCCAGCCGTCGCGCGGGCGGACGAACCAGCTCCGTCTTCTGCATCGCCTCGCGAATGCGCTCATCCATGTCCATGGAAGACTCTCCACACGTGGGGCCGGCTGCTAGAAGAAGAACGCGCGCACCATCTGGAAGTTGCGGACGACGTTCTCCTTGCCTGAGACGAGCGCCTCCCCCATGCTGCTGTGGCCGGGCAGGATGTACTCAACGTCGAGCCGCGAGAGCCGGTCGATGCTCTGCCGCATCTGCGAGATGCTGCCGCCAACGAAGTCGGTGCGGCCGATGCTCCCCGGAAAGACGACGTCGCCGCTTATGAGGACCTTCAGGTTCTTCAGGTAGAGACAGGCCGAGCCGGGGGTGTGCCCCGGGGTGATGAGCACCTCACCGTTCAGACCGTCGCCCACACGGAACTGCAGCGGCCCCTCACGAAGCAGGAGGGTCGGCTGAGACGACGGCGCGGCGGTCCCGAACGCCCCATAGAAGCTCCTGCCGGCGCCGGTCCTGAACTGCTCCTCGCTCGCGGATAGCGCCACGACGGCGCCACTGCGGCGCACAACCTCATCAACCGCCTGATAGTGGTCGGGGTGACAGTGGGTGCCGATGACCAGCCCGACATCCTCCAGCCGCAGCCCGTCGGCCGCCATGGCCATCGACAGCGAGTTGAGCGCGGGCTCTCCCATCTCGCTCCCGGTCATCCCCGGGTCGATGAGCACATGCGGCTTGTCGCCTTCCAGCGCATCCGCGAGCACGACCGAGTTCGAGTTGATGCCATGGCCGACCCAGAGATAGAAACGGACACCGTCGGCGACAGCCAGTGACGTGTGGAGCATCGCACCTCTCTCCCGCGACCCGTCCGCCCGGGCAGGACGAACGGGCATCTCGAATCCGTTCGAATTGTAGGGCATCGCCGCGGCCGTGTCGAACGTGGCCCGGCGCCGGACAGCCGTACCGCGGCAGCCGGACCGGTGCTGTTGAATGGCGAAGGCCGCGTGATAAACTAGCATTCAGGTACCTGAGTCGCGGGACCGCAGCAGGAGGACTTGATGGCTAAGGTATTCATCGTTGATGAGCAGCCGATGTACCGGCAGGGTATACGGGCCGCACTGGGACGGATGGCGGACGTGGAGATCGCCGGAGACTCCGACCTGACGGATGCCATCCTTGCTCCTGTGGACGCGGCCATGCCTGACGTGGTCATCATGGGTGCCGATGCCGCCTTCCTCGAGTGCCTGCGCCTCTGCCGCGCGGTGAAGCAGCGTGCCCCGAGTGTGTCAATCATCATCCTCTCCGGGGACGGACAGCAGGACGAGCAGGTCTTTCAGGCGATCAAGGCGCAGGCCTCGGCCTTTCTCGGCAGGAACGTCAATCCCGACGAGCTCTCGCGTGCCATCTCGCGCTGCGCCCGGGGGGAGCACCCCATCAACGAGACCCTCGCCACCCGGCCGCGCGTGGCCGAGCAGATACTGCGGCAGTTCCACGAGCTCTCACGGGAGAAGGAGACGGCCAGCTTCATGTCCCCGCTCACTCCCAAGGAGATGGAAGTCTTGCAGTTCATGGCGCAGGGCTTCCTCAACAAGCAGATAGCCGACAAGCTCGACGTCACCGAGCAGACGATAAAGAACCACATCACGTCCATCCTGCGGAAGCTCAACGCAAACGCGCGGACGCAGGCGGTCGTCATCGCCATCAAGAAGGGCCTGGTCGTCCTGTCCAAGGACTAGGACCCGGCGCCGGAGCGCCCTGGTCCTGGCGCGAGGCGCCGTGCGGATTGTGTCGCGCTCGGCGCGAGGTCTTCATGACGTGACTCCCCCTCCACTTCGGGGCAACGCTCCAGTCCGTCCACCGCTTGTCCCCGGCTCACTTTCACGGAGGACACGCGGGAACACACGGCCCCTCACGTTGGGGCACACCGTATCCGTTGACATTTGTAACTGAGCGGTTGACGCCATACCGTACGTATGGTAGGCTGAGAAGAGGATG
Source organism: uncultured Dehalococcoidales bacterium (assembly GCA_964625765.1). Lineage (GTDB taxonomy): Bacteria > Chloroflexota > Dehalococcoidia > GIF9 > AB-539-J10 > SKVJ01. Next base: position 3,677 of record CAZVCS010000075.1, on the reverse strand, counting down.
GTCACGAGCGCAACGCTCACTGGCCCGCCGCCAGGAGGGGCCCACCCTCCCCCCGCAGGAAATCGCATTACCACCATTTACCTCCGGCGTTGTCCCGCGTTGTTAGTAGTGAGCCACACACTTGAGGAGGACTGTCACACATGAGAGTGGTATCCCGATTGCTAGGAGCGATACTGATAGCCGGCCTGGTGCTGCCGCTCGCGGCCGCGCCCGTGCTGGCAGCAGTTGATATTACGAACTTCGTGCCCAAACCCAACAAGGGCCCGGCCGGCACCGAGGTCTACCTGGACGGAACCGCGGACACAGACGACGAGGGCTGGGTGTATTTTGAGCTCATCCCGGACGGCGACGAGTGGGTGAAGCTGCTGGACGACAGCGACGACTGGGATTTCGACGAGATCGGCGAGGAACCTGACATCTACTATGACTTCGTGACCGAGAAGTTCGAGATACCCGAGTGCCCGGGGGGCAAGCACCTTATCGTCGTCACCGACGACGACCTGGGCAACAGCCCTGACACCGACGAGGTTGAGGATGCGACCTCGGACGAGTACGACTTCACCGTCACGCCGACCATCGAGATAACGAAGGTCGACGGCACGACCGTCAAGTCCGAGAGCGATGCGGAGGGCCCCGCCGGCACCGAGGTTGAAGTCAAGGGATATGGCTTCGGTGAGGACGAGGAGGACATCGTCATCTTCTTCGACGATGAGGAAGTGGACCCGGTCGACGACATCACCGCGGACGAGCTGGGCACCTGGACCGGCACGTTCATCGTCCCTGCCGGCAGCGCCGGAGAGCACGAGATAACGGCCGAGGGTGACTACACCGACCGTGGCGACATCGACGACCCGGCCCTCTTCACCATGACCGCGGGCATCGCCGTCACCCCCGTCAAAGGGGTCGTCGGAAGCACCTTCACGGTGAGCGGCAGCGGCTTCGGCGCAAACGAGGACGATATCGAGATCCTCTTCGACGGCAAGAGCGTCAAGTCCGGGTTCAAGGCCGGAAGCGACGGCGCCTTCGAGGTATCCGTCACGGTTCCCGATGCAGCCATGGGAACGCACGAGATAGACGCTGAGGGCAGCGATACGACCAAGTCGGACATCGAGAACATCGACTTCGAGGTCGAACCAAGCGTGGTCGTGGAGCCGACGAGCGGCAACGTGGGCACCCAGATTCAAGTGAGCGGCAAGGGCCTGCCCGCCGGGAAATCGGTCACCGTGACGTACGACGGGGTGACCAAGGGCACCGGCACAACCGCATCGACCGGAACGCTTTCTCCCATCACGTTCGGCGCGACTCACACGCAGAGCACGCACACAGCGGACCATTCGATCACGGTGACGTTCGACTCCTCGACATTGTCAGAGACATTCTCGATGGAGTCCACCGCGCCCTCCAAGCCGGCGCCACGAACGCCGGCGAGCGGGGCACGGATTGGCGTACTCGGGAAGCAGACTCCCACGCTCACATGGACCATCGTCGATGACCCAAGCGGCGTAACCTACGGTCTGCAGATCTCGGCCACGGCCGATTTCAGCCAGGTGCTCCTCTCGAAGAGCAATCTCCAGGCACAGGGCAGCGCCCTCATCGTGTCATCGGCCGGCCCTGAGATGAGCTACACGCTGACCGACAGCGAGGCCCTGCCATTCGGTACGTACTACTGGAGAGTGAAGGCTGTTGACGGCGCGATGAACGACAGCGGCTGGAGCGGCTCCAGCACCTTCAAGGCTGGGCTGCTGCCAACGTGGGCGCTCATCGTCATCATCGTCCTCGCCGTTGTGCTCATAGGCGCACTGGTATACGTCCTTATCATCCGCGATCGCGTGGGGCTCTACGACTAGACCGGCTTCAAGCCGGCGAACCGACCGAATGGAGGAACTATGAAACTGGCGGTAATCGGACTGGGTCAATGCGGCTGCCGCATTGCCGACCACTTCGCTCGACTGAACCTCAAGGCGCAGTCCGAGAGGAAAGCGACGATAGCCCCGATCGTCGTCGCGGCCAACACGGACCAGGCAGACCTCACCGGTCTGCGGTTCATCAAGAATGATTACTCTCACCGCATCCTGCTGGGCCTGCGGCAGACGCTGGGCCACGGCGTCGGTAAGATAAACGAGCTTGGCGCCCAGTTGGCGAGGGAAGACGGCGACAAGATACTGGAGTCACTCAAGAGCGAAAGGCGTTTCTACGAGACGCACGCCTTCATGGTCGTCGCCGGCACCGCCGGCGGCACGGGCTCCGGCTCTCTCCCCGTCATCGTGCGGATGCTGAAGGAGCGCTACATCAACAAGCCGGTGTACGCGCTCGCGGTTCTCCCATTCGAGCACGAGCAATACAGCGAGGCACGGAGCGTCTACAACTCAGCCACGTCGCTCAAGTCAACGTACGAGGCGGCGGACGCCGTCTTCGTGGCGGACAACCAGCGCTACGTGAAGAAGGACTCGAGCCTTGCCAACAACATGGAGAAGATTAACCGCGTCATCGTCGAACCCTTCTACGACATGATGTGCGCGGGAGAGGTGACAACACGGAAGTATGTAGGAGCGCGTACGGTCGATGCCGGCGACCTCATCGCCTCCTTCGAGGGATGGACTGCCATCGGCATCGGCAGGACGGAGCTTCCGGCGTTCCGCTTCCCATGGGAGGTCGTGAAGAGCCAGTTCCGCGACAAGGCCGCGGAGAGCTTCAGAGGCTCGCAGGCGCTGGACGCCGCCATCACCGACCTTTCGATTGCCTGCAACCCGCGCGACGCAGCGAAGTGCATCTACATCATGTCCGGCCCGGCGAAAGAGATGAACATGGACATGGTGAAGGCCATCAGCGACCACATCGCGGAGATAGCGCCCACGGCGCTCATCCGGGGCGGTGACTTCCCGGGAGAGAAGCACTTCATCGACCTGACGCTCATACTCTCGCAGCTCTCCAACATCCCGCGCATCGCCGAGATGTACGAGCAGGCGACGAGGTACGCCGAGGAACACAAGACCCAGTTGCAGGAGACGAACTGCAAGATACAGCAGCTTTCGGACATCGGCAGGGAACTGCCGCTATTGTAGGCAGAGCAGACCAGACGAAACGATGGAGGCCGGGCATCCGCTGCGCGGAGCCCGGCCTCTTCCTTTGTTCTATCCCACGGACCGCGACAGCAGACCGAACAGCCAGCCCAGCGCCGCGCACCCGGGGAACGTCAGTATCCAGGTCAGGACGATCTTCTCGACAACGCCCCAGCGCACAGCCGACAGCCGGCGTGTGGCGCCCACGCCCATGACCGTGCTGCTGATGCAGTGCGTCGTGCTCACAGGCAAACCGAGTCGCGACGCTATCTCGATGAGGGTGGCGGCCGACGCCTCGGCCGCAAAGCCACTCTCGGGTTTCAACGTCGTCACCTGCGAACCGAGAGTGCGAATGACGCGCCTGCCACCGACTGCCGTGCCGAGACTGATACTCAGTGCGGCGACCAGGATCGTCCAGAACGGGATGACGAACTCCGTGGTGCCATGGAAAGCCATCAGTCCCATGGCCATGAGGCCGATGGGCATCTGGCCATCGTTCTTGCCGTGGCTGTAGGCAAGGAACGCCGCCGAGCCAATCTGCAGCTTGCTGAAGACGACGCGGACTGTGGCCGGCTTCCACCTGCAGCAGAGCCACAGGATGACCAGCATGAGAGAGAA
>CAZVCS010000074.1:0-9905 GCA_964625765.1 uncultured Dehalococcoidales bacterium | reverse complement strand
CACGGAGGACGTGCAGTTGACGTTGCAGAGCGGCTGGAACATGGTCTCCGTGCCGCTGACCCCCTTCCCTTCAAACGCGACCGCCGACGTCTTCCCGGATGCCGAGGCCGTCTACACGTGGAATCCGGTGAGCAAGTCCTATGAGACGCCCATCACGATTGACCCGAAGAAGAGTTACTGGGTTGCCATTACCTCGCCGGAAACCGTCACGGTCAGTGGCATACCCGTCACAACCTGGACGGACACGCTCATCGCGGGCTGGAACATGGCTGGCTCGGTCCACGGCAGTTCCGTCGCCGTCGGTGACCTTCAAGACGACCCTGGCGGCTCCGTCCAGACGAATGCCATCTACCACTGGAACCCGGTTGCCAAGTCGTACGACGTGGCCTCCGAGATAGAACAAGGCCTCGGCTACTGGATGGCGGCGACCCAGGGCTGCGATCTCACCGTCGCACCGTCGGCATGACACACATCCGCTGCCCCGGGGGAAGGGACGGCGCCACGGTCGTCTCTCCCCCCTTGTGCCGCCGGACCGCACCGGTCTAGCCCTCCCGGCATCCCGCGCAATGCTCTCACCGGGGGCGGGCTGTCGTGCCCATGCGCGGCCGGGCCGCCGGCCGCCTGGACCGACCACTTGCGGTTGCGCGGGCTTCCCTTCTGGCGCAGGGGCGAGGCATGCCTCGCCCGCCATCGGGTCGTCCGGCGCCCAGAGCTGCGTCCATCAACCGCGTGGGGAATGAAGTGACACCATACTCATTTGCCGTTGTACCCTGCCTCCACGATTGAATCCGGCGCAGCACTGCCACAACTCGTTCGTGTCGCTGCCGCTCCACCGAAATGAGTATGGTGTCACCACATTTCCGGGTCCACGCCCGCCCGTGGCTTTTCGCCTCACGTCCCCCTGCCACCATGGCGATTCTCCTGTAGGGGCCGTTTGTGAACGGCCCGGCAGTCGTCTGGGACCACGGTGGAATGCGCCATAACACATCCCTGGTTGGGGGCATCCGGCCGCCTGCCTGCGGACCCGGTCAGTGCACTGTCAACTGCGTCTCGATCAATCGCGCGCGACTCGCACTCACCGGGCCGTTCTCGAACGGCCCCTACACCAACCCGTCCAGCCCGTCCTCTTCCTGACTGGAGGGGGAGCCTGTCTCTACAATCGCTAGACTGGGAAATGAAGTGACACCATACTCATTTGCCGTTGTACCCTGCCTCCACGATTGAATCCGGCGCAGCACTGCCACAACTCGTTCGTGTCGCTGCCGCTCCACCGAAATGAGTATGGTGTCACCACATTTCCGGGTCCACGCCCGCCCGTGGCTTTTCGCCTCACGTCCCCCTGCCACCATGGCGATTCTCCTGTAGGGGCCGTTTGTGAACGGCCCGGCAGTCGTCTGGGACCACGGTGGAATGCGCCATAACACATCCCTGGTTGGGGGCATCCGGCCGCCTGCCTGCGGACCCGGTCAGTGCACTGTCAACTGCGTCTCGATCAATCGCGCGCGACTCGCACTCACCGGGCCGTTCTCGAACGGCCCCTACCTCATGAATGCACGCGTGACCACGCACACCCCTTTCGCAGGGGGCGATTCCCACATCGCCCCGCCAACGCCACGATGGTGGCCCGGATTTCCCTGCATTGACCCGGTCGGGGAGTCCCGGTACTATCGTCTACGGGCTCCCGGACGGGGGCCATTTCCTATGTGCGCCACACGGGGCTCTCCTGTCTGACACGGCCCAGCGGCGCAACTGACATCTGAGGAGGACGTGTTCGATGCGGGCGAAGAGGGCACTCTCGGTCGCGGTACTGCTCTTGACAGTGATGACCCTGCTGCCTCCGTCACCAGTCCTGGCCGAGGCCGCATGGGGCGACGCGCAGGCCATCGGAGATAGTGACACTTCCAATACGATGCCTGCGGTGGCGAAAGACGGCTCCAACGTGGTCTGCGTGTGGGTCGGGAGTAGCCGCATTCTCAGCAGCTACTCCACCGACGGCGGCGTCACGTGGAGCGCGGACCAGCCCATCGACCCGAGCATGTCATCCTACTGCGACATGCCGAAGGTGGCGCTGTCCGGCAACAACGCGGTGGCGGTGTGGTACGAGGTCATCGGCAGCAACGGCCGGATCCGGACCAGTTGCTCTGCTGACGGCGGCGCGACCTGGAGCGAGCCGGCGGCAATCGATGCCGGCGTGTACGGCTGCACGGGCGCGAACGTCGCTTTGCAGGGCGACGATGTGGTCGCCACCTGGCTGAAGGACGCCGGCGGAGCATGGTACGTCTACAGCGACTACTCGTCCGACGGCGGCAGCACGTGGAACGGAGCACAGGTAGTCGCCAGTGGCACCGGCTCTTCGACGGGGACTTCCGATCACTACACGCGGGTAGCTATGGATGGCGCACACGTCGTCGCCGTCTGGGGCACCACTCGCGAGGACGGCGGCAACTATCCGAAGGAGGTTCACAGCATTCATTCGGCCGATTGCGGCGCCGGCTGGGATGCGGCGCAGATCATCAGCACAACCACGGAGACGTACCCACCGCGGGTGGCGATGTCCGGCCTCAACGTCGTGGCAATCTGGGTCAACGCCACCGGCGACTGGAGCGTCTGCATCAACCGCTCGTCGAACGGGGGAGCCACGTGGCAGGGTGTCGAGAGCCTCGACAACGGCGCTGCAGTCGGGAAGTACACTCCCGAGTTGGCCATGTCAGGCTCCCGTGTCGTCGCGGTCTGGAATCAGTACGTCGTGTCCAGCGGGGTCAATAGAGTCTGGAGCAATCGCTCTGATGACGCCGGCACGTCATGGGGCGTCCCCCAGGCGGTCGACAGCACCAACACCTGGGACGCGGGGGAGCCCCATGTCGCGCTCTCCGGCGCCAACGCCGTGGCTGTCTGGTATGCGTTCGACGGCAGGGTACACGGCAGTTCCTCCGAGGACGGCGGAGCGACCTGGGGAAGCGCGCAGGTGATCCAGGACGAGGTGGCCGACAGCTCCTCTGGATGGGCCCGGGTGGCCACTGGTTCCGGCGCGGTTGCGGTATGGCATCAGCAGTCTTCGGTCACAGGCAACACCACCGTACACGCCAATCACCTGGCCATGCTGGAGTCACCGCCGGAGTTCCTCGGCTCGTGGGGCACCGGCGGCACGGGCGACGGCCAGTTCGACGGTCCTCAGGGCGTGGCCGTGAACCCCGACGGCGGCGTCTTCGTCGCCGACACCAACAATCACCGCATGCAGCGGTTCACGTCGACCGGCGGCTTCCTCGGCAAGTGGGGCTCGCAGGGCGACGGCAACGGGGAGTTCTCTTACCCCATCCACGTGGCTGCCCCCGACGGCGACTCCGTGTACGTGGCCGACGGCGGCAACCACCGCGTGCAGTACTTCGATCGCGATGGAACCTATGGGGGCCAGTGGGGTTCCTCCGGCACGGGAGAGGGAGAGTTCAACTGGACCTTTGGCATCGCCATCGACTCCTACTACGATGTCTACGTCACCGACTGGGGTAACCACCGCGTGCAGGCCTTCGAACACGACGGCACTTTCTTCATCGAGTGGGGCTCAGGCCTCTTCACCAGCCCGTTTGGCCTGGCTGCGGATGACTCGGGCAACGTGTACCTGGCCGAGTGGGGCAACAACCGCGTCCAGAAGTTCGACGGCAGCGCCTGGGCGGTGCTCGTCTCTGACGCGGGCCTGAACAATCCGTCCGGCATCGCCGTGGACGCTGACGGTAGACTCTACGTCTGCGACACCGAGAACCACCGCATCCAGGTGTTCGACGATGAAGGTAACCTGGTGACGCGGTGGGGCTCGTACGGGACCGCTCCGGGCGAGTTCAAGCGGCCCATGGGCATTGCCATTCATCCGAACGGCGACATCTATGTGGCAGACACGGAGAATAACCGCGTCCAGGTGTTCAGCTACAGGACGCTCGACCAGATCGACATTGAGATGCAGGCCGGCTGGAACATGGTCTCCGTGCCGCTGGGCATCTTCCCCTCCAACGCCGCGCCCGCGGACGTCTTCCCTGACGCCGAGGCCGTCTACACGTGGAATCCTGCGACCAAGTCCTATGAGACGCCCACCACGATTGACCCGAAGAAGAGCTACTGGGTCGCGATGACATCGGCCGACACGGTGACAGTCAGTGGCGAGTTTGTGACCGAATGGACTGACGAACTCACGGCCGGCTGGAACATGGCCGGCTCGGTCTACGGCGACCCGGTCGACGTGGGCGACCTGTCTGACGACCCCGCCGGCTCGGTGCAGACGAACGCCATCTACCACTGGAATCCGGGGGACAAGTCGTACGACGTTGCCTCGCAGATAGAGCAGGGATTGGGCTACTGGATGGCGGCCACGCAGGGCTGCGACCTGACCGTCGCGCCATCGGCATGACACATATCGGCTGACCCCGAGGGAGGGACGGCAACATGGTCGTCCCTCCCTCGTCTTTGTGCCGCCAGACGGCGCAGATCCAGCTCTCCACGGGTCCCACCTGCGGAAATGTGGTGACACCATACTTGTTATCCACGCCCACCCATCTTCACGAATGGATCCGCCGCAGCACCTCGGCAATCCGTTCGTAGCGCCGCCGGTCCACCGAATTAAGTATGGTGTCACCGCAATTCCCTCGGCATAGTGCCGCAGCACCTCAGCAGTCCGTTCACAGCGCTGCCGCTCTGCCGACATAAGTATGGTGTCGCCGCAGTTCTCTGTCAGATATTCCACTACGTCACGTTCAGCGCAGGCTTGCGGACAGGAAGCGGCCCGAATACCATACCCGGAAGTCCTGCATCGGATGAGGACTAACGTCCTATCCGGCGCTGTGTTGCTCTTCCGCCTGCGGCGCGGTGGGTGCTCCGCAGGCTTTGCTATACACGGCGGATGCAAAGGAGACACGATGAGCGGATTGGGTGGTACGGCCACACGCCGACGCGGTTTCTCATTGTGGGCGGCGCAGATGGGAGCCACAGGGGCTGTGCTGCTCCTTCTCTCCGGACTCGCTACTCCGGTCCTCGCAGCCGAGGACCCGCCCTCGCATCTGTTTGGATGGGGCGCCCCGGGCACGGGAGAGGGGGAGTTCAATCAGCCGCATGGAGTCGCCTTGGACGGAGACGGCAACGTGTACGTGGTCGACACTGGCAACTACCGCGTACAGAAGTTCGAAGCCGACGGCGACTTCATCACCGAGTGGGGTGCGTATGGGTCCGGCGACAACCAATTCCTCTTCCCCTTCGATGTTGTCGTCGATTCCTCTGGCGACGTATGGGTCTCGGACTACCACAACGCCTGCGTCAGGAAGTACCACGATTCGGGTGGCGATGCCTACGTACATGACCGCACGATAGGCACACCGGGAAGCCCTGGGTCGGCGGATGGGCAGTTTCATTACCCCTGGGGCCTTGCCGTGGACGATGACGACAACCTCTACGTTGCGGACAACTACAATCACCGCATCCAGAAGTTCAGCAGCTCCGGCGCATTCATCACCAAGTGGGGCTTGCCTGATTCCAACGATGCGAGCCCGGGTGGCTACTTTGAAAACCCGACCGAGGTGGCCGTGGATTCGTCCGGAAACGTGTACGTGGCGGACAACAACAACTACCGCCTTCAGAAGTTCGCCTGGGACTCCGGGGACGGTGCGTACGACTTCGTCACGATGTGGCCGGTCAGCAACGGGGGGCTGTACGGGCTCGCGGTGGACTCGCAGGGCGATGTCTACGTGACCGATTGCCTGTACGATCTCGTGCGCAAGTACGATGGCTCCGGCGCGTTGCTCACCTCATGGGGCGACTCTGGCGCGTGCGAGAGCTGCATCGATGGGCCGTATGGGATTGCAGTCAACGACGACGGTGACGTCTATGTCGCCGACAATCTCAACAACCGCGTCCAGGTCTTCACAAGTGCTGCCGTCGTCGAACTCTCCCTCTCCGCCGGCTGGAACATGGTCTCCGTGCCAGTCACGGCTACGGATATGTCAGTCGACGCCATTTTCGCCGACGCCGAAGCCGTCTACACCTGGAATCCAGGCTCGAAATCCTACGAGACGCCCACTTCAATCGACCCGAAGAAGAGCTACTGGGTCGCGATGACCTCGCCCGACACTGTGACGGTGACCGGCACGCCCGTGACGGAGTGGACTGACACGCTCACCGCCGGCTGGAACATGGCCGGCTCGGTCTACGGCGACCCGGTCGCCGTCGGAGACCTTCAAGACGACCCGGCCGGTTCCGTCCAGACGAACGCCATCTACCACTGGAACCCGGGAACGAAGTCGTACGACGTTGCCACGCAGATCGAGCAGGGCCTCGGCTACTGGATGGCCGCCACCGCGACCTGCGACCTCACCGTGACGGCGCCGGCAGCCTGAGGTGCGGGGAAGACTTCGTGATGGAGACAGATTGGCACCTCGAGGGATGGAACGATAGCGGTGGCGCCTCGTTTCCGGCCTCGGTCAGGGAGGAACTCGCATGAAGCGCTTTTGTCGCCCGGCACGCGTTGTCCTGGAACTGTCGCTGCTTCTCATGCTTATCGTGCCCGTGTGCGCCGGCCCGACTTCTCTGTCCGCAGACGACGCGGCCCCAGGAGGAGTCATTGATTCCTGGCTCACCTTCTTGGGCAGCGAGTCCGGGGACTACGCGTACGGTGTGGCGGCCGATGACGAAGGCAACCTCTTCGTCACCGGGAGCAGCTATGAGTGGGATGAGACTCCCGTGCGTGCGTACGGAGGGAACGGGGATGCCTTCGTCGCCCGGCTCGATCCCGACGGCGACCTCGTGTGGCTCACCTATCTGGGGGGCACGGGGGGTGACGGCGGCCGTGGAATCGCCCTCGGCGCCGACGGCGACATATACGTCGTGGGCGGCAGTGGCGCCGGCTGGGCGGAGACGCCGGTGCGCGCTTTCACCGACGGTGTCTCCGACCACGATTGCTTTGTTGCGCGGCTCAATCCCGATGGCACGCTCGAATGGCACACGTTCCTCGGGGGCGGAGGCGTCGACAGTGGGATGGGGATCGCGCTGGACTCGGATCATGTTCACGTGACAGGAATGAGCGAGTACTACGGCTGGACTGAGACCCCGGAGCGCGCCTTCTCCAGCGGGCGCGATGCCTTCGTCGCCCAACTGGACCTCGACGGTGCGCTCCAGTGGCACACGTTCCTCGGAGCGGACGAGAATGACGAAGGCAACGATGTGGCGGTCGACGATGGCGGCTGTGTCTACGTGGTGGGAACCGGCCGGTCCGGCTGGACCGAATCGCCGGTGAGGGCGTATTCCGCCTACCTTGACGCCTTCGTCGCGGCGCTGGACTCCGGCGGAGACCTTCAGTGGCACACGTTCCTTGGCAGCGACGTTGAGGACGCGGACGAGGACCGGGGCCGCGGCATTGCGGTCGCCGACGGCAACGTGTTTGTCGCAGGATACGGTGAGGCAAGTTGGGGCACAGACCCTGTCCGGGCGCACTCGGGCAACTATGATGCCTTCGCTGCCATGCTTGATTCCGGAGACGGCAGCCTCGGCTGGCACACCTTCCTTGGTGGCAGCGCCGGACAGGAGGCCTACGACATCGGCCTCGACGATTCCGGCAATCTGTACCTCGCGGGTCGCAGTTGGGAATCGTGGGGGGAACCTGAGAGGGAATTCGGTGGGGACCTCGACGGCATGGTGGTGAGTCTGGACGGTGAGGGCAATCTCCTGTGGCACACCTTCGTGGGTGGCGGCTATCAGGAGCAGTGCTACGCCATCGCCGCCAGCGGCGGCGCCATCAACGTCGCTGGAGAATGCAACGGCGCGTGGGGAAGCCCGGAGCGGCCCTTTGCAGGCGGAAGTGAGGCGTTCGTTCAACAGATCTCTGTGGAGCAAGCCGTGGACGTGGAGCTCTCCGCCGGCTGGAACATGGTCTCCGTGCCCGTCGAGGCGGCGGACATGTCCGTCGATGCCATCTTCCCGGATGCCGAGGCGGTCTACTGGTGGAACCCGGCAACCAAGTCCTACACGGTGCCCACGACCATCGAGCCGGAGAAGAGCTACTGGGTCGCGATGACCTCGGCCGATACCGTCACCGTCAGCGGCACGCTGGTTGCCGAGTGGACGGATGAGCTTGCCGCCGGCTGGAACATGGCAGGCTCGGTGTACGGCGACCCGGTGGACGTGGCCGACCTGTCTGACGACCCGTCCGGCTCGGTGCAGACGAACGCCATCTACCACTGGAACCCGGGGACAAAGTCGTACGACATGGCGACGCAGATAGAGCAGGGCCTCGGCTACTGGATGGCGGCCACGCAGAGCTGCGAGTTGACCATGACTGCGTCGGGAGCGTGAGGCAAAGACACGGACCTAGATGGCAGACTATCCGGAGAATCAGGGGGGAGACGTGACTCTGTTTTCAAGGGGCACCTATTGGTTCTGTACGCGTGCGGTCCGTTCGGCCATTCTGGCCGTCGCCGTATGTGCGACTCTACTCCTGCCGCCGGCCTGGGGTCGAATGGCCTCAGCCGATTCCAGCGCGTGGTTGACCTTCCTTGGCGGCAGCGGCTACGACAACGGCTACGCGGTTGCACTGGACGACGAGGGAAACATCTACGTGACGGGATACAGCAGCGCCACCTGGGGAGACGGCGAGGGTACCGTCGCAACTAACCCGGTTCGGGCTCACACTACATCCACTCAGGATGCTTTCGTCGCCAAGCTGGACAGCAGCGGCACACTGCAGTGGAACACCTTTCTGGGCGGCTCCGGCACCGACTGCGGCAATGCGATTGCCGTGGACGATGACGGCGATATCTATGTGGTCGGAACCAGCAATGCTGCGTGGCAGGGAGACTCGGCTCCCGTGCGGGCGTACACTTCGGGCAACGATGCCTTCGTCGCCAAGCTGGACAACGACGGGGCTCTCCAGTGGAACACGTTCCTGGGCGGCAGCGATGCCGACTCCGGCAACGACATCGCGGTGGACAGCGCGGACATCGTGTACGTGACTGGAACCAGCCGCGCCTCGTGGCAGGGCGACGACGCGCCCAGGCGTGCCTACGAAGACAGCTACGATGCCTTCGCCGCCAAGTTGGACAGCACCGGTGACCTTCAGTGGAACACCTTTCTCGGCGGCTGGGGCAGCGACGAGGGCAACGGAATCGCAGTGGACGGCAACGGGAACTCGTACGTGGCCGGAACGAGCGGATACGACTGGCCCGGCGACTCCTCCACGCAGCGGCCGTTCAGCTCAGGCTACGATGCTTTCGCGGCGAAACTGGACGACCTCGGAACCCTCGTATGGAACACCTTCCTCGGGGGCTCCGGCGAAGATAGCGGAGCCGCCATTGCCCTGTACGACAGTGGGAATCTGTACGTGGCAGGAAAGAGCAGTGCCACGTGGCAGGGCGTGTCGGCGCCCGAGCGCGCGTACAGCGGCAGCAACGATGTGTTTGCGGCCAAGGTGGACGGGAGCGGTGCGCTTCAGTGGAACACCTTCCTCGGAAGCAGCACTACGGACGAAGGCCACGGCATCTCAGTGGACGGCAGCGGGAACGTGTACGTGGCAGGCCTCAGCGATGCCACGTGGCAGGGGGATACGGACCCGGTGCGACCGCATGGCGGAAGCTATGACGCCTTCGCGGCGAAGCTCGACAGCAGCGGCGTGCTTCAGTGGAACACATTCCTCGGGGGTGACGGAAACGACCTCGGCTACGCAATCGCAGTGGACGCCGGCGGAAACGCTCATGTGGCGGGAGTGGACTGGGCAGATTGGGGCATGCCCATCCGTGACGCCACATCGCCCACCGACGCCTTCGTCGTCAAGCTGGGCAGTGACGGCAGCCTGCCGTCCGAGATGTCGGTTGCCATCGAGCTGTCGGCCGGCTGGAACATGGTCTCCGTGCCCGTCGAGGCGGCGGACATGTCCGTCGATG
>CAZVCS010000073.1:0-10056 GCA_964625765.1 uncultured Dehalococcoidales bacterium | reverse complement strand
ACCGCGTCCGGCTTGTAGGCCCGGCAGTTGCGCAGGATGGCCTCGTACGCGTCCAGGAGCTCCTTCTCATTGAGGAGGTCCAAAGCGACGCCGCCGGCGTCGCTCTTGTGGATGATGTCCTTGGACACGACCTTCATGACGACCGGATAGCCTATCTCCACCGCGCACTTCACAGCCTCCTGGGGACTGTGCGCGATGCGACTCTGCGGAATCATGATGCCCGCCGCCCGCATGACTTCCTGGGCCTCATGCGCCAACAGGAAATGCCGTCCGTCGGCTCGCGCCGACTTGATCATCCTCTCGATGAGCGCGACGTCCATGTCGGCGGTGGCCACCTCGGGTATCGCGCTCGACTTGTTGCGGTAGTCCGCATAGAGCGCACCGAGAAACGAGGTCATCGCATAGACATCGGGAAACACCGGGATGCCCTGCGCCTTCAGCGTCACGATACTCCGCTCCACCTCTTCACCACCGAAGAGGGAGAACACGATGGGTTTCACCGGCCGGTACTGCGCGAAGCGTTTCTCCGCTATCTCCGCGAACTTGGCCGCATCGAACGTGGCCGTCTGGCAGCCAAGACAGGCGACCGCGTCTATGTTGTCGTTCTGCAGGGCAGCCCCGAGCGCCTTGTCGTAGTCGTCCGAGCTGGCCCCGCCCGTGATGTCCACGGGGTTCTTCGCCGAGCCGAAAGATGGCATGACGCTCTCGAACGTCTTCTTCAGGTCGGCCACTTCGTCGGAGAGGTTGACCCCGTACTTCTCGCACGCATCAGCAGTGAGCACTCCGATGCCGCCGCCGTTGGTGATGATGACGCAATCCTCGCCTTTCGGCAGGGGAACATCGCACAGGAACTTGCACCAGTTCAGCGCCTCTTCGATGCTCTCCGCTCGAATAACGCCGCACTGCCTGGCGACATCGTCGAATACCTTGTCTTCTCCCGCGAGGGAGCCGGTATGCGAGGCCGCCGCCTGAGCGCCGCGCCGGGAACGTCCCGACTTGATGACCACGACCGGCTTCTTCCGCGTCGCCTTCTTCAGAACCTCCACGAGCCTCTCGCCGGACTTCACCCCCTCGAGGTACATCAGGACGACTCTGGCGTCATCCTGGAACGTCAGATACTCGAGGAGGTCGGTCTCGTCGACATCCGACTTGTTGCCGACGGATATCATCGCCGAAAGGCCGATTCCCTCGACCTTGGTCTTGCCGATCATGGCGATGCCGATGGCGCCGCTCTGCGTGATTATGGCAACGTTGCCGCGCTTCACATCCGCCGGGCCGAACGTCGCATTGAGGGAGGATGCGGCCGAATAGATGCCGAAGACGTTGGGGCCAACGATGCGGACCCCGCGCTGGCGGGCAAACTGCGCGATTCTGCGCTCCTCGGCAACATTGCCGACCTCTGAGAAGCCGGAACTGATGATGACGACGAACTTGACGCCCTTGGCGGCGCACTGCTCGACAGCCTCATAGGCGAAGTTGGCCGGCACCACGACCAGGGCAACATCCACCGGCCCGGGCGTGTCAGCAAGGCGTGAATACACCGTGTGTCCGAGGAGTTCGCCGCCCCGCGGGTTGATGGGATAGACTTTGCCGCTGTAGCCGGCAGCGACGATGTTCTTAACCACCGTATAGCCGATCTTCCCGGGGGTCTGGGACGCGCCGATCACAGCTACGCCCCTCGGCTCGAAGAGATACTTCATGCTGGATTCGTTACCTTTCACCTTGTGGCACCTCTTTGAACAGCATCTTGAGTTCGTACACGTCCTCCGCAATGCGCTTCTCGAGGTCGAACCCCATCTTCTCGAACAGATGCAGCATGGGCTTGTTCTCTACCAGCACCTCGGCAGTGAAGCCCAGCAAACCGTGTCGCTTGGCAAGCAACGTGAGATAGGATAGGAGTTCAGTCCCGATACCCTGATTATGATACGCGTCGTCCACTGCGATTGCAACCTCCGCCGTGTGCGTACCCTCGTCGATGCCGTACTGCCCCACCCCAACTATCCTCTCGGTGTCCCCGGTCTGGACCGATGCCAGGATGACCGTCTCCCTGGTGTAGTCGATGATGACGAACTCCTGCAGGCGCTCGTGAGGCATGTCCTTCCGGACGGACATGAACCGCCGGTACATGCTCTGGTCAGAGAGCGAGTAGAAGAAGTCCTTCAGCAGCGGTTCGTCCGATATCTTCACCGGCCGGAGAGCAACCTCCAGCCCGCCGCGGGTGGTCCGGTGAGTCTCGAGCTCCTCCGGATACTCGCCGCGCCGTCCCGGGATGAACGCCTGGTCCCTGTAGATGAGGTTCCGTTTCTTCGCTTCCTGGATGAGCCACGGACGGAACTTCGGATGGGCAATCGCAATCAGCTCCATCGCGCGCTCACGGATGTTCTTGCCGTGAAGGTAGGCAATGCCGTACTCGGTCACGACGTAGTACGTATCACCGCGATTGAGCGTGACGCCGGCTCCCTCCGAGATGGCGGGAACGATGCGTGAGACCTCTCCGCCGGAGGCAGTGGACTGCATGGCGAGTATGGTCTTGCCATTCCTGCCCAGCAACGCTCCGCGCATGAAATCGTAGTGCCCGCCGATGCCGCTGTAGAACACTCCCCCTATGGATTCGGCCGTCGCCTGGCCGGTCAGGTCTATCTCCAGTGCGCTGTTGATGGCCACCATGTCGTCTATCTGGGCAATGACCAGCGGGTTGTTCGTGTAGTCCACCGGCCGGAACTCGACCGAGGGATTATCATCAAGGTACTCATATGTCTCACGCCTGCCCATGCAGAACGTCGCGACCGTCTTCCCACGATCGATGCTCTTGCGGGAGTTGTCCACCACTCCCGACTTCATCAGCTCGACGATGCCGTCCGAGACGAGCTCAGTATGAACGCCCAGGTGCTGCTTCCCGCTCAGCCTGGTGAGTATCGCATTCGGTACGTTGCCGTACCCGACCTGAATCGTGTCTCCATCCTGAACCAGCCGGGCGACGTACTTGCCGATGGAGTCCACTACCTCGCTGTCTTCCTCCCCCACTCCCCGGCGATACTCCAGCAGCGGCTCGTCGTGTGGTATTATGTAATCTACATCGCTGATGTGGATGAAGCCGTCGCCGTGTACACGCGGCATGTGCCGGTTCGCCTGAGCCACTACGATTGTCGCCGTCTCAGAGGCAGCCTTGACGATGTCCAGGCTGACGCCAAGGCTCATATATCCATGCCGGTCCGGCATTGACACCTGGATGAGAGCTACATCCACCGGAATCACACCCCGCCGGAACAGCCTGGGAATCTGCGACAGCGAGATGGGCGTGTAGTCCGCCGCCCCCCTGTTGACGGCATCCCTGGTGCTCTGCCCCAGGAAGAACGAGTCGTGCCGGAAGTTGCGCTTGAACTTGTCGTCGGCGTAGGGCGCAAGTCCCAGCGTCCAGAGGTGGATCACCTCCGTGTCGAAAAACCCTTTGGGGTGAGAGGAGACGTAGTCGGTCAGCGCTTTGACCAGGTACTGGGGCTCGCCACACCCGGACGCGATGAAGATGACGTCGCCACGGTGGATATGCCCGAAGACGCGGTTCTCGGACGCGAACTTATCCGGATAGGCCGCCTGCAACTCCTCAAGTACGGTATCTATGTCCTGCTCCATCAGATAACCTCAGAAACCAGCCTCGGACGGACTATACCACGTATCGCGACGTCCTAATCGCGCGCCTTGGGAAGCTCGAGCACCAGAACGGAGACTGCGCTGAGCGCCAGCGCCAGCAGGTAGAGGCCGCAGGCGGCGCACAAGCCGACGGCGGCGGTCACCCAGATGGACGCGGCGGTGGTAAGGCCGGCGACCCCCTCGCCGTGGCCGCCGCGAAAGATGACGCCCGCGCCGATGAAACCGACGCCGGCCACCACGCCCGACGCGACCCGGGAGATGTCCGCTCCGCCGAAACCATAGAGCGAAGCCAGCGTGAACCCGGCGGCGCCAATGGAGATCAGTATGTGAGTGCGCACACCGGCAGCCTTGCCGCGCGCCTCGCGCTCGTAGCCGATTGCGGCCGCCAGCGCCACCGCCACCAGGAGTCGGACCAACATCTCAACCCAGTCACCATTCATGTGCCGGTCCTCGGGGTCGCTCCCACGCGGTCGGGCAGCCCGTCGGTACTAGTCCGAGAACACCGCGCCCGAGCTCGCGGACGTCACTTTCTCCGCGTAACGCTTCAGGTAGCCGGCTGTCACCCGGGGAACGAACGCCGGTACGTCACGAAGCCGCGCCTCAATCTCCTGGCTGCTCAGCACAGCCTCAAGCCTATGATTGGGAATATCGATCCTGATGACATCGCCCTCACGAATGGCGGCAATCGGACCACGCGATGCCGCTTCAGGAGACACGTGGCCGATGGACGCGCCCCGGCTGGCCCCCGAGAACCTGCCGTCCGTAATCAATGCAACGGACTTATCCAGGCCCAGTCCGGCCAGCAGCGACGTCGGCGTCAACATCTCGCGCATGCCCGGGCCGCCCTTGGGTCCTTCGTAACGGATGACAACGACGTCGCCGGCTTTGATAGTGCGGGCCATGATTGCCTTGGTCGCAGCTTCCTCGGAGTCGAACACCCGTGCCGGCCCCTGGTGCACCTTCATCTCAGGGGCAACGGCCGCCGCCTTGACGACGGCGCCCTCCGGCGCGATGTTACCGAAGAGGATGGCGAGCCCGCCGGTAACAGAGTACGGCTCCGCTCTGCTGCGGATGACGTCGCGGTTCTTCACCGAGAACCGGGACACAAGCTCCCCGATGGGCTTGCCGCTCACCGTCATCGACTCTTTGTGAAGCAGGTCCGAGACCTCGTGCATGACGGCGTAGATGCCGCCGGCCGCGTCGAGGTCCTCGACGTGATGGTGACCGGCAGGCGCCAGCTTGCACAGGTGCGGCGTTGCCTGGCTGATCTCGTTCAGCCAGGACAAGGGGTATTCGACGCCGGCTTCATGCGCAATGGCCGCAAGATGCAGCACCGAGTTGGTGCTGCCTCCAAGCGCCATGTCGACGGTGAAGGCATTGTGGATGGCATCCCTGGTGATGATGTCCCTCGGCTTGATTCCGCGGCGCAGCACCTCAAGCACCTGCGCGCCGGACCGGAAGGCAAGCTCCAGTCGCTGCCCCGCCACACCAGGAATCGTGCCATTGCCCGGAAGCGCCATGCCGAGCGCCTCCGTCATGCAGTCCATCGTGTTCGCCGTGTACATCCCGGAGCAACTGCCACAACCCGGACAGGCGTTGCGGGTCCAGTCCTCGAGTGTCTCCTCTGACATGCCGCCCGCCAACGTCTTGCCCACCGCTTCAAACAGGCTGCTGAGGTCGATGGTCTGCACGCCTTCACTCGTAGCGACGTGGCCGGCCAGCATAGGTCCACCGGCAACGATGATGGCCGGCACGTTGACGCGGGCCGCCGCCATCAGCATGCCGGGGACGATCTTGTCGCAACTGCATACGAAGACCAGAGCGTCGAACTGATGCGCCTGCGCCACAATCTCCGCTGAATCCGCGATTAGTTCGCGGCTCGGCAGGCTGTACTTCATGCCCGGGTGGTTCATAGCGATGCCGTCGCACACGCCGATGGTGTTTATCTCGAACGGCACACCCCCCGCACTCCTGACGCCTTTCTGAACAGCTTCCGAAACGGCGTTGAGATGCATGTGACCGGGGATGATGTGGTTGTAGCTGTTGATGACGCCGATGAACGGCTTCGAGAAGTCGTCCCGTGTGCACCCGAGGGCATAGAACAACGACCGGTGCGGCGCTCGCTCCACGCCCAGCTTCACTGCATCGCTTTTCATGAAAGGCTTTCCTCCTTCGCAAGGTGCTCAGTGACAGCGGCCATTGTACCCCAGGTCGTAGCCACCGGCAACGACCACTCGCGCCGCGGTTGACCGGTGAGTGGCGGCAGCCTAAGATGTGTCCGCGGTATGGCTTCGGGCACGCGCTCGCGAGGGCAGCGAGGCCGATCCCCTAGGTCTCGTTTCCGTGTTGAAGAATCCGCAGGCAGAGGACACTCATTCAACGGAAGGAGGCATCACGCAAGATGAAGAACATCGGATTCATTGGCGTCGGAAAGGTGGGGACCGCCTTCGGAGTCCGCCTCGCGGAGGGAGGCTTCCCGGTGCGCGGCGCCATGGACATCCTCCCCGCCGAGTCCAGGCGGTTTGCGGAGTCGGTCGCCGGATGCAGGGTCTACTCGACCGCGCAGCAACTCGCGGACGAGATGGACTTCGTCTTCATCACCACGCCGGACGACATTATCGGCCAGGTCGCCGCCCAGGTCCACTGGCGCCCCGGGCAGACCGTCATTCACTGCAGCGGCGCCAACTCGACTGCGGTACTCGATCCGGCGCACAAGGCGGGGTGCAACGTGGGATGCATGCACCCGTGCAACACATTTGCGAGCATCCAGCAATCGCTTGAGAACCTCATGGGCTCGACCTTCACTCTGGAGGCAGAAGAACCCGTCCTCAGCGAACTCAAGCAGTTCGTCGCCGCGCTCAAGGGACGCTGGATGATGCTTCACGCGGAGGACAAGGCGCTCTACCACGCCTCCATCTGCATCGCCTGCAACTACCTGTACACACTGGTGGGCATCGCCACCCACTTGTGGAAGAACTTCGACATCTCGCAGAGCGACGCCGTCGCCGCCTGCATGCCGATTCTCACGGGCACGCTCAACAACATCGAGAAGGTCGGATTCCCCGGTTGTCTGACCGGTCCCATCGCCAGGGGCGATGTCGGTACGATACGCAAGCACATCGCAGCGCTGCAACAGGCGGATGCCGCTCTGGTTCCTCTCTACAAGTCCCTCGGGCTGGCGACCATCCCGATGGGCATCGCCAAGGGGACACTATCAAACGAGAAAGCTGCCGAGCTCCGCAAGATCCTTTCCGCCTAGCAGTCAGACAGTGGAGAGTTCGGAGAACGGGCCTCGCAAGGAACTCAGCCGAAGGAGGGGCGCATGGCGAAGAAGAAGACAGTCCTGGACTTCATCCGCATCAAGGAGAACGGCGAGCGGTTCGCTGAGATCGTGCTCTACGACTTCACGTTTGCGATGCTCGCCGAGCAGGCCGGGATAGACATGATACTCATCGGTGACTCGATGGGGAACGTCATCTACGGCTACGATGGGACCGTGCCCGTGACGCTCGAACAGATCATCGTACACTCCGGCGCCGTGCGTCGCGGGGCGCCCAACACTTTCATCGTGGGCGACATGCCGTTCCTTTCGTACTCCGTGTCCACCCGCGAGTCGGTTGCGAACGCCGGACGACTCTACAAGGAGGCGAACGTCGACGCAGTCAAGATGGAGGGCGGGCGGCGCATCGTGCCTCACGTGAAGGCCGTGGTGGATGCGGGTATGGTAGTGCAGGGCCACATCGGCATCACGCCCCAGAGCGTCGCCGCGCAGGGTGGCTTCGGCGCCCAGGGGCGAACCCTTGATGCCACGCTGATCCTGCTCGAGGACGCACTGGCACTGCAGGACGCCGGAGTTGCCTCTCTTGTACTCGAAGGCCTCCCGGCGGAATCGGCGAAGCTCATCACGGAGCGCCTTCGAATTCCGACCATCAGCACCGGAGCCGGCCCATTCTGCACGGCGCAGTCGCTGAACTTCATGGACGTGCTGGGCATCTACCAGATGTTCACACCGAAGTTCGTGAAGAAGTACGCCGCGCTCGGCGACCAGATCAAGTCGGCCATAGCAACGTACGCCACGGAGATACGAGATGGCACGTACCCCGCTCCCGAGCACTGCTACTCTCTGCGCGAGGGGGAGAGCCAGAAGCTCGAGGCGTGGGCCGCTGCCCATCCGGTCGGCCGGCCCGCGTAGCCCCGTTTGCCGGGTCGTGCGCGAGCATGTTGGCCTGACAGTACGAATGGAAGGAGACATCGTTGGCGAAGAAGAAGACCGTTCTCGACTTCATGACGATGAAGGCTGCGGGAGAGAAGTTCTCGAAGCTGGCAATCTACGACTATACCTCAGCCCTTCTGGCTGAGCAGGCCGGGCTGGAGATGATCCTCGTCGGCGATTCCATGGGCAATGTGGTATACGGCTACGACGGCACGGTGCCGGTGACGATGGACCAGATGATCTATCACGCCCAGGCCGTGCGAAAGGGCGCACCCAACACGTTCATCGTTGGTGACCTTCCGTTCCTCTCCTACCAGACCTCCGTCGAGGACGCCGTACGGAACGCCGGCCGCTTCTACAAGGAAGCAGGCATGGACGCGGTGAAGCTGGAAGGCGGCCGCCAGATGGCTCCACAGATCCGTGCCATTGCCGAAGCCGGCATGCTCGTCATGGCTCACATCGGCCTGACGCCTCAGAGCTCGGCTCAGCTTGGCGGATTCCGCGTGCAGGGCAACACGGCGGAGGCAGCCCTGCGAGTGCTGGCGGACGCGCAGGCCCTGGAGGAGGCGGGCGCATTCATGGTCTTGCTCGAGGGTGTGCCTGCGGAGACAGGCAAGCTCGTGACAGAGAAGCTCAGGGTGCCGACCATAAGCGTCGGCGCGGGGCCCTACTGCGACGGCCACGCCGTGCTGCTGAGCGACCTCATCGGCATGTACCCCGTGTTCACGCCGAAGTTCGTCAAGAGGTATGCGACAGTCGGCGACCAGATAACCAAGGCGGTCTCGGACTTCGTAGCAGACATCAAGTCCGGAGCCTACCCTGCGCCCGAGCACTGCTACAAGATGAAGGAGGGCGAGGCCGCCCGGCTCGAAGAGATGCTGAAGCCGAGGCAATAAGGCCCGGGCACCACGCAATCGCGACAAGTACAATCGAGAAAGGGGCCCGCCTTCGTCCGGCGGGCCCCTTCGTTGTGTCCCACAGAGGACAGACCCGGTGCTGCTACAGCATCATGCCGGGCAGCCAGAGGATGATCTGCGGGAAGGCAATGCAAAGAGCCAGTGCGGCAATGATGATGAACACGTACGGCACCATGCCGCGGATGATCTGCGCCGTCGTCAGGTTGAGTTTCGGGTCAGCCGCGCCCTTGATATAGAAGAGCGCGTAGGCGAACGGCGGAGTCATGAACGACATCTGCAGGTTGACGCAGACCATCATGGCCCACCACAGGGGGTCGAAACCGAGCGCGTTGCCGATAGGCGTGATGATCGGCACCATGATGAAGATGATGCCGAGCCAGTCGATGAGGAAGCCGAGCAGGAAGCATATGATCATGATGATCATGAACACGCCCCACCTGCCCCCTGGCGCACCCATCACGAACGCGGTCACGACTTCGTCGCAGTTGGCCCGCATGAACACGCCGACGAACGCAAAGGCCATGGCGCCGATGATAAGAACCATGGCGGACGTCCGCACCGTATCCATCGACGTCTGCCTGAGGATAGGCCACGTCAGCTTCCTATAGCCGACGGCAAGAAGAGTAGCCGCAAGCGCACCCACGCCGGCAGCCTCGGTAGGAGCCGCGATGCCGAAGAAGATGCTGCCGAGAACCGCGAGGATGAGGATGGTCGGCGGAAGCATCGACTTGAGCAGCTTGTATAGCTTCACGGCCGCAGGCACGTTCCGCTCCGATGCCGGAACCGGCGGAGCAAGGTTGGGCTGAATCAGGCAGCGTATCAGGATGTAGAGGATGTACAGTCCGGACAGGAGGAAGCCAGGCATGAACGCACCAAAGAAGAGCTTGCCGACGGACAGGTTCGCCATTGGGCCGTAGACAACGAGCATGACGCTGGGAGGGATGAGGATGCCCAAGGTCCCACCGAACGCTACTGAACCGGTGGAGAGGCGATCGGCATAGCCATACTTGCGCATCTCCGGAATAGCGATGGTGCCCATGGTCGCACAGGTGGCCGCGCAGGAGCCGCAGATCGCGCCGAAACCCGCGCTCGCCGCAACCGTGGAGGCGGCTAGACTGCCCGGGACACGAGCAAGCCAGGCGTGCCCCGCCTTGTAGAGGTTGCTCGAGAGGCCTGCCTGGAACGCGAAGTTCCCCATCATGATGAACAGAGGTATGACAATCAATGCGTAGGTGCTCGCCTGGGTGGCAGGCACCTTCCGCAACATGCCGATGGCGG
>CAZVCS010000072.1:0-10182 GCA_964625765.1 uncultured Dehalococcoidales bacterium | reverse complement strand
CCGCGGCAAGGACGAGTGACAGCGGATTGAACGGCTCTTCGATGCTGCCGCCGGGCGTTGAGGGACCGCGGAAGCCCTTGACACTCGTGGGCGTGTACTGGCCGGTCGTCAGACCGTACGTGCCGTTGTTATGCACGATGACCGTTATGTCAGCGTTCCGCTTGGCGGCGAACACGAGATGCGCCACTCCCTCGCCGTACGCGTCGCCATCTCCGACGAAGGCGACAACCTTCACTCCAGGATTCGCCAGCTTCATGCCCTGGGCGGTCGCGAGAGCGCGTCCGTGCAGGGAGTAGAACCCGCTCAACCGCAGGTAGTCAAATATCTTGGCGTGACAGCCGATGCCGGCCGTGATGACGATATCCTGTCGCGACACGCCGTCCGCTTCAAGGCGGCGGACGGCCTTCTTGAAGGCGTTGAGTATGCCGAAGTTGCCGCAGCCGGGACACCAGGTGTTCTCAGCGTACGTGGCCAGGTCATCCATGTGTCAGCACCCCCTTCAGTCGCCGCGCCAGTTCCGCAGGGTCGAACGGCCTACCATCATACTGAGTCACGGAGGCAGCAACGTTCGCGCCGACCTCGCGGCGCAGCAAGCCTGCCAGTTGCGCCGCTGCGCTCTGCTCCACGACAACAACGGGGCGCTTCGCCACATCGGTCAGCTCCCACACCGGGAAAGGAGTGAGGTAGACGGGCTGGACAATCTCAGCCTCGATGCCGCCGTACGCGAGCGCTTCCCGCACGCTCATGGTCGTCGAACCGTACGTCACTATGAGGGGACCCCGGTCGCCATGCCGTCTGACGGTCTGCGTCCGTTTCAGGGCGTAGACGAGCGCCTCCTTCTTCCTCAGTCGCTTCTCCTGCATGAGCGAGATCATCCTAGGATCTTCGGTCGATATGCCGTTCTCGTCGTGCTCGTAGCTCGTCCACTTGACGAGTTGCCCGGAGGGGGCAAAGAGCAGAGGTGACACGCCATCGCGCGTAAGGGCATAGCGACCGTACTCACCGTTGCCGCGATACCGTTTCATCCGAGGGAGATCAGGCGGCGCGGAGGGAATCCGGACGGTCATCCGGCTCTCGGAGAGGTGCTTCTCGGTCAGGAGTATCGCCGGTGTCTGGAACGCCCAGGCCAGGCCCATGAGCTCTGCCGCGAGGGCGTACGCTTCCTCGGCCGTACCGGGCGAGGCCACTATCCTCGCGAACTCGCCGTGACCCTGGTTGAGAGCGAACGAAAGGTCGCCCTGCGCGGTGTAGGTCGGGACACCCGTCGAGGGACCCGGACGGGACGAGAGCACGCAGAGGACCGGCGTCTCCGACATGCCCGCGAGGGACATCGCCTCCTCCATGAGCGCGAGACCGCCCCCGCTGCTGCCCACGGCAGTCCGCACTCCCATGGAGGCGGCGCCGATGGCCATGTTCATCACTGCTATCTCGCTCTCAGGATGAACGACCGCGATGCCGAAATCCCGTGCGTGCCCTGCCAGGAAATGCAGGATGGACGACGATGGCGTCATCGGGTAGGCGAAGTACACGTCAAGCCCGCCAGCGTACATGCCGAGGCCGATTGCCTCGTTGCCGGTGAGCATGGTCGCCGGGGCGTCGCCTTCCCGAAGCGAGACACGGGCTGCAAGATGCGGGGCCGCGGCATCGTAGACCGACAGGGCATACCCCACGTTGCTTTCCGCATCGCGGGGGTACTTGCGTTTCACAAACTCGGCTGTCGCCTCGCGGTCGAGGCCAACCGCCGCGAGGAACACCACGACTGCTCCCACCCCGAGCCGGAGGGCCGGCTGCGGGTACGGCTTGGCCAGTCCCGAAAGCGGCAGGCCGATACCCACGGCGCCAGCCTCTGGGACGGCGTCGGAGTTGTAGACCATGAGTCCGCCGCGAGAGACATGCTTCCGATGTGCCTCGTAGCTGCGCCGATCCAGCGCCACGACCAGGTCGGCACGTGCGTACTGGCTGAACACCGGTTGCGGAGAGGAGGTGACAACGGAGAAGTTGTGGCCTCCCCGGATGAGGCTCTGATAGTCATCCAGTTGGAAGGCGTGTCTTCCGAGCGCGCCGCAGTAGTCGGCGGTGACGATGCCGGCGCGCCTGACGCCGTGGCCGGCCTCACCCGCCACCAGAAACGTGAAACGGCCGCAAGGCCTCATCCCGGCCTCCTGTCCGCACAACACTGCTGAACTGACCGGGGGCGCGGCCGGCTGGGACTGTCTCCAGCCCGGCCGCGCCCTCAGTGGATAGCCGTCACCAGACGCTACCGCCGCCGGCGTCTGTCCTAGAGGGCCGCGACGCCGCGGTCGGTGAGTGAGAACAGACCGTCGCTCTCAACCACATATCCGACCTGAGCAAGCTGCCTCAGGCCGCTGCGGACACGATAGAGCGACATGTCGGCTGTCGCAGCGATGTCCTCGGGCACCGTCTTCCCTGCCCGCAGCGCCCCGAGCACCTTCAACCCCGATGGAGTGGGTGTCCCATCAACACTGACGCAGGGCATGGCAGCACACTCCTAGAGCTTCCTCTTGCAGAAGTACCAGTCGACGCACTCGAAGCCCTGCTTCAGTCGCTCTTCGGCCATCTCCTGAGTCTGGGGCGGGGGAACGATGACCTTGTCGCCCGGTCGCCAGTTGGCTGGAGTCGCCACCTTGTTGGCGTCGGACGTCTGCAGGGCGTCGATGACACGGAGTATCTCGTCCATGTTGCGTCCCGTGGTCAGGGGGTAGTAGAGGATGAGTCGGATGACCTGATTCGGGTCGATGATGAAGACGCATCGAACCGTCTCGGTCTTGCTCTGGCCGGGATGGACCATGCCGAACTTCGCGGAGACCTCCTTGTTGAGGTCGGCGATGACCGGGAAGGTGATCTTGATGCCGGTCTTCTCCTCGATGTTGCGGACCCACGCGATGTGGGAGGTGACGCTGTCCACGCTGAGACCCAGCAGCTCCACGCCTCGTTTCTTGAGCTCCGGCTGAATCTGCGCAAACGCCATGAACTCGGTCGTGCACACGGGGGTGAAGTCCGCCGGATGTGAGAACATGACAACCCAGCTGCCCCTGAAATCCGAGAGCTTCAGTACGCCATGGGTGGTCGGCGCCTCAAACTCGGGGGCCTTCTCCCCCAACCTCGGCATACTGACACACTGTCCCATCTCGTCTTCCATGTTGAAGCCTGCCTCCTCTGCATTCTTCCCGTCTTCACTTGACGGGAGCGCGATACCACGTTTCACCGGGGCCGTAGGCCGGTTGCTAGACCTCGACGCAGTTCTCCCACACGCCGTGAATATTGCAGTACTCAAGCGCGCAGAATGCCTTGAACTGGTCGACCGGAACCTGGAACCTCACGTTCGGGCTAGTGTATGCAGGCGCGAAGTCCGCGCGTCCAAGAGCGATGACCTGGCCGTCCTTCTTCACACCGAGCAGCTGCACCCACGCGATGTGATGCTCGACGGTGTTGGGATGCGGAACCTCCTTGCCCACCACCACATGAACGACATCCGCACCGCCGTCACCCTTGCCCTTGAGGACCTCGATGAACGGAACGTGCTTCTCCTTCCCCTCGACCGCCGCCGTCTTCAGAATGTCTCCCACCCGCATGTTCGTACCTCCTTGCTCCACTACTTCTACTTCAACACATCTCAGGCTGCCTTGAGTCCGGCGCCACGATGCTTCTCTGCGATTCGCGCGGCCAGGCCGTCGATGGCCGCCAGTTCCTGCTCGCGCGGATAACCCTTCACGATGACCGGTTCGAGCACCTCCACCTTCAGATTGGGAACGAGAGCCAGCAACTGCTCGACCGCCTTCCCTCCCCAGCCGAAGGAACCGATGATGGACGCGAACTGCAGTCTCGGGCGCAGCGCGTTCGCGAGAACCGCCGCGTAGGCTACGAGAGGGTGGGCGCCCGCAAGGACCGTCGGCGTGCCCAGCACGACGGTCGGAGCGTCCACGAGCTCCATGGCCAATCGTCCGGTGTCGCCGGTCGAAAGACGATGCGGCACCGCCACGATGTCCTGGTCGGCCAGCGCGGAGATGAGCCGGTCGACGAGCACCTGCGTGCTGCCGTGCATGGAGACGTAGGGAATGACGACCTTGTTCACCAGGGGGCCGGAGACCCACTCGCGATACGCATCCATGATGAAGCGCGGGCTGTCGTAGAGCGGTCCGTGGCTGGGTGCGATGATGCCGATGTCATATGGCGCCAGCCGCTCGAGGTGCTTCACGATGTTGCTGCGGAAGGGCATCATGATTTCCGCGTAGTAGCGCTTCGCCCCTCTGTAGACACGAGCGGCATCGCTGACGAAGAGGCTGGACGTGGCGAGATGGGACCCGAAAAGGTCGCACGGGAAGAGGATGCGCCGTTCCCGAAGGTACGTCAGCATCGTCTCGGGCCAGTGCACCCAGGGCGCGTGGATGAACTCCAGCGTGAGGTCGCCAAGCGAGAGCGTCTCACCATCGGCCACAGCCACAATGCGGTCTTCCGCGACACCGAGCAGGTCCATCATCAGACCCTTGGCCTTTGCGGTACACACCAGCTTCGCCTCGGGATAGCGCTCCAGTACGTACGGAATGCTGCCGGAATGGTCCTGCTCCGCGTGGTGCGCCACCAGGTAGTCGAGCTTCTTCAGCCCGCTCGAATCCAGCATCGAACGGAGCTCTCCCGTCTTCGCCGGGTCCACCGTGTCGATGAGCGCGGTCTTCTCCGACCCGCTCACCAGATATGCGTTGTAGCTCGTGCCGTCGGGGAGCGGAATGAGCTCATCGAAGAGCTCTCTCTCCCAGTCGATCGAGCCGACCCACCGTACGCCGTCTGCAACCACTCGCGGTCTCATGGACTACTCCTTCCCGGGGCCAAATCAGACAGTCAGGCGATCTTCTCAAACTCGCTCTTCGCGGCTCCGCAGACCGGGCAGACCCAGTCGTCAGGCAGCGACTCGAACGCCGTGCCCGGAGCCACGCCACTGTCCGGATCGCCGACCGCCGGGTCATAGATGTAGCCACAGACCGTGCACTTGTACTTGCTCACCGTGGATTCCTCCTTCTTATGTGCAACGAAGCTCGGGGCCGAAGGGGGTGTGACGCCCCTCTTGACATCGTGGTAGTACGCATACGACATGGGACGCTCCCCAGTCAGGACGCGAGCGCCCACAAGGCGCCCAACGAACAGCGTGTGCGTCCAGACATCGAGCTCACGCTCAACTTCGACCTCGAGGAAAGCGGTGCAATGCTGTGTCACCACGGGAACGCCGGTCACACCTGTCTCCACAGTCACACCCTCGAGTTTGTCAGTGTCGCGCCCCGACTTGAATCCGAACCGGCCGATGAACGGCAAGGGAGTGGACTCCGCCAGCACCGAGGCTACGAAAACGCGGCTCGAGGCGACGTACTCGTGCGTCAGATTCTTCTTGTTGAGGCAGACGGCAACTGCATTCGGCTCGGCACACACCTGGATGAGTGCGTTGGCTATCTGGCCGTTCGCGCGACCGTCCTTCCAGGATGTCACTACATACAGGCCGTAGCCGACGCGGTGAAGCGCCTCAGGTTGAAGCTGAACGCCACTCTCAGTCGCCACTACATGAGGTCCTTTCCGCTGGCTTCGATCGCACGCTGGAGCTCAGCGTTGAGGGTGTCCGGCAGCCCCTCGATGTCGACGTGCAGGAAGCCTCTCACGATCGCCGCAGCGGCTTCGTCATGGGTGAGCCCTCTCGCCATGAGGTACTGCACCTCCTCTTCAGCAATCTTGCCGACCGCTGCTTCGTGGTAGAGGTCGATGCCCGCCAGCGTGCCACGCAACTCGGGGATCGCGTGGATGACGCCGCCATCGTTCAGGATGAGGCCGCGGCACTCCAGATGCCCTTTTACATCGGGAGCGCTGCCCTGGATGAAGCCGCGGGCGACGATCTCGCCGCCGGTGACGATGGCGCGTGACACGATCTCCGTACGTGAGCGCGGAGCGTCCAGAAACACCCTCGACCCCACATCGATCTTCCCACCTTCGAACCCCGCGATGACGCTGTTGAAGCGGACGGTGGCGCCTTCCCCGACGCAGCGAGCGACCGGGTTCGTCTGCAGATCGCGTACCGGCTTCATGATGACGTAGTTGCTCAGGTACGTCGCCCCTTCCTCGACGATGACGCCGGTTCGCGGGCGCACTGCAATGCCCGGTTCCCAGTTGTGAATCATCGTGAACGTCAGCTTCGCTCCGGGTCGGACGTAGAACTCCGAAACGCCCAGATGCAGACCGGACTGGTTGTGCGCACCGGTCGTGCAGCCGGTGATGATATGCAACTCTGAGCCCTCTTCAGCAACGATGATGTTGTGCACGCGTTGGGCAAGTCCCTCTGTTCCCAGATAGAGGCACGCCTGCAGAGGGAGCAGCGTCTTCTGCCCCGGAAGCGCGCGGATGAAGTAGCCGTTGCTGTCCGACTGGTCGACCCATGAGGTGTACCTGTCCGTCTCTGCATCGACGGCGCGCCACCAGAGGTCCGAGACCCACGAGTGCTTCTGCAGGGCATCGCGAACGGACATGAGTTCCACGCCGTCCTGCAGAAGAGAGATGTGGACAGGCGTGTGGTCGATCTGCACGAATGTGCCCGAGCGCTTGGCGGTCGCATCCGCCACCACGCCGACCTCGAGCATCCGCGCCTTGACGTCGTCCGGCATGCCGGCGGGATTGTCAACGTATGGCAGAGCCGGTGCATCCGGCCGGTAGGTTCCCGGATCGGGAGCACCCGTTGCCCGCGGATTCGAAACCGGCGACGAGGAAGAGGCGTCCCGGACGGCTTCGCGGGTCCCTATCTGGCGCATCGAGAGCACTCCTCATAGCCGCACTGCTTGATGGTACTGAGGATCTCGTGCGGGTCTCCCCCGCACGATAGACGGCCGTCAATCATGACGTAGCCCGTCCTGGCGCTGACGTAGTCGAGGATGTGCCCCGTGTGCGTGATGATGAGTCCGGAATGACTGCGGTCACGAATCTTCACATCCTTCTGCAAGAGTCGGTTGATGAGGTCGCCGATGAGTGCGATGTTCACAAGGTCGACGCCGGACTCCGGCTCATCCAGCATCACGAACTCGGGGTTCTGCGCAAGCAATTGCAGCAACTCCGAGCGCTTAATCTCGCCTCCGGAGAAGCCGTAGTTGACGTCTCTGTCGAGGAGCTCGTTGAGCCCGGCCGCGGCGGCGAGGTCGCGCACTTCACCCTCTGCCGCCTCGCGCCGCAGACACGCAGCCACCATGTCCCGCGTCTTCACGCCGCGAACAACGGGCGGGCGCTGAAAAGAGAGCCCGAAACCGAGTCGCGCCCGCTCGTCCACCCCGAGGCCGGTCACGTCGCGCCCCTTGAACACGATTGCACCCGAGGTAACGTGGTACTTCGGGAAGCCCATGAGCGTCATGAGGAGCGTACTCTTGCCGCTCCCGTTCGGGCCAAACAGGGCAGTCGTCTCCCCGTATCGTATGCTGAGGTCAACGCCGTGAAGTATCTCGACACCGCCAACCTCGACGTGGAGGTCCTTCACAGAGAGCATCACATCATCCATCGGCAACCCTTCCTGGCAGCCTGGACTATCCTTCAAGCGTCCACTTCTCCTTTACCGTGTACCAGCCGGCGGGGTCGGTGAGGTACTCGTAGCTATCGAGCAGCGCAAGATGATGCACGCGCTCCTCGCCCGCGAGGGTCGTGTAGAACTTCTTCTCCCACTGAGAACTGGTCTCAGCCGCCCGGCCCCGATACATGTCGTACGCCTGAAGCTCCTTGCCCATGGCTTCCTTCATCGCATCCAACTCGGAGCGAGCCGCCTTTACCGTCTTGGTCGTCCCCTTGTTGAACGCGGCGACAACCGCCTTGAGGTGCGACCCGCCAGTAGTGGGCGCCTCCACCGTCTGGGGCCAGTCCTTTCCCTGGCTCAGCTCGGCCTCGATGGCTCGGAACTTCTTCGCGTGCTCATCTTCCTCAAGGGCCAGCCGTTCGAACAACTGCCTGGCCACCGGGTTCGCCGCGCTCTCCGCTGCTCTGACGTAGTAGCTCTTCTCCTGCACCTCGATGGCAAGCGCCTTCTTCAGGGTCTCCAATCGCTTCTGATTCTCTTCCTGCATCTCCCTGTCCTCCTCTACCTACTGAGAATAGCGACGCTTCAGATCCGACAGCTCTCTGATGTGCTGTCTCTCCTCTCTGATAATGCCGTCAACCACATCCCGGTCGGTCTGTGGCACGAGGTCACGCATGCCGGTGTAGAACAGCACCGAGTCCTTCTCGGCGCCGAGAGCCAACTGAAGAGCTTCCGCCGGCCCCGAGGCGCGCCTGGCAAGCTCTCGCGCCACCCTGTCGTCGGTGAACACCGACGAGTCGATGAGCGCCTTCAGGTACGTACCATACTCGGCCTCATCGGGCGCGGGAACAACCGGGCCCGATGCGCCGGCACCGGTTCTCATCTTCTGGAACATCCCGACGTGAAGCCGCTCCATCTGCGCGAGTTGCTCATACGTCTTCTTCAGACTGGGGTCGCTCGTCAGTTGCGAAAGGGAGTCGTAGTAGGCAACGCCGTTTCGCTCGATGCCAACCGCGATGTCGAATAGCTCTCCTGCCGTAAACACTGCCATCTGTGTGCTGTCTCCCCTTTCTTGCTTCTTGTCTCACACTTGCTGCGGAGCGCTGCCGGCGCGGGTTCCACTCCGGTCCTGGCACTCCTTACACACGCCTCGGAACTCAAGCGAGTGACAGCGGATCAACAGTCCCGTGCGCGCGGCCACCTCTCCGTCGAGATCCACGTCAAACGGTTCATCGATGTCCAGCACCCTGCCGCACGCATCACACCTGAAGTGGTAGTGCCCGTCGGTGCATCCATCATACCGGGCCACGCCTCCTGGCCCTTCAAGTGCGCACAACTCACCGGCCTCGACCAGCAAACGCAGATTGCGGTAGACCGTACCGAGGCTGATGCCGGGTATGCTGCTGCGCACGTGCGCATAGATGTCGTCCGCTGTCGGATGACTGGTCGTGTTCCGCACCGCGGAGAGTATTGCCTCACGCTGTCTTGAGTATCTCATGGCTAACGCTATCGGAAATCGTTACTATTATCACCGACATTCATAGTGGTGTCAAATCCTCACTGTGAGACGACAGGCAAGCACCCCGAGTAGACGCCGCGTACCTGCGAAAGAACGGGAGCCCCGGTGACGACGCCATCTGCACACCCTCCTCACGACCTCCACACGCCTCGCCGGGCTGAGGCGGCGACTTCCCGGAGCGGGCGGACACCGGCTATCCAGCGATTC
This sequence comes from uncultured Dehalococcoidales bacterium, assembly GCA_964625765.1. GTDB lineage: Bacteria > Chloroflexota > Dehalococcoidia > GIF9 > AB-539-J10 > SKVJ01. Next base: position 913 of record CAZVCS010000072.1, on the reverse strand, counting down.
TACTGGTGCACCGAATGCCTGTCAAACGAACGTCGACACCGCGCGAGACTGCTACGACGGCTCCCCGGCGGCGGTCCCGACAACGAGGTCTCTTCCCAGCCGATGGGCCGACTCGACGTACCGGGGAGAATCCAGCACTTCTCCCTTACGGTCGACGCCCCTGACCAGGACCTGCCCCACCTCATGGACACCCACCGCGTCGAAGAAGTACCTGGCAGTGAGCAGGACACCATCAAACAGCTTCGGCCCTGAGGTAGCCCCAACCGCAATCACTGCGCCCCGGCGTCGTTGCACATTCGGACTCCACGTGTTGAGCACATGCCGGCGCACCCAGAGGGCCTGGCAGCGGTCGACGAGGGCCTTGGCCTGACTGCTGAGACCATAGAAGAAGACAGGGGAGGCGAGAATGATACAGTCAGCCGCCACGATGGAGTCATACACCTGCCGCATGTCATCCTGTATGGAACAGGTGCCATCAATGGCGCAGTGATACAACTCGAGGCACGGCAGGATGTGCATACGTGCGACAAGCACCTTGTCGGTGCGCGCACCCGCCTCAGCGGCTCCCGAGAGAGCTGCATCGAGGAGAATATCGGTATTGCTGCCAAGCCGCGGGCTGCCCATGATGCCGAGGACCCTGGTCTGTTCCACGCCGGAATTGTCCCACCCCGGACGCACTCATGCAATTCCGGCAGGCTCCACGTCCACAACCCACCCCGGCGGCAGCGACAGGTCGGCCAGCACGTCCGCCGGCCGCGAACCCCGGATGGTGAGCTGCATCCGGTACCGCCCACGAAGTCGCCAGACGAATGCCGGGGCGGGGCCTGTCAATCTCAGGTCGGTCCCGCCGATCCTGGATGAGAGTACCGCGCGGACCCGCTCGGACTCGATTCTGCAGCGTCGCTCGTCGCTG
>CAZVCS010000071.1:0-10221 GCA_964625765.1 uncultured Dehalococcoidales bacterium | reverse complement strand
ATGAGATTGCGTACGAGTGGGTCACGACGGGTGGAGAGATGTTCGGCCAGGGGCGGTCCATCGTCTGGATGGCGCCGCCTGAGACCGGCTCGTACTGGATCACCGTGTTCGCTCGGGATGCGTACGGTGGCGAAGCGAGGCGTGGTATCCCGATCAGCGTCAGCCAGACCGAGCCTCCCACCATTGGCAAGTTCGTGGTGAAGGGGGTCGACACCGATCTGCTGAGACAGACGGACAGCGGCTGGAAGATCTTTCGCGGCCGCTCGTGCTCAATCGAGTGTGTGGTTGTGGACGGCGACGGCCCGTTCACCTACAGTTGGAGCGCCAGCAAGGGCACGCTGACTGCCGACGGAGCGGTGGCCAGGTGGGACGCCTTCGACGGGCGCGGCGACGCTTCAATCGTGGTTGACGTCACCGACATTCATGGCAACGTCGCGAGCGGCATCGTCAGCATGGCCGTCGAGACCTGCACCTGTTCGTTCAAGTAGGCTCAGGGAAGCCGGTACAGGATGCGGCCGTTCTCGTTTCTGCTGAGAACGGAACCGCGGGCCTCGAGGTACTGCAGGTGCGCGATTGCCTCTCCGGTTGCGAATAGCTTCTGCACCGGGTGGACGTCGTCCCATGCTTCGTAGCGCAAGTCCCAGGAGATACGCGGCGTGACCGTGGCGGCATCCTTCTCTCCATCCCTCAGGGCTGCCAGGACCTCCTGGAGCCGATGGTCGTGATGCTCTTTGAGCTCACGTATGCGTTTGCCCACGTCGTTGACCGCCGAGCGGTGGCCGGTGAGCGCGCACTTGAGCCCGAGGCGAGCGGTCATTTCGAGGCTCGACAGGTAGCAGCCGAGCGAGTCCTTCATGCCGGTCCACATCGTGATGTTCGGCGTGATGTCTCCGAGGATGTGGTCGCCACAGAACAGGACGTTCGCTTCCTCAACCAGGAGACACATGTGGCCGGGAGTGTGTCCCGGCGTCTGTACGCAGCGCAGAGTGTACGGTCCCTTTTTGAATCGCTGCCCGTCGTGCACGATTGTGTAGGGAAAATCCCTCTCAGGTCCGTAGATGCGCCCCGGGTGCTTCTCCATCGCCTCGTGGGACACCTTGAGAGGCAGGCCGTGCGACTCGTACACCCCTCCCATCCACTCCCAGTAGTCATCCGTGGGCCTGGCGAGCGGGCAATCCGGCTCGTTGAAGTAGATGACGGTCCCATTCCGTGCGAACGAGGCAGCAAGCCCGGAATGATCGGCGTGAAGGTGCGTGACGAAGAAGTCGACTGAGTCAGGGCGCAACCCTGCCTGGTCAAGCAGCGCGAGGAGCGCATCGCGGCACTCAGGCCGGTTGAAGGCCGTGTCGATGATGAGCGGCCTGTCCCGGTCCAGCACCGCGTAGCAGTTCGTCGCCTTGAGGGGGCTCCTGGGCAGCGGGACCTGCATGCGGAGCACGCCGGGCAGCATTTCGTCTATCATCGAGACTCCTTTTCAGAGACGCCGGTCAGGTGCGGACGTGCGGTGCCGAGGTCGATGCGCGACGCGAGGGGGAGGGTTGGCTGGAGCCGGGCGTACTCGCCGCGCGTGAGTGAGTGAAGCGTGGCGGAGCGATGTGGAGCTGGCGCAACCGGGGAGAGGTGTTCATTGAAGATGCTATCGTCCGCCCTCGCGAGCTTCACGAGCCGTGGCAGCGGATTGTAGTACGAACGACCGGTGCACCTCAAGTTGCCCTCGGCGTATAATCGCACGGCCGCGACTTGCCAGATGGCCGTCAAGGAGGTGGCGCGTCGACATGAGGAAACCCCAGTCGGAGCAGTCCATGTTTGAGAAGCTGCGCGGATTCAACACGCCGAGCGTCGGCAATGTGGTTGCCTCGTATCCCCAGCATCCCCATTGCCTTGGCCTCTATGACCCCTGGTATGGCAAGTGGTACACGGACGATTCGCTCACGTGCCTGCTGCCGGAGCTCGGCCCTGCGGTCGGTCACGCCGTCACCGTGGTCTTCGGCCTCGACGACTCTGCCCGCTCTGCCGCCTCCTATCTGGACTTCGTCGACTTCTTGCTTGCTGCGCCCAAGCCGTGCATCGTGGTCTGTGAGGCTCAGTTCCCGCCGGAGGTGATGTGCCGTGCCGGCATCTTCGGGGGGCAGTCAGGCTCGCTCTACAAGGCATGCGGGGCCGTCGGACTCCTCACCAACAGCCCGGTGCGCGACGTTGATGAGATACGCAAGCTGGGCATCCAGCACATCGCGCGCGGCGTGACGTCAGGGCACGGCAGCCTCGCGTTGCGCGCCTTCAACGTGCCTGTTGAGGTCGCCGGAATGAAGGTGGTTCCCGGTGACATCGTGCACATGGATGAGAATGGGGCCTGCAAGTTCCCGGCGGAAAGCCTCGCCGATGTATGCGCGCACATCGACGCCTTCTCCGATGAGGAGGCGGAGCACTCGGCAATGCTTCTGACGGCCCGCGACGGCGCGGGTATCAAGGCCGCCTGGCGGAAAGTCATCTCGAAAGGCGTGGGTCTGGACGTACGCTCGTTGACGTAGCTCCGCTGTGTCCGTGGGGCCAGGGCGGCCATGATGGGGACGCCGGCTGCACTAGTGGACGAGAGCCGAGCACTCGATGCCGTGCTGCTTCAGGATGATGCAGGCCTGCCGTGAGCCTTCCTCGTCGCCGGCCGGGGTGCCCTCGAGTGGATACAGCCTGCCGAGCAGACGGTACTTGTGCTCTCCGAAGCGGTGATACGGAACAACCTCGACGCGCGGAATGCGGGGCATGCCGAGCAGGCACCTCGCCAGAGCACGAAGTTCGTCACCGCCATCGTTCCAGCCCGGTACGAGCGGGTAGCGCACGGTGACGTCGTCGTGCACGTGCAGCAGCGCACGCAGGTTATCCAGGATGAGCTCATTTGCGACCCCGGTGAGCTGGCGATGCCGCGAGCTGTCGATGTGCTTGATGTCGAAGAACACATGGTCTACGTGCGCCGCCACCGAGAGAAACGGCCTCGTCTCCGCATAGCCGCAGGTTTCCATGGCCGTGTCAAGGCTGTGACTGCCGAATGCCTGGAGCAGTGAACGTGCGAACTCGGGCTGTCCGGTCGGTTCTCCCCCCCCGAGCGTCACTCCTCCGCCTGAACGCCGGTAGAACGGGGCATCGCGCAGCACGACGGCAAGGACGTCCTCTACTGTCCGCTCCCTTCCGCAGATTCGGCGCGCGCCGTTCGGACAGGCGCGCACGCACCTGCCGCAGCAGGTGCAGCGAGTCAGGTCGTAGGAGAGGGAACCCGGCCCGGCGGTCGTCAGCGCCCCCGAAGGGCAGACGGGAACGCAGGAGAGGCACAGTGTGCACCGGTCGCCGTCGTACAGCAGTTGAGGCTCGGGGCGCTGCGACTCAGGATTGGAGCACCAGAGGCACCGCAGGGGACACCCCTTCAGGAACACCAGGGTGCGCAGCCCGGGGCCATCCTGCAGCGAGTACCGCTGGATGTCGAAGATGATGCCGCTCGCCATCTACAGGCCGTGTTCCGTGCGGCGGATGATGTCCTCCTGCACGTCCCGATGAAGCTGTGTGAAGTAGGCGCTGTATCCTGCCACCCGCACCAGCAGGTCGGTGTACTCTTCGGGATGCTCCTGTGCGGCGCGCAGCGTCCGGGTATCCACGACGTTGAACTGTGCGTGCCAGCAACCGACGTCGCACAATCCACGGACCAGCGCCGCCATCTTGCGCAGCCCGTCCTGTCCCGCGGCTGACTGCGGACTCAGCCGGAGATTGAGCAGCGTGCCGTTCCGGAGGGCGGCGGTATCGAGCTTTCCGACCGAGCGTGCGATGGCCGTGGGACCGAACCGGTCGTTGCCGGGGTACGGTGATGAGTTGTCGGCGAGCGGCTGGCCGGCCTTCCGTCCGCTCGGGAGCGCGCCCACGACGCCGCCGAACGGGATGCCTGCCGTCACCGCGATGATGCCGGACTGGGCCGGGCCGCCGAAGATGTTGCGGTAGCGCATCACCTGTGAGTTGCCGAACTGCACCGCCTCACGCGTGATAGTGTCGACGTAGTCATCGTCATTGCCGAACTTCGGCGCCTGGTGCAGCAGCATCTCGCGCACGTCATCGTACCCGTCGAAGTCGTGTTCCAGCGCCGAGAGCAGCCGGTCCATGCTCAGGTGTTTCTCGTCGAACACGAGCTTCCTGATGGCCGCGAGCGAGTCGCCGGTGTCAGCAATGCCTATCTCGTTGACTGCTGGACCGAAGTTGTAGACAGCCCCGCCCTGCTGCAGCGGCCGGCCGGACTGTATGCAGCCCTCGGTGAGTGCCGACAGGAACGGAGAGCAGAGCAACTCACTGTAGGCCGTCTCGGCGATGGCGTTCACCACGAACATGTGACGTATGAGGTGGGCGAGCTGAGCCTCGAAGGCTGCCTTCACCTCCTCGAACGTGCGGAAGGTGCGGGCATCTCCGGTGGGCAGTCCGACCCTGGTCCCTGTGCGCCGCCATACGCCGTCGTTCAGTGCGAGTTCGAGCGCCACCGGCAGGTTGATGAACCCGCCGGTGAGGTGGATGCCCTCCTTCGCCTGAACCCGTGGCTCGACGCAGCCCATGATGGCGAAGTCGCGCGACTCGCTCAGGCTGAGACCCTTGCATGCCATCGAGTACGAGATGAGGTCTTCGTTGTAGAACTTGGGGTGACCCGTTCCCAGCCGTGAGAGCTCACACGCGTGCAGCAGGAAGTCCTCCGGCGTGTCGTCGTGGACACGCACGGAGATGTCGGGCTGGACGACCCTGAGCTCGATCATCGCGTCGAGACACAGGTGAGACACTTCGTTGGTGGCATCCTGGCCGTCTGCCTTGCGTCCCCCGACGTTGAGGTTCTGCCACTGCGGCACGCCGGTGTAGAACTTGGATGTGTCCACGTTTACGAAGAGCATCAACTCCGAGAACTTGATGAAGAGGCACTCGACCAACTCAAGCGCGGCATCGCGGTCCATCGAGCCGACAAACGGGAACATGTACTGGTCGAATCTGCCGGGCGAGAGGGAATGCCCGCTCTCCTCGATGCGTATGGCGACGTGGGTGAACCAGAAAGACTGAATCGCCTCGTGGAAGTCCCGCGCCGGGAACTCGGGAACGTGCGAGCAAACCTCGTGGATGCGCAGCAGCTCGGCGCGACGGTTCTCGTCCGTCTCCGTGGCCGCAAGCTCGAGCGCCCGTCTCGCGTAGCGGTGCGCGAACTCCACGACTCCTGTCAGCGCCATCCGTGCCGCCTTCAGGAAGATGACGCGTTGCGGGGTGGTGGGTTCGGTCAGGTCGAGCGATGCCATCCGTTCGTCTATCTCCCGGATGATGTCGCTCACCCCCCTCTCGAGCGCCTTGCGGTAGTTCGGCACCACCGTGCCGATGCCTTTCTGGATGAGCGAGTAGTTGTCGATGATGCCGGTCGAGCGCGTGGGCCATACGCCCGGTTCAAGGTAGATGAGGCGCGCGGTCTCCGGTGGACACTGTGTGAAGAGACGCTCGGCGATGGTCTTGCCCCTCCAGAACGGAAGAATGCTGTCGCGCACCTCGGCTCGGTCTGCGTCGGACATGAGCAGCGGGTCCCACGCCCGGGTGCTGACGCCGTCAAGCTCCGCTCCGAGCCAGCCGGACTGCACCTCCGGGAATAGTTGCGCCGCTCGGGGCCGCAGTGTTGGCCCGCCGACGATGAGCTCTCCGGGAGCGATATCGATGGGCAACTGGGTGAAGAGACTATGCATCGCCTGTCCCCAGACGGAGACAAGCGGCTCGCCCTGGTGCTCCCGGTGCACCTGAGTCACGATGCGGGCGCGGGTTATGTCGACCGACGGTCGTTCGTTCAGCATCCGTTGCCGCAGGTGTGCTACCCGTGTGTTCATGCGCTGTCACCTCAGGCAGCGGGCCGGCACGGTCGCCTCGGGACTCTCCCCGCTGCCGCACAGAAACGTATCACGGCTCGCCTTCCGCCGCCAGTCAGGAGTGTTTTACACCCTCCTACGTTTATGCTATCGTTCCGGCCAGTGCACTCCCCCCCTTCTCCCGTACGACCGTTCACGTCTTTAGGAGGACAGGAGATGATCAAAGGCGACCAGTTCAAGGAGCGGATGGCAAGGCTGAAGCCCAATGTCTACATGGGCGGCAAGATGCTTGACCGCTTCGACCCGAAGGTTGTGGGCGGCATGAATGTGATGGCCCGGACCTACGACTTCGCATTCGATACCGAGTTCGGGGGCGTCGGGACGGCGACATCACACCTGACGGGTGAGAAGATTAACCGGTTCACGCACATCCACCAGAGCCCCGAGGATCTCTTCAACAAGCAGAAGATGACGCGCCTCTACTGCCAGGAGGTTGGCGGCTGCATCCAGCGGTGCATGGGCATCGACTCGATGAACGCGCTGTCCGTTGCCACCTACGATGCGGACCAGAAGTACGGCACGAAGTACAACCAGAACTTCATCAACTTCATGAAGAGGGTCCAGAAGGAGGACCTGGCTGCGGTCTGCGCTCAGACAGACGTGAAGGGGAACCGCATCTGGCGGCCTCACGAGCAGAAGGACCCCGACCTGTACGTTCGAATCGTGGAGAGGCGACCCGACGGCATCGTGGTGAATGGCGCCAAGGCGCACAACTCCTGCTCCATCTACGTTGATGAGATTATCGCCATCCCCACGCGAAGCATGACGGCGGAGGATAACGACTGGGCGGTCGCGTTTGCGGTGCCGGCGGACTGGGAAGGCGTCACGCTCATCAATGCCGCGTATGCGCCGACCAAGCGGAAGAAGCTTCAGGCGCCGTTCAATGAGATCGGCATGAGCCATTCCATCACGGTCTTCGACAACTGCTTCGTGCCGTGGGAGAGGGTCTTCCTCGCCGGTGAAGCGGATATCGCCGGCAAGCTGGCGCTCCTCTTTGCCCTGTATCACCGCCACAGCTACACCGGCTGCAAGGCCGCCGTGTCGGAGATCTACACCGGCGCCACCGCGCTCGCGGCTGAGTACAACGGTATCGACCGCGCGCAACACGTTCGCCACAAGCTGGCCGACATGATTCAGGTCGTGGACCTCATCTACGCTGCCGGGCTTGCCGCGGGCTTGAACTCGACGAAGGCGGCTTCAGGAACGCAGATTCCCGACACCAACTACTGCAACGCGGGCCGCATGCTGGCCGGTGAGGCCATCTACGATGAGTACGAGGCGCTTGCCGCCATCGCCGGCGGCCTCGTCGCCACCCTGCCTCCCGAGGACGACTTCTATGACCCCAAGACCGGTCCCTACCTGGAGAAGTACATCATGCGCAACCCGAACATCTCGGCAGAGGATCAGCACAGGGCCTTCCGCCTCTTCCAGGATATGATGGCGTCCGCCTGGGGCGGTCACAAGCTGGTTGACTACCTGCACGGCGGCGGCTCTCCGGTCATCGAGAAGGTCGCCATCTATCGCGACCACAACATCGAGCACTCGAAAGACATCGCGAAGAAGCTGGCGGGCATCCCGGTGAAGGGAAGCACCAAGAACATCGACCGCGAGTCTCACGCCTGGCTCTAGAACCCACGATTGAGCAATGAACGGGGGCGGACCCGCCGGGTCCGCCCCCGTGGTGTGTCATGGACAATTGCCGCGTCCCGAGTCCCAACCCTACTTGCTGATGTCGAGCAGTACGCGGCCGTCGCGGACCTCGACTATGCGGTCGGTCTGCTCGGCCACCCGGCGGTCATGCGTCACGATGATGAAGGTCGTGCCGTAGCGCTCGTTTATCTCCCTGAAGCGCTTGTAGATGTTGGCGGTGTTCTCCGAGTCCAGGTTGCCGGTGGGTTCGTCGGCGAGGACGACCCTCGGCCTGTTGATGAGTGCGCGGACGATGGCCGTTCGCTGCTGCTGGCCGCCGGACATCTTCATCGCGGGATTGTTCTTCACTTTCGCGATGCCGGCCAGCTCGAAGAGTTCGTCGGCCCAGTCCCTGACTGCCCGATCCGGTTTCCCGTGCCGGATGACGTAGGGCATCAGCACGTTCTCCATCGCTGTGAACTCCGGCAGAAGGTAGTGAAACTGGAAGACAAATCCCAGAGTCCGGTTCCTGACTTCGGCCAGCCGGTCCGAGTTGAGCGAGGCTGTGCTGGCGCCGTCGATGATGACATCGCCACTTGTGGGCCGGTCGAGCGAGCCGATGAGGTTGAGCAGCGTGGACTTGCCGCTCCCCGACTCCCCGACGATGGAGTTGAAGGAGTGGTCCGGGAAGGCAAGAGTTATGTCAAATAACACCTGTATGTCGGGTGTGCCCCGGTACACCTTGTTCACGTTGCGCAGTTCAACCACGTTGCCCATGCGGCTAGCCTTCCCTGATGACCTCGATGGGCGTCAGCTGGAGCGACCGGCGCGCGGGAATGAGGCCGGCAAGCCCTGCCGCCGCGACGGCGATGACGAACGAGCGCAGGACGAACGCGGGGTCGAAGCGGAAGTCGACAACCGACTCGCCGCCGGAGGTGGCAAACGTTGTGAAGCCGTAGAGCAGGCCGACGCCGAGGGCGAGCCCGAGAACGGCGGCAAGGAGCCCGATGAGCAACCCCTGGTAGACGAAGATGAGGCTGGCCGCGCGGTCCTTGATGCCCATCGCCTTGAGGATGCCCACTTGCCGCCGCTTCTGCAGCACGCTGATCGAGAGGATGCTCGCGATGGCGATAGCCACGGAGACGATGATAACGGACTGGATCATGTTGCTGGAGACGGATTGGCTCTGTATCGCGCTCAGCAGCGATTCGTTCTCATCCTTCCAGTTGGAGACGTCAAGACTGTCGTCGGCCAATAGACCTTCAATCTCGGCTGCAAGCACGTCCGCAGTGAATACGTCAGCGACCTTCGCCTCGACTGATGTGGCGCGGTTGCCGAAGCCGAACAGGCCCTGAGCCGTTCGAAGGCTGGTTACCACCCATCCGCCATCGATTGCTGCCACGCCGAGGTCAAACAGGCCGGCGACGTCATAGTCAACGACTGCACCCGCCGGCGTGCGGACCTGGAGCTTGTCCCCCACCGCTATCTCGAGCTCGTCGGCGAGGTCACGGCCGATGAGCGCTTCTCCGGCGCCGGAGAGAGTGTGCCCCTCATAGATGTTGGAGTCCAGGTTGTAGATGCTCGCCACGGCAGCGGGGTCCAGTCCCCGCACCAGCACGGGTATGGAATCGTTGCCCTTTCTGACGAACGCGTTAGCGGAGGCTGAGACGCCCACGGCGCTGACGCCCGGCCGGCCCCCGGCGACGGATACGACCTCGTTCCACCTGCCGATGGTCACGTTCTCGTCAGCTGACGACACCGTTATCTGGGGTGAGTTGCCCACCGTCTGCTCGATGAGCCCCTGCTGCAGGCTGTCGAGCAGCAACCCGACGAAGACCTGTACCGAGATGGCGACGGCGATTCCTCCGACGATGAGCAGCGTCTGCGCTTTGCCGGAGATGAGGAATCGGATGGCGATGCGGAGAGGAAGGCTCACGTCATGCCCCCGGCAAGCCGTCGGATGTCTCCGTAGTCCCGCACCAGTTGGTCGGCTCCGAGTTCGTCAACCAGTCGGGGGTCGTGTTCGAAGGCGTATCCGCCCACGATGATTCGAAATGCGCCGGCCGTGCGGCTCCGCACATCGCGCAGTTGCTGGATGACACGCCGGGCGGCAAGGATGTTGTACGGGTTGGTCACACTCACGCCGACGAACGCGGGCCGCGTCAGGGAGGCCGCCTCGATGATGTCCTGCTGGGGAGTGTTCGACCCCACAAAGGTAACGTCGAAGCCGCACAGCGTGAAAAGGTCGGCTGCCATGCGCGCCCCGAGCTCGTGGTACTCCTCTGTGGGACATACGATGAGGACGCCGCCCCTGGACACGTCCCCTTCGCGCCGGCGACGTTCCCTCATCAGGTGGGGGTAGCAGCACTCGAGCACGGTGCGGATGATGGAGGTGCGCACGTGCTCCTCCCAGACACATAACTGCCGGTCGCGCCGCCTGCAGTGCTGCTCGCGGGCCGCACGCGCCAGGATTCCCTCGTACAGGTCGACGACATCCAGGTCGCCGCCGTCAAGCCATGCAAGCGCCTGGAGGACGCACGCCTCCTTGTCCTCGGCATCGAGCAGGGCACGGAACCGGTCGTATCGCTCCTCCAGAGCGGCCTTGTTGTGTGTCTTCTCTGTCATCTCCCCGCCTCGTGTCGCCCGGGGACGATTGCGGGCTGCGAAAGTCCGGCCGTGCTGATAA
>CAZVCS010000070.1:0-10266 GCA_964625765.1 uncultured Dehalococcoidales bacterium | reverse complement strand
TCTCGGCGTCGACGTGCCCGTCTCCTCCTTCGTCGATGCCGTCAAGACGCACTCGCCCGACATCCTCGCGATGTCGGCCCTGCTGACCATAACCATGACCAACATGCCGGAGGTCCTGGCTGCGCTCGAGAAAGCCGGGCTGAGAGACCGCGTCAGGGTGATGATAGGCGGAGCCCCCATCACGCGTGAGTACGCGGACCAGATCGGGGCCGAGGGCTTCGCCCCGGACTGCGCCTCCGCAGTCGTCGAGGCCGAGCGACTCGTCAAAGCCTGATTCGTCACGACAGGAGGCACAGGATGGCAGACTCCCTGAGGCAGCGTTTCCTCGATATCTGCCGCTTCAAGCGAAGCGGTGACCTCTGCCTGCTCGCACCGTGGCTCAACGACTTCTGGATGGAGACCCCCGGCGTCTGGGTCAGCCAGGGGGCGCCGGCCGAGCTCGCCGACCCGCGCACGTTGCGCGACTACTTCCAGTTCGAGCACATCCGGGTGCTGCGCGAAATACAGACCGGACTCTACATGGACAAGCGCCTCGAGGTGCTCGGCCAAACCTACGTCTACGCCATACCTCCCATCATCCCGACCTACGAGATAAGGATGCTTGGCGAGGATGAGCACACCCTGTCCCTCATCAACGAGGGTGGCCAGACCGTCCGCATCGACAAGCGCGACCCGCAGAAGATGCCCATGTACCTCGACCATCCCGTGAAGGACAGGACCACCTGGCAGGAGTACAAGAAGCGGATCGACCCGGCCTCTCCAGAACGCTTCCCGGCCGACTGGGAGGGGTACGCCGCGCGGATGAACGCCAAAGAGGAACCGCTGCTGCTCAACGTGGGCAGCTTCTTCGGCTTCCTGCGCGAGTGGATGGGCCTTGAGCCGCTCCTCTTCGCTCTGCACGACGACCCGGTGCTCATCGAGGACATGATGGACACCCTCTGCGAGATGGAGATGGTGTGCATCACGAAGGCGCTGGGCAAGATCCGGGTTGACGGCGCCATGTTCTGGGAGGACATGGCCTTCAAGACCGGTCCGCTCATCTCACCGAAGATGTTCCGCCGGTTCATGATGCCGCGCTACAAGCGCATCACCGACCTGCTCCGGTCGAAGGGCGTGGATATCATCTTCGTCGACAGCGACGGCAACCTGACGCACCTCATCCCCCTGTGGATAGAGAGCGGCATCAATTTCTTCTGGCCGCTTGAGTGCGCGGCGGGCAACGATGCCGTGGCGCTGCGGAAGCAGTACGGCCGCGACGCCATACTCGGCGGCAACATCGACAAGCGCGTCCTGATGAAGAGCCGGGATGCCATTCGCGAAGAGGTGATGACGAAGATCCCCTACCTTCTGGAGAAAAGCGGCTACTTCCCGTCGGTCGACCACTTCGTGCCGCCCGACGTGCCGTTCGAGAACTTCGTCTACTTCATCAACACGATGCGAGAGGTCGCGGGGCTGCCACCTATCGGGAGTTCGAAGGCGTAGCCGGATATCGCTTCAGGGCTTCGAGCATCGCGTACATGCGGGCATACGCATCGCCCGCCGTGCGGCTGCATTCGGTGAGACCGCGCCCCAGCGTCTCGAACTCTGCAATGAGGCTGGAGCGGTCTCCCTCGGCCACGAGCTTTGCGAGGTGCCCCGCACTGTCCTGAAACGACGCAGCGACCGACGGGGCAGCCGGCATCGCCGCGAGCAACGTGCCGTAGAGCTCGCTGCCGCCGCACACCATGCTCTCAGTGAGCGCCATCAGGACTTCGAGCGATGTGCCGCTGGTTTCGCGCGCCTGCGTGAGCCGCCCGGTGGAGAGGATGGTTCTCGCAACGGCTGCAACCGCCAGCGCGGGGAGTCCGAGGACAATCGACATCAGCGCATCGTGCTCGGCCGGTTCCACCGACGTGACATGGGCGCCGAGGGGCTCCACATACGCCCTCACCCTATCCGCCAGAGCGGCGGCCGCTGCGCTGCCAGGCACGAGGATGACATTGTGGCCGGCGAAGCCGTCGGCTCCCGGACCGAACATCGGATGAACTCCAAGGAAACACGCCTTCGGCATGTGCGTCTCGGCCGAAGCCTGCGGCGCAACCTTGAGTGAACTCAGGTCGATAACCGGCTGAGACTCCTTCACATACGGCGCAAGCTCGCGCAGCACATCGTCGACGACGTTCAAGGGCACCGAGACGATGACCGCGTCGGCACCGCCGATGCTGTCGTATGCTCCCACGGTGCAGCGCTCCATGCCAAGCGCCAGCCGTTCCACCGGCTCACGGCGCCTGCCAACGAGCACAAGCTCATGCCCGTGGCGGTGCAGCAAGACGGCAAACCAGCTTCCCATCTTCCCGGCAGCGCCGACAATCGCGATCTTCACAGCGTCTTCCACACCGGCTTCGCCCTGGGGTACGAACCGAGCACGCGGAGGAAGAGACAATGCGGCGCCATCGCCTCCAGAGCGCTGGCGAAGTGCGGGTCCTTCTGATGCCCTTCGAAGTCGAGGTAGAAGTTGTACTCCCATGGTTTCTGGCGCGTGGGCCGGGATTCGATCTTCGTGAGGTTCAGCCGCTTCTCGGCCAGCACACGCAGCGCCTCGTACAGCGCGCCCGGCTCGTGCTTCACCGAGAACACGATCGACGTCTTGTCCTCGCCCGACGGCGGCACGTCCCGCTTCGAGAGGATGAAGAACCTGGTGTAGTTGTTCTGAAGGTCCTCGATGCCCTTGGCGAGAACGTGCATGCCGTACAGCTCTGCGGCGCGCGAGCCGGCCACGGCAGCGGCGTCCGTCAACCCCTGGTCACGCAGCATCTTGACGCTGCCGGCCGTGTCGTACGTGGGCACCAGCTCGCATCCGAGGTGGGACAGGAAGTTGCGGCACTGGCCGAGCGCCTGGGGATGTGAGAACACGCGGCGTACCTGTCCGAGTGCGACGCCGGGCGCCGCGATGAGGCAATGGACGATGCGGAGCGCCGTCTCGCCGCAGACGCGCACGTCGTGCTCCAGGAACAGGTCGTAGACACGGCTGATGCTGCCTTCGGACGAGTTTTCCACCGGCACGATTCCGAAGCGCGTGCGGTCATCCGCGACCGAGGTGAACACGCCGTCGAACGTCTCACATGGAAACGGCGTCACGGACCTGCCGAAGAAGACCAGTGCCGCTTCCTCGCTGAACGCCCCGGGCTCTCCCTGGAACGCGACGGTCGTGTGCTGCACCGCCTTGGTCGCATCCATGATGCGCTCGTAGATGCGCTCCATGTCGCGCTCATCAATTCCGTACGAAGCAGCGCGGGCGCGAACGCTATCGAGCACCCGTCGCTCCCTCGCCGCGTCGAGCACCGGCAGCCCGGCCTTCTCCTTCTCTTTGCCGATGAGCTGTGATGCGTGCACGCGCTCCGCCAGCAGGCGCACCAACTCCTCGTCCAGGGCGTCTATCTTCTGTCTGAGTTCGTCCGTGGTCATCTCATCCATACTCATCTCACTACCCGCGGTATCGCACCGCAGCGAAGTCCCAGGTCGCACAGCGCCACGGCCACCATGGCCTCGACAACCACCACCGCCCGAGGCACGATGCAGGCATCATGCCTGCCGGCGACGGTCAGCGGTGTCTCCGTCATTGAGTCGAGGTCCACCGTGTTCTGCGTACGTGAGATCGACGGCGTCGGCTTGAATCCAGCCCGCACGACCAGCGGCATTCCGGTGGTGACGCCTCCGAGCACACCGCCGGCATCGTTCTTCGTGGTCACAACGCGGCCCTCCACCACCGCAAAAGGGTCATTCGCTTCGGAGCCGCGCATGCGGCTGAGCGTGAAACCGCCGCCGAACTCGACCGCCTTCACAGCCGGGATGGAGTAGAGCGCCCTGGCAACCTCGCTCTCCACGCTCGAGAACACCGGCTCTCCGATGCCGGCCGGAAGGCCGAGGGCCACGCACTCGACCACACCTCCGATGCTATCGCCCGCGGCGCGCGCCGCCTCGATGGCCTCACTCATTGCTGGTGCCGCGCCATCATCGCAACACGAGACGTCATTCGTCCGGTTCTTCGCAGGAACCTCGTCCGGCAAACACGGGCGGGCCTGCACTTCTCCTATCGCCGTCGTGTGCGCGCACACCTGGATGCCAGCCGTGCGCAGGGCGGCCTTCGCCACAGCTCCAGCCATCACGAATCCGGCGGTGATCCGGCCAGAGAAGCGTCCGCCGCCGCGAGGGTCGTTCCACCCACCGTACCTGACGCCGGCCGTGTAGTCCGCATGGCCGGGCCGGGGCACAGTCGCGAACTGCGCGTACGGCCTCGAGTCCTGACTGGTGTTGTCGATGACCATGCATATCGGGGCGCCCGTCGTGTGCCCCCGGTACAGGCCGGAGAGCACGCGGACCCGGTCAGGCTCGCGCCGGGGTGTCGCGCCCGGCTGGCCTGACGAGCTTCTTCGGTCTACCTCTGTCTGCACCATGTCCGCGTCGAGCACGATTCCGGCCGGGCACCCGTCAACGACCACGCCGACACACGGCCCGTGGCTTTCGCCGAAGCTCGTCACGCGGAACCGGTCTCCGATGCTATTGCTCATCCATCTCCACCCTGACGCCCAGACCCTGCACATCCTGCCAGAAGCCCGGATACGTCTTGGCCACGCACTCCGCGTGTTGAACCGTCACGTCGCCGGCAGCCGCGCCCAGCACGCAGAAGGCCATGGCAATGCGGTGGTCTCCCGCAGACGATACTACAGCACCGTGGCCCGCGCCACCCCTGATGCGCATATCGTCGCCGGTCGCCTCCGCTTCGATGCCGCAGCGTCGAAGGCCGTCGGTCATGGCAGCCAGGCGGTCCGACTCTTTCTCTCTTGCCCGTCCCACGCCGGTCAGCGTGGTGGCGCCCTCAGCGCGCGCCGCGAGGGCCGCCGCCGCGGGAAGCAGGTCGATGCACTCAGACAGGTCGAACGTCGCGCCTCGCAACGCAGACTTCCGCACGGTCACCGACTCGCCGTCGACCGACACGTCGGCGCCCATCGCCCGCAGCAGCATCACCATGGCCGCATCTGCTTGCAGGCTCGCCGGTCCCAGATTGGTCACCGTTACGTCACCCGCGACGGCCCCCAGGGCGAGCAGCGTTGAGGCAGCCGACCAGTCACCTTCGACCCGATAGCGCGCCGGCCGGTACTCTCTGCCGGTTGCAGTGAAAAGGTGCCCGTCCGGCGAAACGGTCACATCGACGCCGAACTCCTGCATGCACGCTCGTGTCATGGAGACGTAGCGCCGCGAGACCAGCGGCGTGGACAACTCGATGGACAGACCATCGCTGAAGCGCGGCGCAGCCAGCAGCAGCGCCGACAGGAACTGCGAACTGGTATCGCCGCGCAGCACGACGTTCGCGGATGCAAGCTGGCGACCCGAGACGAGAGCCCTGCCGTCAGCCACGTCGAACTCGCACTCGATCCCCATCTGCCGGAGCGAATCGAGCAGAGGCGCGAGCGGTCGCCGCGCCAGTGAGGGCGCACAACGCAGCACCGTGCTCCCGGGGATCGTACCCACCAGTGCCAGCAGAAATCGAAAGGTGGCCCCGGACTCGCGGCACGGCAGCGAGATGGCAGGGTGCAGCGTGCCACCCCGTATGAGAACCAGCCCCTCCTCACGACGGACAAGGGCCCCAAGAGCGTCGACGCACTCGAGGGCAGCGTCGGTGTCATCCGAGACCAGCATGTCCTCGATGACGCTGTCCCCGCGAGCGATTGCGGCGCAGACAGCGGCCCGGATGCTGTAGCTCTTGGACCCGGGCACAGCCACGGCGCCGCGCGGCTCACTCCTCGCAATGTGTGCGTTCATGGTCCTTCAGTAGCTTCTCAACGAGCGTGGCTACCGCACCCGGCGACATGCGGGACGTGTCCACCGACAGCTCAGCCGACGCGAGGTAGACCGGCCGCCGCTGCTGCATCAGCTCCAGCACACGCTCCTCCCTGTCTTCACCGCTGAGCAGCGGCCTCACATCCGAAGGAGGACCGAGCCTCTGGAGCACCACTTCCGGAGAGACATCGAGGTAGACGAGAACCGCTCCGGCCCTGAGCCGCTCGACGTTTGACCGTCTCAGGACCACACCGCCGCCGCAGGCGATGACCGCATCCTGCATCATGGCGACGTCGGCCACCACGTCTGCCTCCATTTCCCTGAAGCGCTGCTCGCCGAACGAACTGAAGACCTGGGCGACCGGCATCCCTGCCTTCTGCTCAACCAGCGCGTCCGTCTCGACAAACGTCTTGTCAAGCCGGGCCGCGAGCAGCCGGCCAACGGTGGATTTCCCGGCGCACATGAAGCCGATGAGAGCGACGCTAGTGCGAGGCACGCACGAGCTCCTCGCGCACGGCCGACCTCATGACCTCGATGGGCGCCGGCGCCCCCGTCCACAGCTCGAATGCCAGAGCTCCCTGCCCAATCAGCATCTCCACGCCATCGATGGTTCGACAGCCGCGCTCACGCGCCAGCCGCAGGAGGCTCGTCTCAGGCGGGTTGTACACGATGTCGCATACGGTGAGGTCCGGACTCAGGCATTCCACGCCGACGGGCGACGCACCCACATCGGGGTGCATCCCCACAGTCGTCGTGTTCACAAGGAGAGACGCCTCCTGCAGCACCGTGAGCAGGCTTTCGGTGGAGAGTCCGGCATGTTCCACAGGGCGTCCGGCCTTCCGCGACACGTCGCCGGCGAGTAGAGCCCCCCGTTCGGCATCCCGGTTCAGCACTGTCACGCGAGCGCCGGCATCCACCAGCGCCAGCGTTACGGCGCGCGAGGCGCCTCCGGCGCCGAGCACCGCGACCCGCACCCCGCCAACCTCGACTCCGGCGCCACTCAGGCCACGCATGAACCCCACCGCATCCGTGTTGTAGCCCAGCAGCAGCCCTCCATCGTTTACGATGGTGTTCACCGCCCCAATCCGGAGAGCTGGCGAGTCGACGCGGTCCAGGTACGGCATGATGTCGACCTTGTGCGGCACGGTCACGTTCAGCCCGCGGATGCCCATTGACCTCATCGCGTCCGCGGCGGCGCGGGCCGAGCCACGCGGTAGACGGAATGGAACGTAGACGAAATCCAGCCCTGCGTGGGTGAAGGCCGCGTTCTGCATCACAGGCGACATGGAGTGCTCGACGGGGTCGCCGACGATGCCGCAGACGCGGGTGCTACCGGAGATGCGCACGCGTGCGCGCCCCCAGCGCCTCGTAGATCTGACGTAACTCGGTCACGGTGAGCTGTCCCGGCGCGGACTCATGCCCCACGGCCAGCGAAGCATACGCGAACGCTCCTCCGGCCAGAGGACCGAGAACACGGCTGGCTATCCCCAGCGGCCCCATGGCGAACGAGACCACCGATTGGCCGGCGAAGCGCCTGGCAACGTTGAGCACGACCACATTGTCGCTCGCCCGAGTGGCCGTTGTCACCACCTTGCAGATGTCGGCGCCCGCCCCATGCTCGCGTTCCACCAGTCTCACCAGTTCATCCTCGGTACCAGTGTGCGTGAGGTCGTGGTGCGAGACGATAACGCGTGCGGCGCCTTTGATGCCGGCAACAAACGACTCAACTCCGGGCGAAGCCAGCTCGACGTCCACGATGGCGGCTCCCAACTCCACCGCCCGGCGCAACTCGCTGAGCCGCTCCTCCTCGGGCTTGCCGCAGGCCCCGCCTTCGGCTGCGACGCGGTCGCAGGCAATCCAAGGGTGCGGCAGGTTCGAGACAACGCGGATCCAATCCGAACCGATGAGGTCGATACGCACCTCGTAGAGAGACACGAGGTCGCGCACCGCGTTGGCGGTGCCCGCGTCTTCGACCGACGTAATGCATGCGCAGATGTCAGGCAGCAGCATAGGACGTGTGCAGCACCTCCTCGACAAGCTCGGCCGGCACGTCGTCCCGAACCACCACCTCACCTATCCGCGTCGGCAGTACGAATCGCAGGCGCCCCCGCAGCATCTTCTTGTCCCGGCCCATCGCCGCAGTCACCGCGCCGAGGTCGATCCCGTCGGGCATCCCAACCGGCAGGCCGAACCGCACGAGCAGATGCCTCAGCCGCTCCACAACAGCATCCTCACACACTCCCATTGTGGCCGCCATGCGCGCTGCAGCAACCATGCCGATGGCGACAGCCTCACCATGGCAGAGGGAGAAGCCGGACGCGGACTCGACGCCGTGGCCGACCGTGTGGCCGTAGTTCAGGATATTCCGCAGGCCCTGGTCCCGCTCGTCCTCCTGTACCACCGCCGACTTGATGCCGGCGGTGACGGCGACGACCTTCTCCAGCACGGCTCCCTGCCGTTGCTCGATCAGGTCAACCTCCGACTCCAGATACTGGAAGAAGCCTTCGTCCCGTATGGCGGCGCTCTTGATGACCTCGGCGAGGCCGTTGCCGAACTCGCGCTCAGGCAGGCTCGCCAGCGTGGACGTGTCGGACACGATCGCCGCCGGTTGGTGGAAGGCGCCGACGTTGTTCTTCAGCATACCGTGGTTGACGGCGACCTTGCCGCCGATGCTGCTGTCCACCTGAGCCAGGAGCGTCGTCGGCACATGCACCAGCGGCAGCCCGCGGAAGTACGTGGCCGCCACGAACCCTGTCAGGTCGCCGACCACCCCACCTCCGAGTGCCACCAGCGGCGTCGTCCTCTCGGCCCCGAGCTCGTTCAGACGCCCGTACAGCATCCCTGCGGTCTCGAGCGATTTCAAGCTCTCGCCCGGGGGAATGACGGCGAAAGCGGGCCTGAATCCCGCCTCACGCAGAGATGACTCTACACGGTGGCCGTACAGCTCATTCACCGTCTCGTCGGTCACGACCACGACGGTTCCCGAGAAGCCGAGCCGGTCGAGTTCGTCGCCAAGCAGCCTCAGCGCGCCGGACCCGACGCTCAGCCGGTACAGGTTCCCGGAACACCAGACATGGGTCGTTCTCACGTCTCAGGACTTCCTCACCGTCTTGTGGACCTTGCGGCAGGCCTCGATGATGTTCTTCAGCTCGTCCGGCGTTACCATCTGGGGGCCATCTACGAGTGCCTCCGAAGGGTCATAGTGGGCCTCGATCATCAGCCCATCGGCTCCGGCGGCGATTGCCGCACAGCTCATGTCGAAGATGAGGTCCCTGCGCCCGGTGCCGTGGCTCGGGTCGACGATAACCGGCAGGTAGGTTTCGTTGTGGATGACAGGCACAGCCGCCAGGTCCAGCGTGTAGCGGGTGTAGCTCTTCCCTTTGCCCATGGGCACGATGCCGCGCTCGCACAGGATGATGTCCTTGTTGCCCTCGGCCGCGATGTACTCGCTGAACGACAGCAGTTCCTCGATGCTCGCGCCGAAGTGCCGCTTCAGCAGCACCGGCTTGTGCTGCCGGGCGACGGCCACCAGCAGATCCTGATCGTACATGTTCCGAGCGCCGATGTGCATTATGTCGACATACTTCGCGATGAGGTCGACCATCGACTCGCCGCGCACCTCGGTGACGACCGGCATGTCGAACGCCTTTCCGGCCTCCCGCAGCCAGTTGAGCGCCTCCTCAGCGTCCTCCGCGCTGGCTGCGCCAAGTCCCTGGAACGCGTGCACTGAGCTGCGCGGCTTGAAGACGCCTCCTCGCAGGACATGAGCACCAGCCTTCTTCACCTCTTCCGCGATGCGCATGAGCTGTCCCCGGCTTTCGACCGCGCAGGGACCGGCGATGATGACCGGCTCTCCATTGCCCATATGAACATGACCGATGTGGACCGTCTTGTGGGCTCCAGGTTCGCCGTAGAAGCGCGCGTACTCCCGGCTGATGAGCTTGTAGGGCGTCTCGACCATCGTGGCTTCCTTGACTCCCGGAAGCGTGGCAATCTTGTCGAACGGGAGCTTGCGCTCGTCTCCGACCGGCCCGATGACGGTAATATAGTCGCCGCGCGAGACGTCGGCGCGCAGTCCTGCCCGCTCTATCTCGGCAACAACCCTCCGGATGTCTTCATCCGTCGCATCGGTCCTCATGATTATCATCGAAACGTTCCTCCATTCATGCCGGGTCCGGCTCTCGCTCAAAAAGAAAGGACCCTCCCACCGGGAGGGTCCTTCTTCTTGTTCTCGTGACTGTTACGTTGCGCTACGTGACAAGACCGCTCCCGGGCGTACGGGTCCGATAAAAGTACCAATAATAGCCGAACAAAACCCGGAAGACGTTCATCTCAGTTGCACAGGAATCAACCTGTGGCCGGATTGTAGAGGCACGTTCAGCCACTTGTCAAGCCCGTGTACTCGTTCATATGATTAGTGACACATCACCTCCTTCCGGATGTGATGGC
>CAZVCS010000069.1:0-10479 GCA_964625765.1 uncultured Dehalococcoidales bacterium | reverse complement strand
GACAGAAGGGTGAGTTGAAGGTCGGGGCCGGCCGGCAGGGCAGCTGGCTGGTGGACGGCAAGGTGAGGGGCTCCATCGACGGTACACCAACCACATTCAAGGTTTCGGCCCAGCAGTACCAGTTGCCGAACACGGCCGGACACGGCTTCAGGGGCGGCGTCGACATCCAGCAGAAGAACTTCGGACTGACGCTGAACTACGGGAAGGACGAGACGATGAGGACCTTCTCCGCCGATGTCCGCAACCGTGACTGGACTGTGGGCTTCTCCCGACAGGGCGACGACGAGACGTACCGCGCCGGCTGGCGCAACGTCTTCGTCAGCTACGGAGAGCAAGCGGGGGGCCGCGTCAGCATGGCGGGCTACACCCGGCGGTTCTAGGAGGGCGATGGCGATACGTTCGACCGTTCACGATGCCGACACGGCGACGCTGCTGGAGATAGGCGAATCACTGCTGGCGGACGGCGACCCGGCAGGCGCCCTCCAGGCGTTCAACGATGCGCTCGTGAACGCACCGCGCGAGGTTGGCGCCCTGGTGGGCAAGGCTCGTGCTCTCATGACGCTCGATAGAGACGAGCAGGCTATCCGTTTCCTTGAGCTTGCCACCACAGCCCGGCCAGACCTTCCGGCGCCGTGGATGCTGCTCGGCACTGCCGCCCTCGCCTGCGGCAACGGGGAGGTCGCCGCCCGCGCCTTCACGCAGGCTCAGCGCCTCGGCATGGCGCCCTCCGAGGGCTACCTCAACCTGGCTCGCGCCGCGTACTTCGCACTGGACCTGGAGAAGGCGCGTGACTACGTGCAACTCGCGCTGACGGAGGAACCCGGCAACGATGACGCCCGAGCCTGGAGCGAGACGCTCGGCGCAATCCCGGACCGCGCGGCCTTCCTGGTGGACGCAGGCAGGTCTCACTGCCGCAGAGGCAGGTTCGAGAAAGGTCTCGCCCTGTTCCTGGAGTCTCTTGCGCTCGAGGATTCACCCTCGGCGCACGCTTTCGCTGGACGAGCGCTCCTTGCGCTGCAGCGGCCCGCCGAGGCCGAGGAGCACCTGCGTGCGGCGCTCCAGGCGAGGCCGGACGATGTCGAGGCTCTGAACGACCTTGCGTCGGCTCAGGCGCTGAGCAAGAACGACGCGGCAGCGGCCGAGACGCTTGACCGGCTGCTGACCATCCAGCCCGAGCACGTGGACGGTCTCATCACCAGGGCACGACTGCTGCTTGGAGCCGGGGATGCCGTGGCGGCAACGGCTGTGATTCAGAAGCTGAAGACGCTGGCGACCGACCGCGCTGACACCTGGCTGCTCGAAGCGTGGAGACTCAAGGGAGCCGGACGGGGAAAGCGCGCACGCCTGTCAGCGGAACACGCTGTGTCGCTCGATGTGCTCTATCCTCCGCCGTGGCTCGAGGCCGGCGCCCTGCTGAGAGAACTGGGCGACGCGGCCACAGCCGAGCTTTGTCGCGCCAGGTACCTCCATCTCATCGGAGAAGAGGACACGTCTTCCCGGGCGGATGCCGGCACGCTGCGAGACGCTCAAACCGAGAGCCGGGAACTCGACGAGATGGAGCTGCAGCCTGACGACCTCGCCCAGGCATGGAGAGACCGGGCCGTCTTCTACGCAGCCCTCGGGGAACTGAAGAGAGCCGTTATGTACTTCGACCGTCTGGTCGCCGAGCTCCCGCAATACCAGACCGCGGAACTTGCCCATCACCACGGCGTCGTGCTGCTGCGCCTGGGCGACGTCGAGCGCGCCAGAGCGGCATTCGAACGCGCCCTGAAGCTTGAGCCCGGCGCCGCTGCGCCGCGCGTCGCCCTGGAACAGCTCGGCTCCACGTAGAGCCATGCGGCCTGCCTCGTTGCACGCACAGTCCCCTGGAGCAGCAATGACGCACCCCGTAGCGAACACTCTCTCCTGCGACGCCCGTACAACGAGGCCGCGCTGTCGAGGCTTCGGCTGCCTCGTGAAAGGTCCCTTGTCCCATGGCTGCTGACGAATCGACTCTTCTCGAAGCACTACGAAGGCGGGAGGAGGCGGGACGCCTGCTGCACAAGCTCGACGTGCTGCAGGACTCCGACTCGGTGCCCGGCGACGCTCGCAGGCAATTGCGGCAGGAGTACATCGACCGCATCCTCGCAGCAGAACACGAGATAGCTCGCATCAAGCAGGAGCTCTCAGCCACGCTGGGTTCGCTGCGTGGCGAGCGGGCACAACGCCTTCAGGCGGTTCTCGATGCCGAGACCCCGGCCGAGCTTGAGGCCATCCTGGAAGTCCGCCGGGGCACTCGCCTTCCGGCCGCGGCAGCGCGCACCGGGACGTCGCCTGCGACGCGGTGGCCACGCCACGTCCGGCCACTCGCCGCCGGCCTGGCATGCGTGGTAGTCGTCGTATTCGTCCTCCTGCGATGGGGACCGGCCCTGCCGTCGAAGCTGAGCGACGGAGCCGGCAACTCGCCAGTCACCGTGTCGCTGGAGAGAGGCGACCGCGTCGCCGTCGGCGCGGGGCAGATCGGGCCGGAAGGGGGCTCGCTCGTCGTCACCGGCACCGGCGGACCGCTCGATGGCCTCGCTCTCGAGGTGCCCTCCGGCTCATACGATCAGTCCGTCACGTTCGATCTCTCCTACGAACCCATCGAGAGCTTCGACGCTCCTGAAGGAGTCGCAGTCCTCTCGCCTCTCATCCACCTCGATGCGAGCACCACGGTCCATTCCGACGGGCTCATCGCCGTCACGATACCCGTGGATGTGCCGGAGGGGCAGTTCGCCTCGCTCTTCGTCTTCGACGAGGAGACTCAGACCTTGAAGGGACTGCCGACCCTCGAGGAGACCGAGGGAACGCTGACCATGCTCGGCACACATCTCTGCCCCATCATTGCTCTCTCTGCCCCCTATGAGCGTCTCGTGCCGTCGGCGGAGAAGCTCCCGCTGGGCCTGGACTACCTCGATGTGACCACGGGGTTCAAGCCGGGGCAGGACACCTGGAACCTGCCGAACGCCGGCTCCGTCGAGACGCCTGAGGGCTACTGCCACGGGATGTCCGTCACCTCGCTGTACTACTACCTGGTTGAACGCGGCATCCAGGGCACGCCGTTGTTCCGGAAGGAGTACGAGAACGGACTGCCAGGAGGCATGGGCACGCCGGATTTCTGGCAGGACGACCGCTGGGCCATACAGCTCTGCTCGGTGGCCAACTCCGTTGGCTCCGGGACAGAGAAGGGTAGCGTCGTCGACGCCATGGCGGTACGTATTGCGCGCCTGGCTCCCGAGCGGTCCGCGGCCGTTCCGGCACGACAGTTCTACCTCACCGCTCTGGCGCTGTATGTGACGCAGGCACCCCAACTGCTGGGCCTCTATACCGACGAGGGCGAAGGCCATTCCGTGCTCTGCTACGGCGTGAAGGACCACACGCTTCTGATCGCCGATCCGAACTTTCCCGGCAAGACGGACGCCACCATTGAGTTCAACGACGGCAGGCTCGGTCCCTACGACACCTCATATGAGCGAATCTACTACCAGGGTGACATCTCCTTCTTCGACGTGAGCAGGGTGCAGAGCTATTGGACGGAATACAAGGGAGGAACGCTCGACGCGCACTTCCCCAACTACATCATCAGCGTGACCGAGCTGGACGCCAACGGCGCCGAGCTGGACACGTACGCCCTCGATACCCTCCGCGGCATCACCAGCGAGACGAGACGGCTCCGCTTCGAGTTGCAGTACCCCACTCCCGGCTCTCTCGCCCGCCTCACGGTGTTCCGCTACGGCAATCCTCCCTCCATCGTGGGTCTCGCCGAAGGGAGTGCCTCCGAGGTGGTTGCGGCGGAGGGAGAGTCCTACCTGGGCTTCCTTGTGGAGGAGATGTTCGCCGACGGCTGGACGTGGTGCGACTTCAACTGGGTCAGGGTCTCGGCCAGTGGAACTCAGCCTGAGCCGGCGCCCGCGTCCCGGCAACTCGACTTCAATGAGTGTTTCCTCCACGTGGAGTTCGACGCTGGAACACGGAACGTGGCGACGGGAGAGCTGGCTGAGCCGTCAGGCAAGACGCTCGGGGGCAGCTACCGGGGCGCCTTCTACGGCAACACGTTCAAGGCAACCTGGAGCGAAGAGCACGAACCGGGTGGCCGCTACCACACCGTCAATCACGGCAGCCTGACCGTGACCGTCGACCCCGCAAAGCCGGAGGTCGTCTCGTTCCTCTGGGAGGACCAGTGGGACTACACCTGCGGCGGCCTGCTGCGCTACGCCGTCGGCGGGAGCGGCATTCAACTGGATAGCTGGGACAGCAACAACGCCGCCGCCGGGTTCGCGGGAGGGTTCTCCGGCCAGCAACCGGTGAAGCCGGAGGTCACGTGGATCGAACGCCCACCCGCTACGGGCCCGGACTGCGGTCCGGGACCTACCTGCCTCGAGCTCCTCAGCATCGAGAACTACCGGGTGACCATCATCTTCGCGCACCGATAGGTCGCATCCCGCTTCGGACTGCGCGCCAGCCTGCTGTCCACCGGCGGACGTCCCGGGGTATAATCGCCTCAGCCCCCTCTCCCGTGGCCGCCATGACATGAGCACCGTCAGATTCGTCCACTGCGCCGACCTGCACCTCGACACCCCGTTCAGGGGCGTTTCGGACGTCGCCCCCGACGTCGGCAGGGCGCTGAACGAAGCCACCTTTCAGTCCTGGACCACCATCGTCGACCTCGCCGTGCGGGAGCAGGTCGACTTCGTCGTCGTCGCGGGCGATGTCTATGACAGCTCCGACCGCAGCCTGCGAGCGCAGTTCCGCTTCCGCGACGGCCTCGAGCGGCTCGCCGAGCGCGGCATTCCCTCGTTCGTCGCCTTCGGCAACCACGATCCCCTGAGCGGCTGGAGCAACACGCTCGACTGGCCGGAGGCGGTCCACACGTTCGGACCGGAAGCAGTTGACAATTGTCCAGTCATTCGTGCTGGCTCGACCATCGCCACCGTGCACGGCATCAGCTATCCGAAAGAAGCTGTTACGGAGAACCTTTCCCGCCGGTTCGAGAGGCCGGACCCTTCGCTTCCATCCGTCGCGGTCCTCCATGCGAACGTCGGCGGGGACACGGCCCACCTGCCCTACGCTCCTGCGACGGTGCAGGAGCTGTCGTCCACGGGTTTCACCTACTGGGCTCTCGGCCACGTGCACGCGCACCGGGTTCTCAGGACGGACTCGCCAGCCATCGTCTACCCCGGCTGTTCGCAGAGCCGGCAGCCGAACGAGACCGGAGCGAAGGGCTGCTGCCTTGTGACGGTTGCCGGCGGCAGGACGCCGGACGTGCGTTTCGTTCCCACCGATGCGGTGCGGTTCCATCAGGGTGCCGTCGACATCTCCGCATGTGCGTCCGTCGATGCCGCGCGGCGAGTGGTCACTGAGCACTGCCGTGTTGCGGCGGCTGCGGCGGACGGCCGGCCTCTCGTGGCGCGGTTGTCGCTTGGCGGCCGCACTTCGCTCCATCGCCAGCTCGCGCGGGCCGGCGCGGCGCCGGAGCTGGTGGCGGACCTCCGCGAGGAGTTGCTGACATTCGACCCCTGGGTCTGGCTCGAGCGCCTGACGGTGGAGACGCAGGGCACCTACGACATCGGCGTGCAGAGGCAGCGACAGGACTTCGTCGGCGACCTGATCTCGGTCTTCGATGGGCTGCTGTCCCTCAGCGAGGATGAACTCGGACACCTTCGGGATGACCTGGAGTTGGAGCTCTCCTCGTGGGGCGGCAGGCGCTACCTGCACACTCTGCCGCCCGACGAAGTCCGGGAGCTTGCCGCCCAGGCGATGCGCCGGACGCTCGACCTGGCGGTGACGGAAGACTGACATGCGGCTGAGAGAGTTGCGGGTCTGGGGCTTCGGCACGTTTGCCGATACGCGCGTGCGCGGCCTCGCTCCCGGTCTGAACGTCCTCCACGGTCCGAACGAGTTCGGGAAGACAACGCTGCTGGAGTTCGTCCGGCGCGTGCTCTTCGGCTTCCCGACGAAGCGGGGCGATGACAACCCGTATCCGAACGTGCGCGGCGGACGGTACGGCGGCCAGCTCGTCTGCGAGATGCGGGACGGGCGCATCCTCACCATCTCGAGGACCACCGGCAAGAGCGGTGGCGCCGTCTCGGTCGAGGACGAACGCGGCGCCGCCCTCACCCAGGACGCCTTCTACGCCGCCCTCGGAAACGCCTCATCGGACCTCTATCAGAACCTGTTCTCGGTCGCCCTCACGCAGCTTCACGACGACAACCCTCTCGCGCTCCCCGAAGTCAAGGACCGGCTCTACGGCGCGGGTCTCGGCCTCGGAGAGGTGTCCGTCACGAAGCTCAAGGAGACCTTCTCCGATGCCGCCGAGAAGCTCTTCAAGCCCCGCGGCAGCACCCAGCGCATGAACGTCATCGCCGGCAATCTCACCCAGTTGGAGCGAAAGATCCGGGAGAGGACAGCGCAGCTCGCCGGGTACGACGAGGCTGCCCGCGAGCGCGAGCGGCTCGCTGCGGAGAGCGAGCGCCTGCGGCAGCAGCAGAGGGAACTCCAGGCCGGGCAGCGTACCCTTGCAGGCCGGAAGAGCCTCTATCCGACCTTCGCCGGCCTCCGCGCCGCAGAGCAGGAGCTGGCGAACCTGGGCGCCGTGCCCGAGTTGCCGGACGAGTCGATGCATGACCTGGAGAGGGGCCGGCAGTCTGTCGCCTCACTGGATGAGAAGCTGAAGGAGACCCAGGCGCGGCTGGCGTCGAAGCGCACGGAGGCCGCGTCGCTGGCCTTCGACCCGGCGTTGCTGCAGCACGAGAAGGAGATCAAAGCCCTGTCGCGCAGCCTGGCGCAGTACCGTGACGCGCGACGTGACCTGCCCGTACTCACTCGAGACCAGGAGGAGGCTCTGGCGCAGGTCCGGCGCAGCGTCGAAGCGCTCGGCGCAGGCTGGACCGAAGAGCGGGTGAGGTCGTTCAACCTCACCGATGAGCAGGGCGATGCCCTGCGCCGGCGCCAGGATGCCCTCCAGACCCGGGAAAAGGCCGCGGAGAAGGCCGCAGACCGGCTGGACGACTATCGGGTCCAGACACGGGCATCCCGCGCCAGGCCGGGCCTTCCGGCGGTCTATCGCGCTGTGGGTCTCGCCATCCTCGGACTCGGTGTCGCCGGCTGTGTCTACTTCGGCCGCAGCGGTCAGGCGCTTCCTGCAGTTCTCTCGGGAGTCGCGGCTGCCCTGGGACTGGTCGTGGCGCTTTCGCTCGGCTCGTCATCCGGACCGCTGCGGGACAAGGCTATCGAGGAACTGGAGCAGGAGCGACGTGAGGCCGCCCGGCTGCTCGAAGAGGAGCGCTCCGCCTGGGCCGCCTTCGTGGAATCGCTCGGGTTTGCGCCGTCGCTCTCCCCTGAAGCGGTCGCCGGACAGCTTCAGGCTCTCCGGGCGCTGCAGGTCAGCCTGAGAGAAGTCGATGAGAGAAACGTCCGAATCAGGAACATGAAGACCGTGGTGGAGACGACCGAAGGTCTCTTCGCCTCAGTAGGCGCAGCACTCGCGGAGCCGGTGCCTGCAGCCGACATCGCCGCGGGCATCGAAACCATGGATGCACGGTTGGACAACGCGCAGGACCTCAGAACCCGGAGCGAGACCGTGCGCCGGGAGATTGAGCAACTCGAAGGAAGGGGTGCCTCGCTCACGGCCGAGCTTGCGGCGGCCCGGACGGCGTTCGATGGGTTCCTCCGCAGACACGGTGTGTCCGACGCCGAGGAGTTCGTGGCGCTGTACAAACGCTCCGCCAGGGCGCGCCAGTTGCGTTCCGACGTTGCGAAGAGCCGGCTCGCCATCCAGGCCGCCGCGGGCGTCGGTGAGTCCTACGGCGCCTTTCTCGCTTCTCTCGAGTCGACGAGTCCCGAGGAGCTTGCTGCGCGCCTTTCCGGCATAGAAGAGGAACTGGCCACGGTCGAAGGCAGACTGGCTGCCGTGAACCAGCGCATCGGCGGCCTGGACACTGAGCTGAGTGAGCTCGTCTCGAGCGAGCAACTCCTCGCCTGGGAGACCGAGGCGGAGGAGTTGAGGCAGCAGTTGCGCGATGCCCACCGCGACTGGATTCGCGCGCGCATCGGGCTTCGCGCCGTCGAGCAGGCCGTCTCCAGGTACGAGACGACGCGCCAGCCCGCCGTCATCCGCGAGGCCCAGGAGTCCTTCAGCCGCATTACCGGAGGGCGATTCACGACGTTGCTCAATCCCGTCGGCGGCAACGAGCTCCGCGTGAGGGATGCCTCCGGAGGCGAACGAGCGGTACCGGGAGAGCTGAGCCGCGGCACCCTGGAGCAGCTCTATCTCGCCATGCGCCTCGGCCTCATCGCGCAGTACGAGCAGAACGCCGAGCCGCTGCCGGTCATCATGGATGACATCCTCGTCAACTTCGACGACGACCGCGGCCCTCTGGCGGTGAAAGCCCTCGCGGAATTCGCGATGGATCGCCAGGTCATCGTCATGACCTGCCACGACGCCACCCGCCAGCTCTACCTCGAGGCCGGAGCGACTGCGCTGATTGTGGAGAAGAACGCACCGCTGCGGTGACTCGTCGCATTGTCTGGCCTGAGGCCAACAGGAAGGCCCGCCTTGCGGCGAGCCTCGATCTGGAGAAGGCCACTGCGGCACCACGTGCTTGAGCCTGGCGCCGCAGGGCTCTCAGGGTGCTCCTCCTGCTACAGCATCGACTGCGTCATCATGTTCCACTTCTCATCCATGACCGCGCTCGTCACCTCCATCGCACCAACCGAGATGACCGCCTGGTGCGGCGTGACGACCTGCGCCAGCACCTGCCCGGCGCGATTGCCGTAGCCGGCGTGGGCGCTCTCAAACTCGAACACGAAGGTCCAGCTATACGGGCTCTCATCCTTCCGCGCCTCAACCTGCTCCAGCGTCCCCTCGATGCCGTCGAACATCCAGGTCGGCGAAGCCTCCATATAGTCCCAGGCGACCACGCCCGCCATCTGCTCGCTCATCTTCTGCAGGGCGACCTCGATCTCGATGGCTCCGCCATTCGCGTCCACGTACCCTTCCCAGTACCAGCCCAGCGTGGGGCTCCTCAGGGTGACGTTGTAGACCATGTACTCCGGACTGACGAGCGCCCAGGAGACGAGCGCGTCCCAGTCCTCCGAGTAGATGCGCATCCTCGACGCGCCGACCACCGGTTCCCCACCGTGCCCGGTGACGACGACCTCCTCCGACTTCCATGTCACGCCCGCGCCCGGCGCCTTGTCCGGATACGCCTCGCGTAGCTTGTCGAGCACCAGCTCAAAGGCCTGCTCGGGGCTGAGAATCCCCTCGGGCGACTGGCCGCCCTCTTCATTCGCGGCACAACCCGGTGCGGCCAGCGCTAACGCCAGCAGCAGGGTCGCAAGCAGTACCAGGTGTTTCTTCATGCAGCACTCCTTCCGCGGCGGCGCGTCTCGCACGGGGCCGCCGGAGAGATTCCAGGCATTTGTACGTCCGCGCGCCGGTTGTATCACAGGCAGGCACGCTAGCACAGACATAGCCGGGCTGTCGACTGAGCAGACTGTCCGTAACCGGCCGAGGGAGCGCACAGATGCACCCGCAGTATATGGTATTCCCGACCCGCATCGTCTATGCTTATGTTCCACAACAGATGACCGAAGGCCAGGTCCGGGCCATCGATTTCGCCGCGCGATGCTACGACTATGGTCGCGGGCCCTCGCATGCCCGGAAGGTCGCCGACATCGCGGCCTCCGTCTTCGGTCAACTTCAACACCTCGGGCTCCTGCCCGACTGCCCTCCTGCCGCGCGAAATGTGCTCTTCGCCGCCGCACTGGCACACGACGTGGGCCTGTCCGACCGGGCGCGAGCTGACGCCGGCATCCTGCCATCGTGGGCCGCGACCACCGGCTACGAAGCATCGAGAGTTGTCGGCTTCGAGTTTCTGCGAGCGCTGCTGGACAATCCGCCGCCTCCGCTGCTGCAGGCCGAGATGTCCCGCGAGGACCGCTGCGGTCTGCTCTACCTTGTCCTCTGGGACGGCGGCGCGCCGCCGCGCGAGGTCCCCGGCGAACCTCTTGTGTGCGGCGACAAGCTCAGGCTCCTTGCCGGCATTCTGCGCGTGGCCGACTGCCTCGACTTCCGCGGGAACTCCCTCGTCAGCAAGGTCCGCGTCCTCGTTACCGAGTCGTCCGTCCGCCTCATCGTGCACTCGATGGGCAAGGTGGCGGAGGAGGTGGCCTGCGCCGCCTCGGACATCACGCTGCTGGCTGCCGGTCTCGGCCGGCGCATCGTCGTGCAGGAAGTCATTTCCGGTCAGGAACCGGGAACACCCTCCGTCACCCCTCAGGAGTGACGCGTCGCCGCCCTCACGCTCCAGTCCTCGCTCCCGGGCCTCACCTCCTGAAAAGGCGCGCAGGAACGCGTTCTGCTATCCTTCACTGGCTCACGCGCGGCAGCAGGCTGCCCGCTCAGAGACAGTCTGTCTCACAACGCTGAAGGAGGACGGATGAAGCTTCCCGAGCTACAGG
>CAZVCS010000068.1:0-10773 GCA_964625765.1 uncultured Dehalococcoidales bacterium | reverse complement strand
GGTAGGCTGCTGCGGCCGCAGCCGTAGTACGGTGGAGGGAACGAAGCATGAAGTACTGCATCTGCAGCGACACGTTTCCGGGTTGGTCGGTTGAGAGGATATTCGGCTTTGCGAAACAGACAGGCTATGAAGCCGTCGAACTCGCCTCGTACTCGTTCTGCGACAGCATCACCGATGTGACGTCCGCGGAGCGACAGCAGATTCGCGGCTGGGCGAAGGCCGCGGGCATCGGTATCGCCGGCATACACGCGCTGTTCACACCCATCCCCAACCTGAGGCCGCTGCACTCCTGTCCCGCATGGCTCCAGATGAACAGCGCCGATCCTGAGATACGCGCGCGCACGAAGGAATACC
This sequence comes from uncultured Dehalococcoidales bacterium, assembly GCA_964625765.1. Taxonomy (GTDB): domain Bacteria; phylum Chloroflexota; class Dehalococcoidia; order GIF9; family AB-539-J10; genus SKVJ01. The sequence continues at coordinate 10,419 of CAZVCS010000068.1, read as the reverse complement.
TCAAGGAGCTCATCACCTTCTGCGGTGAGGTCGGTGGCCGCAATGTCGTGCTCGGTTCCGCCGCGTCGCGCAACATTCCGAAGGAGGTCCCGTTCATCGAGGGCTGGAAGATGGCGAGGGAGACGCTGCGGGACGCCGCGGAGCACGCCGCGAAGCACAACGTCATCCTGAGCCTCGAACCCATCGCTGCCAACCTGACCAACTTTATCAACACACCCGACGATGCCATGAAGATGGTTCGCGAGGTCGGCCATCCCAACCTGAAGTGGATGCTCGACTGCTTCGCAGCCTACAACCAGGGTGTCGACGTCCCGGCAGCCGTGAGGAAGTACGGGAAGGACCTCGTTCATGTCCATATGAACGACGAGAACAAGAGCTGGCCCGGTACCGGCAAGGTGGATTTCCCGCCCATCGCGAAGGCGCTCAAGGACGTCGGCTACTCCGGCTACCTCTCCGTGGAGGTCATGGACCTGCGGCCAGACCCGGAGACTATCGGCAGGGAAGCGCTCAAGGCGCTCCGCCGGTTCTTCGAGTAGCCCTTCCGGCGCCGTTGTGGCGTTTGTGCTGCTGGAGGCAACGGCGCCTGGGGCGGCTGAGACGTATGGACAAGGGCGCGCCACTTTTCGAGAGGTCTGAGGATCGTTCACAGACCCCCGCCGCGCTCGACCAGGGACCGCTGGCCGCGCGCATGCGGCCGCAATCGCTCGACGAGTTCGTAGGCCAGCGCCATCTCGTGGGCGAAGGCAGGCTGCTGCGCCAGAGCATCGACACGGACACCCTCCCGTCCATGATCCTCTGGGGACCGCCCGGGAGTGGCAAGACCACGCTTGCGCGCATCATCGCTCGCACCACGCGCTCGTACTTCGCTCCGCTCAGCGCGGTCACGGCAGGCGTAGCCGACCTTCGGCGAGTCGTCGACGAGGCGAAGAGGCGCCGCGGCTTCTCCAGACAGCGCACCATCCTCTTCATCGACGAGATTCACCGTTTCAACAAGGCACAGCAGGATGCAGTCCTGCCGTTCGTGGAGGATGGCACCGTCACGTTCATCGGCGCAACGACCGAGAACCCTTCGTTCGAGGTCATCTCACCGCTGCTGTCCCGGGCACGCACCTTCAAGCTGGAGCCTCTCGGCGAGGCTGACCTGCGACTCATCATCGAGAGGGCCGTGAACGACAGGGAGCGGGGGCTGGGCGAGCTGAACGTCCGGATAGACGAGGACGCCCTTGCCCTGCTCGTGTCGGTGGCCAGTGGCGACGCCCGCACCGCGCTGAACGCTCTCGAGCTCGCTTCCCGGGCGACGCTCCCGGACAACGCTGGACTGCGACACATCGGCACCGACGCCATTTCCGAAGCGCTGCAGAGCCGCACGCTGCTCTACGACCGCGCCGGTGACCAGCACTTCGACATCATCTCGGCGCTGCACAAGTCGCTCCGCGGGTCCGACCCCGATGCCGGACTGTACTGGCTCGGCAGGATGCTGGAGGCGGGCGAAGACCCGCTCTACATCGCCAGGAGACTCGTGCGGTTCGCCTCAGAAGACGTGGGCATGGCCGACCCGCAGGCCCTGGTGGTCGCCGTCGCCGCACAGCAGGCCGTCCACTTCGTTGGGGTGCCCGAAGGCGATGTCGCACTTGCGCAGGCTGTCGTCTACCTTGCCACCGCGCCCAAGAGCAACTCACTCTACACGGGTTACTCCGCGGTCAAGGAGGACATTCGGCGTGGCCCGAACGAGCCGGTTCCGCTGCACCTGCGCAACGCGGTCACCGGGCTGATGCGTCAGATGGACTACGGGAAGGGCTACAAGTACGCTCACGACTACGAGGGGCACTTCACGAGGCAGGAACACCTGCCGCCCGCTCTCAGGGGGCGCACATACTACCGGCCGAGCGACCAGGGTTTCGAGTCAGAGATCGCCGCCCGACTGAAAGCGTGGTGGGGCAAGCGCCCCGAGGACCCTGAGCCACCCCACCGTGGTACCCCCAACAGCGGAGCAGCGGGCCGCTGAGGCGCAGCTTCAGCGTACGCCGACCGGCCTCCGATTCTGAACCCGGCCTCAGCAAGGGCGGGAAGCGCTATTTCACCAGGTCGCCGAAGACCCCGGAGAGTACGTCCCTCACCGACCGCGCGTCCCCGTCAACCCGGTACTCGAGCTTGCCCGCCACCGCCTCGATCTTCAGCTCGGTGTAGCTCTCGTCGTCGTCGTCCGAACCGCCCTTGGTGCTCACCTTTATCTTGCGCACGGAGGAGTTCGGGACCGTGAAGTTGCCCTTCGTTTCGCTCAGCGCGGCATCGGGCGACATCTCCCAGTAGCGCTCCGCGACGGAGGAGCAGGCCTTCATCTGGTCCGCCCACCTGGCGAGGAAACCCTTGCCTTCTTCCTTGCCCTTCCGCTGCGCCTCGGCCGCCGCGCTCTTGAGCATGTCTGCCGTCAACAGGGCAAACACCATCCTGCTGTCTGTCAGTATGAGCGTGTAGGTATCCGACCGGCCGAAGGACTTGGGTTTTCTGACCAGAGGGACCACACCAAGCAGCTTCTCGATCATGTTGACCTCCCCCGACGCAGATTCCCCTCAGCGGAGGCCGGTGACCGCCCGAAAGCGGCCACCGGCTCCAGTGACAACCTTGATGGCTGAGAGAGGACTATCGCCCCATCCAGCCGCCATCGACCGGAAGAACGACTCCATGCACGTACTTGGCCGCATCCGAGGCGAGGAACAGGACTGCACCCTGCAGATCCTCCGGCGTGCCCCAGTATCCCGCCGGGATGCGCGTCGTGATCGCTGGTCCGCGGACGGGGTCATGCTCGAGGGCAGTGGTGAGGTCTGTCGACATGTAGCCCGGAGCGACGGCATTCACATTGACGCCCTTCGCCGCCCACTCGTTTGAGAGAGCCTTCGTTATCTGAGCGATGCCGCCCTTGGCTGCGGCGTACGAGACGACATTGATGCCGCCCTGGAACGACAGCAGAGACGCGGTGAAGACCACTTTGCCGTAGCCGCGCGCCACCATGTCCCGGCCGAACTCGCGGGCGACGACGAAGTGAGAGCTCAGGTTGACCTCCAGGACGCGGTCCCACTGCTCGTCCGAATGGTCAACGACCGGCTTGCGCTCGATGGTTCCCGCATTGCACACAAGGATGTCCACCATCGGGACGTCCTTCTTGACGCGTTTGATGAACTCATGAGTCGCCTTGCGGTCGCTGAAATCGCAGCGATAGCAGCGGCACTTCCGTCCCAGGGACTTCACCGCTTTCTCGAGGTCGCTGCCTGACTCCTCAAGCGTCGAGCTCACTCCGACTATGTCCGCTCCTGCCTCGGCAAGACCGAGCGCCATGCCCATGCCCAGTCCCTTCTTCGAACCGGTCACGAGCGCGACCCTGCCCTTCAGACTGAACCTGTCCAGTATCCCCATCGTGGCTGCCTCCTTCTGCTCTCTTGCCTCGGCACATGCCCGAGCCGACATGCCAGCGGCAACGCTGTTTGCGATTATACACCACCGGCGCCGCACGGCAGTTCGCCTTCGGCACCGCTTCTGGCGTACAATACTCCGCCTGTGCGCTATCATGTCCACTCCGCCCGACGACACGGCGCCCCGACACGGCGCCGGCGGCTCGGTGCATTTTCGTCGGGATGTCGCCGCATTCCCCGGGCACACCTCCCGTCGCCATTCGTCTCAGCATCATGAACCAGCGCGGCAGCCCGCATCCAGCCTTAGGTGCGTGAGGCACGCGCCATCCGGCGGCCACGACGGCGACAGAAAGGGACGAACGCGTGAAGAACTGGGCAAAGCAGAAGCTGCTGAACGGTGAAACCATCGTTGGCGCCGTGGTCGGCATGCCGCTTCCGGACGTCTGCGAGTGGCTGGCGCATCTGGGCTTCGATTGGCTCATGCTGGATATGGAGCACGGACCGCTGAGCGTTGAGATGGTCCAGCGCATGATACAGGCGATGAAGGGCACTACCTGTGCGCCCCTTGTGCGTCCCCCGAGTTGCAGCGACATCGATGTCAAGCGCGTGCTCGACCTGGGCGCGTTCGGCATTGTTGCGCCGATGGTCAGCACTCGCCGGGATGCGGAGGCTGCCGTGCGCGCTTGTCGCTACCCGCCGAACGGCATTCGCGGCTTCGGGCCTCGCCGGCCGCTCAAAGTCGATCCCGACTACTTGACGACGGTCGAGCAGGAGTTGCTCATCGTTGCGCTCATCAAGACTCAGAAGGGCATCGACAATGCCGCTGATATCCTCTCGGTTCCCGGCATCGATGCCGGCGTCATAGGCCCGCTCGACCTGTCATTCGATATGGGAATCGGGGCGCCGCTCAGGTGGGACAACGAGGCATACGTCGAGGCCTACAGGCGGCTGGCAGCCGCCGCGAGCCGGTCAGGCAAGGCTGCGGGCGCCTTCACAAGTGAGATTGACCGCATCGACTGGCTCATCGAGCAGGGACACCGCGCTCTCCTGGTGGGAGAGGCCGATTCATTCCTGCTTCGAGGCGCGGCGCTTTCACTCGAGCGTGCCCGCACCGCGGCAGGGTCAAGAAGGGGTTGACCCGGGCCGTTGCACTTCGGCCAGAGAGAAGAGTACTCGCGACATGACAGACAATAGCACTGCAACAACAGCTCACCCGCGATGGGACCGAACTGTCGCCGCGGCATACCGCCAGCGGTGGCGCATATGGTTCGTGGCGGTTCTTGGGCATTCAGTCGGCCTCTTCCATCGAGCCGCTCTGGGCCCGATGGCCGACCGTCTCATGGCCGACTTCGACCTGACGGCTTCCGCCTTTGGGAGTCTCGGCGCCATCTACTACTACGTCTATGCCGCGATGCAGCTGCCGTCCGGCACGGTGGCGGACACGCTCGGCCCCCGCAAGACCATCACGTTCTGCCTGCTCGTAACGACAGTGGGGAGCGTGGTGATGGCGCTGGCGCCCACGTTCAGCGTGCTCTATTTCGGCCGCCTTCTCGTCAGCTTCGGCGCCTCATTCGCCTGGCTGAGCGCTCTCAAGGTCATCATGAACTGGTTTCGTTCGCGAGAGGTGGCCACGGTCACGGGGTTGGCGGGCGCCATCAACAACAGCGGTCAGCTTGTCGCGGCGACACCGCTGGCGCTGCTCATCATCGTCATCGGCTGGCGCATGTCCTTCATGACCGCAGCCGCCGTCAGCCTTGCCGTGGCTGCCCTTACCTGGTTCATCGTACGGGACAGCCCCGAGAAGGCCGGCCTCCCGTCCATCTCGGAACTGGAAAACGAGTCCGCTCCCGCCGGCGCGCGGGAGAGCGACCGTCTGTCATTGCGGCAGCGCGGCGCCATGATCTTCGGCAACGTGAGGCTCTGGCCTGTGTTCCTCGTCGCCATGGGTACGTACGGCGCCTATGCGACCTTCTTCCTGAACTGGCTCGTGGTATACCTCATGCAGACGTACGGGCTTACCCGTGACTACGCGTCCAGCTTCGCGCTCGTATCGGCCGTCGGTGCCATCCTCGGCACATCGGCGCTCGGGTTCATGTCGGACTACCTCCACAGCCGCCGCATTCCCATAATGCTGGCGACCACCATCTCGCTCGTCTGCTACCTGCTCATCGCCTTCTGGAACGGAGGTCAGCCGCCGCTCGTAGCGCTCTGGCCCGTCTCGTTCATCGTCGGTTTCAACATCGGGGCGATGCCGGTGACCTACGCGACGGTGCGAGACCTCGTCTCTCCGGAGGTGCGCGGCATGGGCTCCGGCTTCATCAACATGGGAGCCTTCGTCGGCGCCGCCGTCATGCAGCCCCTTTTCGGCTACGTACTCGACCTGAACTGGCGGGGGGAGATGCTCGGCGACATCCGTCTGTACCCGGTTGAGGCGTTTCAGCGCGCCATGTTCCTCCCCTGCACGCTCATCGCACTCGGCTTCCTGGGCGCCCTCCTCATGAGCATACGGCGCAGCGGTACGCCCCGGACTCTGTGGAATGGACACTCCAGAGGTAGTTGAGCGACTGAGGTCGCTGGCCAACCCGGCGGCGCTCAAAGGCATGTCGCGGTACGGCATCGCGGTCGACCGCGCTCTGGGTGTCTCGATGCCCGAACTCCGTGCGCTGGCGAAAGAGCTCGGCCAGAGTCACGAGTTGGCGCTCGGACTCTGGGACACCGGCATCCATGACGCCCGTATTCTCGCCTCCCTGATCGATGACCCTGCCAGCGTCACCGACGAACAGATGGAGCGGTGGGTGAAGACGTTCGACTCCTGGGACGTCTGCGACCAGTGCGTGATGAACCTGTTCGCTCGCGTCCCCTGCGCGGAGCGCAAGGCCCACGAGTGGAGCGCGAGGCCGGAGGAGTACGTGAAGCGCGCCGGCTTCGTCATCATGGCGCGACTCGCCTCCTCGGACCGGAAGGCGCCGGACGCCGTCTTCCTGCGGTTCCTCCATACCATCGGGCGTGAGTCGTCCGACGGCCGCAACTACGTCAAGAAGGGCGTCAACTGGGCGCTGCGTGAGATTGGCGCACGCAACCTGGTTCTGAACGCGGCTGCATCCCAGCTGGCCTCCAACTTGGCCGCCTCCCCCGCCTCAAGCGCACGATGGATCGGCCGTGACGCACTCAAGGAGATGGCGTCGAAGGCCTCCGCCGGCCGTCTGCGCGACCTCGGGTAGTCCCTTCGTCCACCATCTCGACTTACCTTGACACCACTCTGGCCGCACACTACACTGACGCATAGGCACACGCCTCTGAGTACCCCTCTCTTGCGCCCGGGTGCCGGCCTCGCCTGCGGCGGTTGAGATGTCCGTTGGCAGGGTGGAGGAGCGCGACAGTGGCCAGAACCCGGAAGGGTCTGCTCTCATGAGCCGGCGGTTGTTGCGCCGGTCGCAATAGCACAAGGAGAAGGAGGCCAGGGCATGATCGAAGAGAAGCGGAACGAGCAGCACGGGTTCGTCGGCGAGACAATCATCGGCGACGAGGTCGTCGCTTCCATCGCCGGCCTTGCAGCACAGGAGGTCGAGGGCGTCGGCAGCCTCGGTCGCAGTGCCGTGCGGCGCGCCATCGCCGGTGCATTTGCCGATGCAGCCGAGAAAGCTCGTGCCGGCGTATCGGTAGAGGTCGGCAAGCGCGAGTGCATCGTAGACCTTCAGATCAACGTCCTCTACGGTTACAGCATCCCGAACATCATCAACGAAGCCCGGAAGAAGGTGGCCACGCGTTTGCTTGAGTTCACCGGACTCATCGCCAAGGAGATAAACATCCGCGTCGTGGGCATCGACATACCCACGAAGAAGGCCCAGCCCAAGGTGGAATAGGCGGCGCGCGGCGCAGCCACCCTGTTCCGCCGCTGGCTGCGCACAGTCGCAACCCGTCAACCGGAGGCGAGCGATGATGGTTTCGGCTTTCAATCGGATCGTGGTTACATTCGCCGCCCTGCTGGCTCTCGCGGCGGCGGTCATCACCATCGGCGTTGCCACGCAGGCATGGCCACCCGATATTCTCCTTGGGTGGTTTCAACCGCAACTTGCGATGGCAGCCGAATCGTCCGGCGGGATGCAGGTGGCTGTGGTCGCCCTCAGCGTCGTCGTCATCGTAGGCATGGCGGCCCTGCTCATCGCGGAACTCGTCCCTCTAAGGACAGCTCAAGTGCATACTCTCAGCACCAGCGACCGGGGCACGGCCACGATTGAGAACGAGAGCCTCTGCCTCCTGGCGGAGCGCACCGGCGAGTCCATCCACGGCGTCAACGACGTGCAGTGCTTCATCCGTGAAGCCGAGACCGGCCTCCACGTGCTCTGCAGAGCACACGTGGTGCTCGGCACGAACCTCCTTGAGGTCAACCCGGAGATGAGAGACAAAGTGCGCGAGTCTCTCCAGCAGCTCACCGGGCTGGCGGTCTCACAGGTCGATGTCAGGTTCAAGTACCAGTCAGACAAACGAAGCCGGGTCGCGGTCCGATGAAGGGGGCAGGACAATGATGCACCCAAAGACGATTGGACTGGTTGCTGGACTCATCGCCGGCATTATCATCGCGTGGCTCGGATTCGCAAAGTTCCTCATCGTGGCCCTGTGCGTTCTCATAGGCTGGTTCGTGGCGAAGGTGTACCTCGGTGAGATTGACCTTCTCGACGCCTACGAGCGATTCCAGGCTGGCCGGGGCAGGAAATCCCGCGAATAGCGTCACCGGCGCCGAACGACGCTGGCCGGTTCCAGCCGGGTGGCGCACGCCGGGGCGGAAGCAAGGAGCATTATCGGATATGAGCAGCTTGGCTCGACTCAGCGCCCTCACGGCAATCGTCCTCGCATGCACACTCACCGCCTGTTCACAAGAGAAGGAGGAACCTTTGACCTACACTTCGGCGCCCGAGATGACGATAGACGTCACGAAGTCCTACACCGCCACCATCGTCACAGAGAAGGGCGACCTTGTCTGCGAGCTGTTTGCGGCCGACGTCCCCGTCACCGTCAACAACTTCGTCTTCCTCTCAAGAGAGGGTTTCTACGACAACACGACCTTCCATCGCGTCGTCCCCGGATTTGTGATTCAGGGCGGCGACCCGACCGGGACGGGCGGAGGCAATCCGGGCTACCGCTTTGAGGATGAGTTCACCTCGCACAAGCACGGGACGGGGGCGCTCTCCATGGCGAACTCCGGCCCCAACACGAACGGTTGCCAGTTCTTCATCACGTTCGCCCCGCAGCCGCACCTTGACGGAAAGCACTCCGTGTTCGGCCAGCTCATCGAGGGAGCGGATGTGATGCTCGCGATCAAGCAGGGTGACGTTATCAAGACGATAACCATCACGGAGTCGTAAAGCCCCAGGGCGCGACCAGCCGCGTTGACGCTCCGAATAGCGCGTGCTATCGTCGCCCCCGACACCAGGCACCCCGGCGGTCTTGCGTTCGCGAAAGGAGGCTACCGCATGTCCATCCCCTGGATGGTTGGAAAGGCTCAGACGGTCCTCGGCCCCGTCGATGGCGAAGCGCTCGGCATCACGTTGCCCCACGAGCACGTACTCATGGACGGAGCGGCGCTCTACGCTCCGCCGTCCGCATCGTCGGACAAAGGCAACTCCCTCAAGCCGGTCGATTGGGACATACTCAGTTGGCTTCGCTACCACCCGTTCGAGAACGTCGACAACCTGCGCTTGCTGGACGAGGAGCTCGGCACCAGAGAGGTGCTTCTCTTCAAGGCCGCGGGAGGGCGGACCATCGTCGACCAGGGCAACAACGGCCTCGGGCGTGATGTCAACGCTCTCGCCCGCATCTCGCGCATCACCGGACTGAACGTCATCATGGGCTCGGGCTACTACACCGCCAACTCGCTCAGCCCCGCTGTGTACGCAAAGTCAGTGGACGAGATCGCAGACGAGATAGTCCACGACATCACCGAAGGCGTCGGCCTCACCGGCATCAAGGCGGGCCTCATCGGCGAGATAGGCACGTCCTGGCCGATGCACGACTTCGAGAAGAAGTCGCTGCTGGCCGCCGTCAAAGCCCAGAAGGCGACCGGTGCACCCATCAACGTCCATCCCGGCAGACACCCGGACGGGCCCATGAACGCCGCACGCATCCTCGTCGACGCCGGGGCGGATATGAGCCGCGTGGCCTTCAGCCATATCGATGGCAGGATTCGAACGAGGGAGGGTCGCCTCGCCCTGGCCAGGCTCGGTTGCTACATCGAGTACGACCTGTTCGGCTATGAGGGGCACTTCCCCGTCTTCCCGGGCGCCGACCCCATCGACCTGCCCAACGACACCACGCGCATCTACGAGTTGCGCGACCTCATGGACGAGGGATTCCTCGACCGGCTGCTCATCTCACACGACATCGTCTGCAAGAACAAGCTAGTCCGCTACGGCGGCTGGGGTTACGCGCACATCCCCAATTACGTGGTACCGATGATGCTGCGCCGGGGCGTCAGCCTGGACGTCATCCAGACCATCATGGTGAAGAACCCGGCCCGGCTCATGACCTTCATCTAGCATCGAGGCCGCCTTCAGCGCGGGCCGCTCCTCCACGGGCGGCCCGCGCCGCATCTCCCCCGCACACCGGCCGTCCGCAGGTCAACCTACGAAGGTCCTGACAGAATCGCCCTCGCTGCGTTTCCAGTAGCAGCAACAGGGGGTGAGAGCGGACCCGTGATACGGGTGCTTGTGTATACTGGAGGCGGCCTCATGCATCGGGATAACGTTGCATGGCTGGTGATTCGGTCAGAGAGCACACAAGTGTCGACAGGGCAGAGCGCCTCAGCGCCCTGTTTGAGTCCTGTTATCCGAGGCTTGCCAGGTACGCCTACGCGCGGACCGGCAACCGCACTGATGCCGAGGATATCGCCGCGGAGGTTTTCGTGCGGGCGCTCGAATCGCTCGACTCGTACCAGGAACGCGGCTTGCCCATGGAGGCCTGGCTCTTCCGCATCGCCCACAACCTCGTGGTCGACCACCTGCGTCGCGGCGGCCGC
>CAZVCS010000067.1:0-10976 GCA_964625765.1 uncultured Dehalococcoidales bacterium | reverse complement strand
CGCCTCGGGTTGTCCACGATGATGGTGTTCACCTGCTCGCGGGTGAGCCCGCGGTCCAGCAGCAGCGGCACGATGTTCTCGAGGATGTGCCCGTAGCCGGGTCCGCCCCAGTTGAAGAGCCGGTGCTTGCTGCAGTGGTCGTGCGAGATGAGCAGCTGCTTGATGAAGCCGGCCTCGACCAGTCGCACTATCTCCGCCACCCGGCCCGCATCGTTCGGCACCTCCACGTGGACCGGGTTGTCCTCGGAGAGCACGTGCCTCGTCTGGTGCCAGCCTTCGAAGGAGAACATGTCGTACTCCAGGTAGCAGCCGGTCTTCGCCAGCTCGACGCGCATGTCGTGCAGGAAGACCGTGCGGTCGATGTGGCTGATGGCCACCCGCGTCACGTCGGCTCCGTGCTTCTCCAGGTACCGCACAATCTCGAGGGGGGAGTCCGGGCTGTGCCCCGGATGGATGTTCACGGCGGCACCCGTCGCTTTCTGGGCCCGCGCCGTCGCTCTCAGCGCCATGTAGTAGCCGTCGGACATCGGCTTGTCCGGTCCGAACCGCTCCGTGCCTATCTCACCGATGAGCCCGGAGCGTATCCCGGTCCCGTCCGCGCCTTCCGTGATGTCCCGGACGATGCTCTCGACCATCTCATCTTCCGTGAGCCCCTTCGGCCACATCGGCTCGAGGTAGTAGCCGGAGCCCATGACGATGTTCAGCCCGGTCGCGCGCGAGATGCGCGCAAGTGCCTCCGGGTCTCGGCCAAGGCCGTGATTCGACATGTCGACCAGTGAGGCGCCGCCGAACCGGCGGTAGCGGGCCAGTTCACGGATCGCAATCTCTTCGTCCAGCATTATCCAGTTGTCACGGTTGTTGTACGGGTGGTACCGGACCCAGCCGAGGTTCTGCAGCGTGACCGGCTCGTAGGCCCGGAATCTCTCGCTTGAACGCGAGGGCTCTGCGAACCACATCGTCAGGTCGAAGAGACAGTGTTCATGCGGGAGCGTTACGCCGAGGTCGTCGGCCTCTATGGCGCCGAGGACCGTCTGCACCTTGCCACGCAACTCACGGTTGGGCATCGGATCCCTCCTTGCGGTTCGAATGCCGGCCAACGGGAAGCCGGCGCGCGTGTGTGCTGCATGGTAGCAGAATCGTGGAGAGGGCCGCGGCCTGCGCGGCCCACGTTTGCCGACGGCAGAGTGCGGACATACAATGTCGCAAGGAGTGCACGAGGAGGTTGTCGTTCATGAACAAGCTGGGAATTGTCGGGTCTGGCGCGATTGCGAGGGCGGTCTGCTGGCGGCTGCTGGAGTGCGGTCACCCGGTGCTCGTCTGGGGACCGGATCCGAGCGGGGTCGCGGAATGCGTTCGCAGCGGGGCTGCGACGGCATCCACGCCGTCTGAGCTGGCATCGAAGTCATCCATCGTCATCGTCTCGGCGGACGACGGTGCGGAATCGGAGCGGTGGCAGTTGGGGGACCACGGCGTGGTCACCGGCCTGGCCGAGGGGAGCGTGGTGGTGGACATGACGACGATGTCGCCGTCTCAGTCTCGCCGTCTCGCGCGCGCCTACGAAGAGGTGGGGGGCAAGTACCTCGACGCGCCGGTCAGCGGAGGCGCTCCGGGGGCGCGTACGGGGAACCTGGTGATGATGATCGGCGGGCCGGAGAGCGCCTTCGACAGCGTTCTGCCGGTGCTTGAGCCCCTCGGCCGCGTCATCGTTCGTATGGGAGAGACAGGAGCGGGGGCGACTGCGAAGCTGTGCAACCAGGTGATGTGCTTCGTCAATCTCTGCGGCGTCTGCGAGGCATTCACCCTGGGAGCTAAGGCAGGCATCGATCTCAAGAAGCTCTTCGGCGTGGTGACGGCCGGCGCCGCGCAGTCCTGGGAGCTGGACAACATGGGGCCGATGATACTGGCCCGCAACATGGCGGCGGGATACCCGGTGAGCACGTCTCAGCAGGACCTCTCTCTCGTGCTGGCCGCGGCGCGTGAGCTCAAGGTCTTCCTGCCCGCGTCTTCGCTGGTCCACCAGCTCTATCACACTGTCGAGTCCGAGGGACTCGCATCGGGCGGCTCGCAGTCGCTCATCCGGGCCCTCGAGAAGATGTCGGGTGTGGAGGTGCGCGGCTAGCGCCGCGCGGAGCCGCGAGCAGTCCGGCCGCGCCGGTCGTGTCTCGGGCCGGTCCGCTCAGGGTTGTCAACGATGAGCACGATGCCTGTTGGTGCGACGGGATTCGGCTCGGCACGGTTGAGCCAGTACGAAGGCTGCCTGCTCGGCCTCGCACTGGGCGACGCCCTTGGCGCGCCGGTCGAGTTCCTGACCCTCGAGCAGATACGCTCGGAGTACGGACCGGAGGGCATCTGCGGCCTTGAGCCCTGGCGGGAGTATCGCGCCGGTTGCTTCACCGACGATACGCAGCTCTCGCTTGCGACGGCAAGAGGCTGCATCGATGCGTACCTTGCACTGCGGCACGGAGAGCAGTGGCATCCCGTTCAGGCGGTCTACCGTCGCTACCAGGGATGGCTGCTCTCTCAGGACATTCCGTACATGAACCGGATGCCGGGGGCCACCTGCCTCTGGTCGCTCCGAACCGGCCGCATGGGAACAGTCGAACGGCCGCTCAACTCGCGAAAAGGCTGCGGAGGCGTCATGAGGATGGCGCCGGCCGGGCTGTCGTTTCCACCCGGGCAGGCATTCCGCTACGGCGTCGAGTTCGCCGCTCTGACACACGGACACCCCTCCGGTTATCTGCCGGCCGGCGTGCTGGCAGACGTCATCGCGTTCGTTCTGGAGGGGCGGAGGTTGAGCGACGCCGTGGACCGGGCGCTGACCGAGCTGCAACGATACCCGGGGCACGAGGAGACACTTGTCGCCGCGCGCCGCGCGGTTGCGCTCGCCTCGGCGGGAGTTGCGCCGCGCGAGGCGATTCCCCGCCTCGGCGGCGGCTGGGTCGGCGAGGAGGCGCTTGCCATCGCGCTATTCTGTGCTCTGAGCAGTCCCGACGATTGGGAGCGCGGCGTGCTCGCGGCGGTCAACCACTCGGGAGACAGCGATTCGACGGGGTGCATCACCGGCGCCATCCTTGGAGTGTTGCTTGGCCGTGAGTCGCTGCCGTTGCCCTGGGTGGCGCAACTGGAGAGCAGTGCCGGCATCGGCGCGGTTGCGGGCGACCTCTTCCGGGTCGTTCGGGAAGGCGCCGAGCCACTCTCCCCTCTGTATGACCAGGGCTGACCCTCTCCCGCGAATACGCCTGCCGTGAGGCCGCGGCCGGGGCTACTCCACCGGTACGGGTACCGTCGACACGATTCTCTCGATGGCGGCCGGGCTCGTCAGCCCATGGACCGAGGCCGTCGTCTCCAGCAGCACACGGTGTGCCAGCACGGGCACGGCGAGCCGCTTGACGTCGTCCGGAGTCACGAAGTCCCGTCCGCCGGCGCCGGCGAGCGCCTGCGATGCCTGCTGCAGCGCCAGCGTCGCTCGTGGACTGGCGCCAAGGCGCAGACTCGCGTCGCCGCGTGTCGCGCGGCAGAGTGCCGTCATATAGTCGCGTATCGCACCTGACACGTAGACGCCCTTTGACGCGGTCTGGAGGGCGCCGAGCTCTTCCTTGCTGATGACGCTTGAGAGCGTCTCGAGAGGCTGGCTCTCGCGGAAGCGCTCCAGCATGCCGGCTTCCTCGACTGCGGAGGGATAGCCAAGCGAAAGGCGCAGCAGGAACCGGTCGAGCTGCGCCTCCGGCAACGCGAACGTACCTTCGAGCTCGACGGGGTTCTGCGTGGCAAGCAGCATGAACGGCCGCGGCAGACTCACTGTCTCGAGGTCCGCGGTGACCTGCCGTTCCTGCATGGACTCGAGGAAGCACGACTGCGTCCGAGGCGTCGCCCTGTTTATCTCGTCTACCAGCACGATGTTTGCCACTATGGGGCCCGGCCTGAACTCGAACTCACCGGACTTCTGATTGAAGTAGTGGACGCCGGTCACGTCGGACGGGAGCAGGTCGGGTGTGCACTGTATCCGGCGGAAGCTGCCCTCCATCGACCGGGCGATGGCTTTCGCAAGCGTTGTCTTGCCGGTGCCGGGGACGTCCTCAACGAGGATGTGACCTTCGCACAGCAGCGCCACGAAACAGAGCTCGATAACGTCGGGCTTTCCGACGATGACGCGGCCGACGTTGTCCTTGAACCGGTCGGCGGCCTGCTTCATCCGGCTGATGCTCTGTTCGCTGGGTCCAACGGTTCGCTTCATGGTGTCTCACCTTCTTTCGCTGGCATGTCCGGTCTTCTCTGCCGCTTCGCATGCCGTATGCGGCGCAAGGCTCGTGCCATCGCCTGGATGTCGGCCTCTTCCGGCTCATACCTGCCGTAGCGCAGGCACACGTACGTCTGGGTCATCAGTGCGAGGTCATCTGCCGCGGATGGCAGCACTCCCTGCAGCACCGTCTGATACTCGCAGGGCGATTGAGATGGCGCCCGCGCGTGCACCTTCTTCGCGGCCCACTTGAGCAGGTTGCGGTAGAGGATGTTCACGGAGGGCGCTGTCGTGGCTCCAGCGCGCCCGGCCACGCTGGCAAGCCATCGCCATGCCCGACGGAAGCGCTCCTCGACCCACCTCACGAGAGCCAGCAGGTCGGAGAGGAGCCCGGAGTCCAGCGACTCCATTTCGATGCCGGAGGACAGGGAGCGGCGTCTCATCCACGCCAGGATCTGGCCGAGGAGGCGCCACAGCCCGAAGAGAAGCATGCCGATGACCATCGCGAAGTAGAGCAGGCGAAGCACCCGCTTCAGGAGCACGGGGAACGGCATGGTGCGGTAGAACTCGAGAAGCCCGGAGTCGTCACCTGTAGCCGGAGTCTCCGGCTCCGCGGGTTCGACCTCCGACGCGGGAATGAGCGAAGCGAGGAAGACCATCACTCGCTCGATGAGGTGCCAGATGTACCGGAAGGCATCGCCGACGGCGGAGATGACCTCCGGCGTGACGGCGACGCTGGCCAGCAGGCCGGTGACCGAGACGATTGCCACGAACGACGCAAGGCTGGAGGAGAAGTGCTTCCTGGCGATGAGAGCGCCTGCGCCCGCTCCCTCGTCCCCGCGGGACAGCGCTACGCCGGTGAGCGACAGCGCGAAGAAGGCCAGTGCAAGCAGCATCTGTCCGTCTGAGCCGGCGCCCAGGGCATGCCTGAGGAGGAACGCCGCAAGCAGCAGGACGAGACCGAACTGAAAGTCGCCGAGCAACCTGCCGTAGTCAGGCACTCCGGCCACGGCGCGTCTGCCCAGGTGCCACGCGACCCCGGAACCTGCCAGCAGCAGCAGCTCCGCAGGGCGCGTCTCGTAGATGAGGCGAGCCGCCGCCTGCGGCAGAGCCACGAGCCACGACGGGTCGGACCATGGGACGTCAGTCAGCAGGAGCAGCCGGCCTGCGACTGCTGCCAGCAGGCACCACAGCACCCAGTACAGTATCTCGACGGTGAGCCTCTTTAGCGGCGCTCGCTTCAACAGCGGGAACGCGGCCGTTGCCGCAACGAGGAACAACAGCGCGGCCGGGGTGATGCCGCGACGGGCAGGCAGCAGGCTCTCGAGCGTGCTGAGCCAGGCGCCCAGCCAGCAGCCCTGCATGCCCAGCAGGACCAGGGGCATCAGCATGCCGCGTGCCCTTGTCATAGTCTGTTCACTCCCAGGTCCAGCAGGTCGCCGGGTCCAGAGATGCATTTGTGCCCGAATCTGAAGCGGTGTTCCGCGCCCTCCGGAGACATCTCCAGCACGAGCACCGGACAGCCGGAGGCCGCGAGTCCGGTGAACGTGTCGATGTGGTGCGGCTGCAGCCGGCCGACGGCCATGGCGAGTGCTGCGCCTGAAGCAGCATGCAGTTTGAGCTCTCCAGAGAGGGCTTCAAACGAGTGCGACGCGGCGCCGGTCACCCGGGCGAGTTGCTCCAGGAGCGCCATCATCTGAGCGTCGCCACTGCCGGCTGAGAGCCGTGCGTGGCCGGAACCGTCACCCAGCCTCGCGTTGCTCAGCAGCCCGAACTGCATCTGGTGCTCGACGCAATAGTGCGCCACCGACGCCATGGAGCTGACTGCCAGCTCGAACCGTTCCTCGTCCGCGGCCGGGTCGAAGCTGTCTGCAACGAGCACGAGAGCGAGCCGCGATACAGCCGACGGTTCGTAGACCTTGACCATCAACTGCTGGTGACGGGCGGTGGCCTTCCAGTGGATGCGCCGCAGTCCGTCCAGCGGCTGGTAGTCGCGTACTCCTCGCATGCGAGTCGGGTCTTCCTGCAGTGATGTGTGTCCGAGAAGCTCACCCGATGCATCCGTCCGGCGGATGGCCAGTCGCCTGACCGGGTGGATGCGGGGATACACGGCAACGTGGTCATATCCTGCCATCTCACTCACGCGCGGGTAGAGTCCCAGGATGTCGCCGGAGACCACGGTCACCGGGGGCAGGCTGTACCAGCCTCTGTGGCCGGCGCGCAACTGCTCCCGCCAGGTGAAGCGCGAGTACCACGGCATGGAGACTGTGCGTGACAGCGTGGAGTCGAGGCTTGCCGCGTCCGCTCGCGACGAGGCCAGCCGCGGCGGGACAATCTGGCTGACGTCCAGCCAGGGGAGCGGGAGGGGTTTCTGATTGCTGACTCGAAGGGTGATGGTGAGTTGCTCGTCTGTGAACAGGCCGCGGGCTGAGAGCACGCGGTCGCAACGAACGCGCCTCAGCGCCAGCGTGCTCCACAGCCGCGAGAAAGCGATCGTGGCCAGAGTCAGCCCGATCAGCGTGACGACGGCGGTCTGGCGGAACCACGCCGCGGCAAGCAGGAGGCCGACCAGGATGACAACCGTTGCACGTCCGAAGACGTGGCCGGTCAGGTCCAGTGGCCGGGAGACAGGAGAGGTGTGTGCCGCCTGCGTTGCCGTCACTCTGGTGCGCCGCGGTCGCTGAGTGCGACCTGCCCACGCCTGCCGGGCCTGGCAGCCGCGCTCGGCCGTGAGGCGAACGTGGTGAGGGGCGCCCGGGCGTGTGTCACTTCATCGCTTCTGCGAGCAGGGACCGTGCATCTGGCTGACTGGGGCTGCCGCAACCAGCAATCTTACCAGAGGGTTGTCAAGGAAATGTGAAGACCGAGGGGCGTTGGCGTCCGTGCAGCCGCAGGCGCGTGGTCTGTCGAGCGGCGCCGGCCGACTCGCGCAGCCTGGGGGATTTCGCGCCGAAATCAACCTGAGTCCTCTGGTAGACTGACGGTGTGAGGAGGGCGAGGACATGCTGAAGACGAGAGTGTCGATAGTGCGGACCCGTGAGCATCCCGGCAGCGAGGAGATTGATGCCGCGGTGAGGAAAGCGGTAGGTCTGGTCGGGGGGCTGGGAGAAGTTGTCAGGAGCGGCGCCACGGTCGTCATCAAGCCGAACCTCGTGGTGGCCAGGTCTCCGGATGCTGGAGCAACGACCGACCCCCGGGTCTGCCGCGCCATCGCCGATATGGTGAGGGAGCGAGGTGGCAGGGCAATCATCGCCGAGTCATCGTTCGTTGGGCTCGACACGGAGGCGGCCATCGAGACGGCGGGCTATGCTCAGCTCAGGAGAGATGGCTACGAGGTCGTCGACCTCAAGAACAAGGCCATTGAGAGGGTGAGCGTGCCCGTACCGCAGGGCAAGGCCTTGAAGGAGGTTCTCCTGCCCAGGATTGTGGTTGAGGCGGACGCGGTCATTACCGTGCCGAAGATGAAGACCCACGACCAATCCGGCGCCACCCTCGGCGTCAAGAACATGAAGGGCATCCTTCCCGACGTGTGGAAGCGCAAGTTCCACCGCGTCTACGGCGTGTTCCAGAGCACGGCGGACCTGCTGACGGTCGTCAAACCGTCGCTTTCGGTGGTTGACGGCGTCGTGGCCATGCAGGGCGTGGGGCCGGCCTTCGGCGAAGCGGTGGAGATGAACCTCATCATCGCGGGACGAGACGTGGTTGCCGTGGATGCGGTGACCGGGGCGGCTATGGGCTTCCAGGTCGAGGAGATGGGTTGTGTCAGGGAGGCCGCGCACATGGGGCTCGGTGTCGCGAACCTGGCTGAGATCGACGTCGTCGGTGAGCGGCTCGCCGCTGTTCGCCGCAGGTTCAAGCGCTCCGAGGAGGCCATCGGAGAGGTCCTCCCGATGCCGCAGGGGTTCAGGGTCATCGTGGACCCGAAGGCGTGCACCGGCTGCAGGAATCAGATTCTGAGTTCGCTTCTCGATATGAGGGACGCCGGACTGCTTGGCAAAGCCGCCGGCTGGACTGTTGTGTGCGGAGGGGCGGAGGTACCGCCGGATGTCGCACCAGAGCGGCTCCTGCTGGTGGGCGCCTGTCAGTCAGCGTCCGCGCCCGGGGCAAGCCATGTCGCGGGGTGCCCGCCGAACAGCCGCGACGTCATCAGGGGCTTCGGCGTGGGCGAGGCTGTCGGGATGGTGGACATCGACGCCATCGAGGCTGAGGCGCAGTAGAGAGCCTTACTTCGCGGCATGCCTCGAGACGGAAGGTAGGGATGGTGTTGTCCATGCGTGTGGTGGGCAGTACAGGATTTGAACCTGTGACCTCCTGTGTGTAAGACAGGCGCTCTAACCGCTGAGCTAACCGCCCGCCTGCGTGTGAGAATGTGGAGAAGTGGTACGCCTGGAGGGATTTGAACCCTCGACCTCAGCCTCCGCAGGGCTGCGCTCTATCCAGCTGAGCTACAGGCGCATGAATACCGTGGTGCCGAAGGAGGGACTTGAACCCTCATGCCCGTACGGGCACTACGCCCTGAACGTAGCGCGTCTGCCTTTCCGCCACTTCGGCAACTAGGCGTCCTCCGCCCCGAACTCGCCGGAACCCAGCGACACGAATATCAGTGCCAGGAGTCCGAGTACGTTCACCGGCAGGAACGCGCACAGAGCCCCCACCAGCGCCAGCGCGTAGCTGGATCTCTTCAGGGAGGAGATCCCGCCACCGATAGCCACTATGCCCAGCACCAGAAGCACAATCCCCGCGACAAACAGCGGCGTCGCCCCCGGTGTGCTCGGCACAATGGTGTCCAGGCGCGGCAGCAGCGGAAGGTCCTTCTCCCAGATCGGCAGCTTCAGAACCGATACCGCCACCAGGAGTCCCCCGAAGAGCGCTTCAAGCACTCCCACGATGACGCTGAGAATGCCGCCCGCGCTCAGCAGTCCGCCCCGATCTCCAGTTCCAGCCATCACTGCCCCCCGCGCGTATGCATGGACACGTAACTATACCGTCGCTAGCCACAAAACGCAAGAACGCGAACGGCTCGTCCCGGGAGCGTGACTGCAGGGCTCACGTCTCCGGGCCAACTCACCCCGCGCATCACCTGGTGCTGTGCGGGCGACTGCTGCCCGCTGTGTCGGGTGCGGCGCCTGGGCAGCCTCCTGCAGGAGCGATGGGCTCGCACCCGCCCTTGCCGCGATGGGCGCCATGGGACCGGGTCAGCGACGGCGTAGAACCAGGATGATCGCGGCGACGAGGATGGCGACCATGGCGGTGAACACGACGAGACCGGTGATATCGATGCCCGTCTGCGGAGGCGCAGGGGCGGTTGTCGGGAGTGTGCCCGAGGCGTCAACCACCGAGAAGTAGACGGTCATGCCGACGATGGTTACCTCGCACGTGCCGGGAACGGCGTGCGACGTGTTGAAGACGAGATGCTCGCAGGCGCCGCCGGACAGGGACAGAGTCCGGGACTCCACGGGCTGGCCGTTGAGCTCAAGGGTGAGGGTTCCGCCTGCAGCCTTTTCCGCTGGATTGCAGATGGTGGCGGAAACCGTGACCTCCTGGCCGGGTGTCACCTGCGCCGGCTCGACCGATAGGGCTGTGCATTGAAGGGCCTGCTGTGAGCCGGGGATGACTTCGTTCGGCTCAACTTCGGAGGCGGGAGAGGCGGAATCGTCGAAATCATCCTCGGAGCTGTCCGGTCTGTCTTCGTCGCCGGAGTCCTCGTCGTCGCCCGGAACGGTTGACGGCGGGGTCGGGACCGTGGTCGGGGAGGTCCCTGTGCTCGCCGTGATGGAGAGGGTGTGTGTTCCGGAGGGGAAGGAGGCTGTTGTGGCAGAGCGCATGTTGACGCTTGTGCCGCCGCCCGCCAGAGCCAGGGATACGCCGGAAGGTAATCCGGCGCCGGCCGGGTCGGACCAGGTGAGCGTTATCGGCTGCGCCGCTGAGCTGACTGCAAGTGTCCACTCGATGGATGCTCTGGCGTCGGCGGGTAGCGGCTCCCGGTAGTCGCCATTGAGTTGAGGAAAGACGGAGTCTGTGATGCGGAAGCTGGCGCCGAAGGCTGCACCAGGCGCCGGCGGAGGACTGGGGATGTCGATCCCATCGCTGTCGAATCCCGCGGTCGCGCCTGAACGCGTCCCGAACTCGAGGGAGTGATTGGAGCCGTCGGACCCGGCGTCGGCGGACAGCGCGACTGACCATTCGTCATCGGCGAGAGCGCTGTCCGGCGACAGCACGACGATTGCAGACAACGCGAGCAGAACCGCCGACGTCAGCATCAGCGGCAGCCAGTATCCGCGTGGTCTTTCGATGAGGGTCCTCACGGCAGCTTCGACGAGAAGTTGGGTGTGCCACAGGGCCGGATGTCTGGGAATCAGCCCTATCTAAGCCGCCGACACTATAGGGCTGCTCCGCGAGTGTCGTCAACTGCCTCCGCTCTTTGCGGCGTCATCCTCGTTATCCACGTTGGTCTGCTCGCGCCGGGCAGTGTGTGGGAGCACCATCCGGCAGGTATCGCGCTGCACCCGGTTCGCCGGGATACCCTCTGCGCTGTCATCTCCTGGGGCGTCGGTGTCTCCGAAACAAGGGGGGCGGCTCCGGAAAGAGCCGCCCCCTGTGCGCAGGCAAGGGCAAGGGCTACCGCCGCAGGACGAAGATGACGGCCCCGATAATCGCGACGCCAAGAGCGACGATGATGATGAGGCCCGCGGTGCCGAGGCCGGTATCCTGCTGGGAGGGGACGTTGTTGGTGACGGTC
>CAZVCS010000066.1:0-10977 GCA_964625765.1 uncultured Dehalococcoidales bacterium | reverse complement strand
GCGCACTGCAGCGCCATGCCGATGGCGCCGGCAGCCTTCAGCGACGTCCGGTCACACAACCACCCGAAGATGAACTTGCCGACGCCGCTGCCGAAGCCGATGATGCTCAGCGCGAGGGCGGCAGTCGCGGCCGGAAAGCCGAGGTCGATGAGATTCGGGCCCTGCGATTGCAGCGCCCCCATCCGTCCGAACGCGCTCAGCACGAACGACATGGCGATAAGCCAGAAGGCAGCCGTCCCGATCGCCGCTTTGAGAGGCATGCCTCCGCCTGGTGACCCGCGGACCGCGGCCGCGTCCGCTGCCGGTTGCGCGGCGCCATCCGGGTGCAGGCCGAGGTCGGAGGGCTTCGTGCGGATGACGAGCAGCGCCACGGGTATCACCGAGACCCAGACGATGACAGCGAGCGCCAGGTAGGCGCCTCTCCATCCGGAAGTCTGCAGGAAGTGGTCCACCACCGGCGGCATCACCACGCCTCCCGCGCCGATGCCGGACGACATCAGCCCGATGGCCGTCCCGCGGCTCTTCTTGAACCAGTTGGAGACCACGGCGCTGCACGGCACGGAGCCGAACCCCGCTGCGCCGACGCCGACCAGGACGTAGCCCACGTAGAGCACGTACAACTGCTGCATGCTGCTGATGAGGGCGAAGCCGAGGCCCATGATGAGCGCGCCAAGCGGCATCACGCGGCGCGCACCCTGCAGGTCGACAATACGCCCCACCAGAGGCGATACAAGTCCCATAGTCACAAAGAAGACGGTGTACCCGGCCATAATCTGGCCCCGGGTCCACGACATCGACTCCTGCAGCGGCGGCACGAACAGGCTGTACACGAAGGAGCCACAGCCCATGGCTACTGTCAGGCAGAGGAAAGTGACAGCTACTATCCAGTGACCGTAGAAGACACGACGTATCGCGGGACGTGGCGATGGATGCACGTTCATGAAGCTTCGGGACAGCGGAGTTGCTATGATACCAGAAGGTTGTCGGATGCACGAATCGACCGGTATGACGAAGCTGGCAACGACGCAGTCGGCGCTTGACGTCTCAGCGCCATTCCACCCTCCGCACGGCCGAAGGCGCTTCTTCTTCGTCGTGAACCAGCGCTCGGGCAACTACTTCAAGTGGGTCGTTCAGCTCCGCCTCGGCGAGTTTCTCACACGAGAAGGCGTCAGCGGGGAGGTCCACTACCTGCACGACACCGAGACGCTGAGACAGGAGTTGACGCGAGCGTACGACGAGGGCCACCGCGACTTCGTGGTCGTCGGAGGTGACGGCACCGTGTCGCTTGTGGCCAGCCTGCTGCACCATAAGGACTGCCGCCTCGGCATCGTGCCCGTCGGCACTACGAACATGCTGGCGCAACTTCTCACCATACCGCTCGGCACGCGGCGCGCGCTGGAGCTCCTGCTGACGTCCCGACAGACGCGATGCATCGACGCGCTAGCCGCAGGCGAACGCCTCTTCTTCCTCAACGCCTCGGCGGGACTGTCCTCCTTCTCCATCTCGGACCTCCGCACGGCCGAGAAGTCGTACTTCAAGTTGCTCGCCTACGTCTTCGCCGTAGCGCGCAGCATGCGCAAGGCGAAGACCAGGCGCTTCACCGTGGAGACTGACGGCCGCCGGCAGACCGTCGAAGCGGCAGAGCTGTTCATCGACAACGCCGGCGCTCTGTGGACGCCTCGCTACCGCACGTCCGACGCGCGGCTGGACGACGGACTCGCGGAGGTGTGTTATGTCACCAGGGCCACTCCGCGGGAGTTGGGCAACGCCGTACTCGACGTTCTGCTCGTCAGGAAGCGACGCGCCGCGGTGCGACACCTGGCCAGCGCCCGTTCGGTGACCGTCGACTGCGAGGAACCGATCCCGGTGCAGGCCGATGGCGACGCGGTAGCGTTCACGCCGGTCGAACTGAAGGTCATACCCTCCGCCGTCTGCTTCATCGTGCCGGAGAAGACCTGACAGCACCGCCAGCGCACCGGCCAACCACCTGCGCGGCGGCATCTATTCAACTCCGGACCTCCATGGTAGACTCGATTCATCCCCAGTTGCTGGAAAGGAGGGTTCGGTATGTCGCAGCCATTCCTCGACCGGTACTTCGGCATCTCGAAACAGGGCTCCACGGTCCGCACCGAGATTCTTGCCGGGTTGACCACATTCGTGACGATGGCCTACATCATCGTCGTCAACCCCGCCATCCTCGAGGCGGCAGGCATCCCCTTCGGCCCCTCCATGGTGGCGACCATTCTCTCCGCTGCGTTCGGCACCCTCGTGATGGGCTTCTACGCGAAGCGGCCGTTCGCCATCGCGCCCTACATGGGTGAGAACGCCTTCGTGGCGTACACCGTGGTCGGCGTGCTCGGCTACTCCTGGCAGACGGCGCTGGGCGCCGTCTTCATCGGGGGCGTGCTCTTCGTCATCCTGACGCTGAGCGGGGCTCGTGCGATGATGAGCCGCGCCATACCGATGAACCTGAAGGCCAGCTTCGCGGCGGGCATCGGCCTGTTCATCACCTTCATCGGCCTCGTGGACGCGAACATCGTCGTCCTGGGCGCACCGGGAGCGCCGGTGCACGTGGGTGACATGACCAGCAAGGCGGTCCTTCTGGCCGTGTTCGGCACGCTGCTCATCGCCTTTTTCCTCATCAGGCGTGTGAAGGGCTCGCTGCTGCTCGGCATCGTCATCACCGCCCTCATCGGCTTCATCATCGGCGTGGGCCAGATGCCGGCACAGATAGTCTCACTGCCCCCGAGCCTGGCGCCCGTCTTCCTGCAGCTCGACATATTCGGTGCGCTCACGTGGGGCTTCTTCGCCGTCATTCTCACCATGTTCACCATGGACTTTCTTGACACCATCGGCACTCTGATCGGCGTGTCCGCGCGAGCGAACCTCCTGGACAAGGACGGGAACCTGCCGGGCATCGAGAAGCCGATGCTCGCCGATGCGGTAGCAACCGTGGCCGGCGCGCTGCTCGGCACGACCACCACCGGCACCTTCATCGAGTCGGCGGCGGGCGTCGAAGAGGGCGGCAAGACGGGTCTGGTAGCCGTGGTCGTCGGGCTCCTCTTCCTGCTCGGGCTATTCTTCGCCCCGTTCTTCTCCGCCATCCCGATGGCAGCGACCGCGCCGGCGCTCATCATCGTCGGGCTTCTGATGGTCAGCCCCATCACGAAGATCGACTTCTCGGACTACTCCGAGGTCATTCCCGCCTTCGGAGTCATCGCGCTCATGAGCTTCACGTACAACATCGGCGTGGGCCTCTGCGGCGGTTTCGTGCTCTATCCGCTCTGCAAGATATTTGCGGGCAAAGCGAAGGGCATCCACCCGGCGGCCTGGGTGCTCTTCGGGTTGTGCCTGCTCTTCTTCATCTTCTACCCGTACTAGGGGCGTGGCCCTTCGAGAAACGAAGAGGGGACGCTCTCGAGCGTCCCCTCTCTCTTTCGCGTTTCGCCGAGGAGCCTGGCTAGGAGCTCTTGCTCTTCTGCTGCTCCTTCTCTTTCTGCTTCCGCTCCGCAACGCAGTACATGCCCTCGCCCGAGCGGGCCGGACCGAAGCACTGGTTGCAGTGGATGCAGGTCGCCGTCGCGGTATCGCCCTCGCGCCACCGTCTGACCAGGTGGGGCTCGCGGATGAGCGGCCGGCTCAGCGCGATGAAGTCGGCGATGCCTTTCTCAACGAGGTCGCGCGCCACAGCGTACGTGCGGATGCCACCGACGAGCACGAGCGGGATAGCGACCGCGTCCTTGTACATCTTCGCCGCATCGAGGTAGTAGACCTCCTCCTCCGGCGGCTGGATGCCGGGCCGGGAGAAGTTGCGGTTCGGCGGGCTCAAGGGCGTGCCGCCGCTCGTCTCCATCGCGGTGAGACCCTCCTTCTCGAGCATCTTCGCAACTTCGACCATCTCCTTACGTGTGAATCCGTTGTCGATGAAGTCATCCGAGTTGATCTTCATCAACACGGGAACACCGTCGCCGATCTCCTTCCGGATGGCCCGCAGCACCTCGACATGGATACGGGCGCGGTTGACCAGCTTGCCGCCGTACTCATCGGTGCGGCGGTTGAAGTACGGCGAGAGGAACTCGTCCAGCAGGTAAGCGTGCGCCGAGTGAATCTGCACACCGTCGAAACCGGCGTCCATGGCGCGCCGAGCGCCCCGGCGGAATGCCTCGACGATGTCCCGAATCTCCGACTTCGCCAACTCCCGGCAGGACCTTCCGTCCGGCAGTGTCGTTGCTGACGGGCCGACCCACTCACCGACCGGCTCGTTCGCCGTGCAGCCACCATGTGCGAGCTGCACCAGCGTCTTCGAGCCGTGTTCGTGCGCCGCCTTCGCGAGCCGCGACAGCCCCGGCACGAGCGAGTCGTCCTGAATGCCGAGCTGCGAGGCACGCGCCCGGCCCCGGGACTCGACGTAGGCATGGCTGCTGATAATGAGGCCAACTTCGCCCTTCGCCAGCTCCTCCGTCAGCTTCACAAGGCTATCGCGCGCGGCCCCTTCCGGGCTGGCCATTCCCTCGAAGGTGGCTGACCGCACGAAGCGGTTGCGCAGCTTCATACCGGAAAGCTCGACTTGCTCGAACAGTGTGGGCATTGACCCTCCTTCCACATGCGGCTCACCGCCGGATAACCGGCGGAGACACCGTAACGCGCATGGTATCATCTTCACCCACATGTACGGCAGCAGGCTCTCCGGCCCGGAGGAAGCACGGCTCAGGGCGGCCGTCGCCCGACGCATGGCCTGCTGCGACGGACTCGGAGCACACTGTGAGCGCTGTCTCAGGACGCAGCGCTGGGGCGGCAGCGTCGTGCTGATGCTCGTCGACGCCGCATTCATGTCCATCGGGCTCAACTACTTCACCGCGGTCGTTCCCGCCGTTGCAGCGTACGAAGAGCGGATGACATCCGGTCGTGCGCCGGACACACTGGCGCAACTGGCACAGGTCAACTACGAGGATGTGGCTTCGCTGTGGAAGAACCGGCGCTCGTGGGGACTCGCGCGCGGTGTGGCAGCATGTCTCGCCGGAGAAGGTCGGGACGACGTCGTTGCTCTTCGCGCCTGGGCAGCCAGTGCGCCGCTGGAGACGTGGCGTTCCGACCGCGTCGGGGCGGTGCGCGGGGTCGGCATCAACACCTATCAGTACCTCAGGATGATGGGCGGTGTAAACACGTCCATGCCCGACAAGATAGTGCGCCGGGTCATCGCGGAGGTTGTGTCGGAGGCCGGAGTCAGCCTGCCGACAGAAGGCGACTTCGAACTCATCGACACCATTGACCGCATCGGGCAGGTCACCGGCCGGCGGCCGGTCGAGCTTTGCTGGATGACCTGGATGATCCAGTCGGAAGGCAAGACGATGCGCATGGAGAAGTACCGCGACCTCCTTGAGCGCATCTGAGACCCGGCAGGTTGCCAACGGAGCAGAGAAGGGGGGAGGCCGTAGCCTCCCCCCTTGTGTCGCGATGGACCGGCAACCGCCTAGCCGAAGAGCTGGACGTAGCCGACCACGAGGACGACGAGGATGATGAGCGGCAGGATGTAGCCGCAGTACACCTTCAATCCCGCCGGGAACCTCATGCCGATACCGGTGTTGGCTTCCTTCGTGAAGCTGTCCCAGCCCCAACCGTACCTGTGGGAACAGAACAGCGCGAAGACAAGCGAGCCGACCGGAAGCAGGGTGTAGCTGACGATGAAGTCCCAGAGGTCGATGAACGTCGAGCCCTCGACGCCCGGCAGCGTCTGAAAGGAGCTCCAGGGACCGAAGCCGAGGACGCACGGCAATGAGAGGACGAAGAGGGCGATGCCCTCGACCACGACCGTCTTCTTGCGCGTCCAGCCCCACTGGTCCATGGCATAGGCCGTGAGGTTCTCGAAAACCGCGACGACCGTAGTCATGGCCGCGAGAGCGACCATCAGGAAGAAGAGAACCGCCCAAATCTGGCCGCCCGCCATAGAGTTGAAGATGTTGGGCAGCGTGATGAAGAGCAGCCCTGCACCCGCGCCCGCATCGACGCCGAACGACGCGGCGGTCGGGAAGATGACCAGGCCGGCCATCAGGGCGACAGCAGTGTCGATGCCGATGATGCGGAGCGACTCACCCGCGAGCGCGCGCTGTTTCGACAGGTAACTCCCGAAGATTGCCATGCTGCCGATACCGAGGCTCAGCGTGAAGAACGACTGCGCCATGGCGGCATATACGCCGCTCCAGCCAAGCTTGGAGAAGTCGGGCTTCAAGTAGAACGCGATGCCCGCTCCCGCGCCCGGAAGCGTGATGGCCCGGACGGCCAGGATGATGAGCAAGACGAAGAGGCCGGACATCATGACTTTCGAGGCCTTTTCGACGCCCTTGACCACGCCCAGGCCGCAGATGACGTAGCCGATGATGACGACGATCAGCATCCACATCATCAACTCGCCGGTGTTGCCGAGGAAGCCGCCGAAGAACGCGCCGAGCTGGTCAGCGCTCTTGCCCGCGAGGTCACCCACGGCGCTGTGATACGTGTACGAAAGCGTCCAGCCGGCAACCGTGGTGTAGAACATCATCAGGAACAGGTTGCCCAGGATGCCGAGGTGGCCGTAGATGTGCCACTTGCTGCCCTTCGGCTCAAGGACGGTCATGGCGCCGGCCAGGTTCTTCTGACCAGCACGGCCGATGGCGAACTCCATCACCATGATGGGGAAGCCGAGGATAGCAAGGAAGACGAGGTAGACGATGACGATGGCCGCGCCACCGTTCTGCCCCACGATCCATGGGAAGCGCCAGATGTTGCCGAGGCCCACGGCACAGCCGGCGGCGACCAGCAGGAATCCTATTCTGGTCGCAAGCTGTTCTCGTTGTTGCATACTCTCACCTCCTATTCGCTACACAAGCCGACCGGCGTATCGACCTGTGGGGCGGATGCCAGATTGGCCGGTGACCTGCCGGAGAAAGGCAGGATGGGGACCAGCTTTCTGAGAATCCGCCGGACGCCCGGCACAGGCTTCACGAGAAACGTGCGGCACCTGCGCTGAGCAGATGCCTTACTCTAGACTATAGAGAGGCGCAGGTTCAGATGTCAATAGCTTCGGACGGTTATCAGCGGGCCCGCGCCAGCAGTTGCGTCGCCGTGAGCTGACCTGCGGCGAGTGGGAAGCAGGTCATGACGGCGCCGAACTCGGGGTCCCGGCCATACTCGGACATGGTCGCCACGATTGCATCCTCCAGCGTCGCACCGCGCCGCAGGAAGCGGTCGACCAGGAATGCGGTCGCCGCATCGACGTGCTCCAGCGTGACCGAGCCATCCCATGAGACGACGACCGAGGCGCCGGCAGCGGCAAACGCCTCTGCCAGATCGGTCCTGCCGAGACAGGAGCAGCCTGCGATGATGACGATGCTCCCTGGCAGGCTGCCCCG
Organism: uncultured Dehalococcoidales bacterium; assembly: GCA_964625765.1. GTDB lineage: Bacteria > Chloroflexota > Dehalococcoidia > GIF9 > AB-539-J10 > SKVJ01. The sequence continues at coordinate 3,592 of CAZVCS010000066.1, read as the reverse complement.
CATGCTGCGGGACACGAAGGCCGGGCTGACGCCGAACGTGAGCGCGGCGTCGTCTTGGAACGGCCGCACGATGAGAAGGCGGTCGCTCAACTGCTCCGTTACGTACGCCGTCTTCCGGTACGGCTCGTTGGTGAAAAGAGCGGTCACGTGCTGCTCTTCCTCGCCTTCGAGCGTGAGGATCCCGGAGTGAGAGCGGATGAGGAGGACGCCCGGCTGCTTTGCCGGCAGCGAGCGATAGAGCGAGACGTCGACATCTTCGCCTTCGTAGACTGACACGGGCAACCCGAAGGACTCGAGCGACTCCGTGACGGAGGAGCGAAACGAGTCGTTGGGATACAGCGGCGATAGCTGATCGACAACAACCGCGCGCAGCTCAGCCGGAACCGACGCAGAACGCGGCGCCAACGTTCGAAAACCGAACAGGACGGCCGCAAGAAGCAGGACGCCGACCGCCCAGGTCCAGACCTTGTCGGCATGGGTGATTCCGCGCCTTTGTCGGCGCTGACCGTCCTTACGAACCATGATGGAATTGACCTCGCCGGGGTGTACGGCGGGTGCAGCAAGGACGCTGGCCCACACGGAGGGCACTCTCATTCCCTGGCGAGGACCTTCGCACGCGAGCGGCGGTCGCACTGCGGGCACTTCACGTACTTCCATCCGCCCCCACCCATCCCCTGAAAGGTCACCAGCTCGGTCCACAGAGAGACCTCGAAGTCATGGCCGCAGTGCTGGCAGCGGTAGCCGGTGTGCCGGGCATTCCACCAGGCGAGAATGAAGACGCCTGCAAACGCGATAGCCAGCCAGGCGCCGAAACCCTCGGAACGATCGATGTCGATGAGCAGTGCCGCGGCCAGGATACCAGCGAGGTAGAGGCCGAGGTAGGAATAGGCCTTGAACCGGTCCTGACGCGTTGCTTCGCGGAATACTGTCATCAGCAGACATCCTTTCCCGGCGCGGCAGGAACGACAACGCCGGAGAGCCGCGTACGCTCCAGCAAGAGGCGACTGTACCCCACTGACCCGTCACTCTGCAACGGCGTAGGGTGAGACACACCGGCAACGTGCGGCGGCCCATCGCCGGCGACGTCTGCGCGCTGTCTCTGTCTCCGGCGACAGTCTCGCCGGATTGACCGAATCATGTCAAGCGCGAGCGTCGCTTTGTCCCCGTTCCGTCCCGGCGTATCATCGGGAGCAACACCCCGGCATAGAAGAGGAGGGAGAGTGTGAAGAAGGCTATTCGGACCGACAAGGTGGCGACTCCGTGGGGGCCGTGGACGCCCGGGCTCCGCGCGGGCGACTTCGTGTTCGTCGGTGGTCAGGGCCCCATCGACCCGGCCTCGGGCAAGCTGAAGGGCTCCTCCATCCAGGAGCAGACGAAGCTGACGCTGGAGAGCATGAAGGCGGTGCTGGAGGCGGCCGGCGCCTCGATGAGCGACGTCGTGAAGGTACACGTGCTGCTGACCGACATGAAGGACTTCGCCGGGATGAACGAGGTCTACCGGACGTTCTTCTCCGAGCCGTTCCCGACGCGCATGACGTACGGCACTGCCCTCACCGTGCCCGGCATGAAGGTCGAGATGGACGCGGTAGCGTACGTCGGCAAGTAGTCAGCACCCGACAGCGCCAGTACGTTGCGGGTTCACCGCTGACGCGTTGCGCGCGACGCGGCCGTCGACAGGCGCGCACAGGTGACATACGCCCCCTGCCGTCCGGTTGTCCGCGCCTGCCTCTAGCTCTGCCTCTGTTGGGGACACGTACGCCAGGGGCCGGTGTCTGACCGGCCCGCTCCAGGGCTCGCGCAGCCCATGGTCCATCTGCGGAGAAAGGTCATCCGCCGAACGGCCCGCGTCGTGAGGCTCGCAGGCCCGACGAGCCGTTGACTTCGCCGGCTGGCGGAACCAGAATGTTCGCAGGGGGGCGACGTGTCTCCAAACTGCTGCGCGGTTCTTGCGTTGGCCCTGCTTCTGCCGGGCCCACTATCGGCGTGCCAGAGCGCGCCTGTGACGACCACACAGCCCACGGAGGCCGCTTCACAGCCAGCGCAGGACCAGGGCGAGCCGCGGCTGCTCTCCCTGGACGTCTCGCCGTCAAGCCTGCTCGTCGCCGATACTCTCACCGTCACCCTGCTCATCGAGAATTCGTCGAGGGCCGACACACCGTTCAGCGTCGTTCCCCAGGTCAACGGCGCTGAAGCCCCGTCGCTCTCGACGAATGTGCCCGCGCTATCGACCTCGACCGTGCGATTCACGCTCATGTGTGAAGCGCCGGGCCCGCTCGAGATACGCCACGGCTGACTGGGTTGGTCCCTCAGGACAGCCGGCCGAAGGTGCGGCGGGCCTTGACCTGGAGGCGTTTGACGTGTCGTGCCTTGGCAACGAGGTCGTCTTCAGGCTGAAGGTGCACGCAGCCATTCCCCCTGAGTCGCCCGCGCAGAACACCTTGCTCCGCTGGGACGCGGCGGTCGACACGGACCCCGGCGTCAACAACGGCCTGAAGTCCGCCGTCCTCTACAACGATGCGCGCCCGGACTTCGTCGCCCGGGTCGAGCTAACGGACGGAGTGGTGAGCGGTCGACTGCTCACGGTCCGGAACAACACGTGGCAGGACATCGACTACTCGGTTGAGGACAGCACGGTCGAGATGCGCGTGCCGCTGGCGGCGATGGGAGACCAGCTCAACTTCGACTGCGTTGGCGTGGCATCGACCTATCGCCGCGAAGGCGGCTCGACGAACCTCGTGACAGCGGACAGGGCTCCCGAGACGGGACGCGTGGCCGTGGCGATACGCGACGCCGACGGCGACGGGCTGTCGGACGACGAAGAGAGCAGGCGCGGCACCAACCCGAGGTTGGCAGACTCGGACGACGACTCCGCGGGCGACGGGGATGAGGTGCTCCTGTACGGCTCGGACCCGCTTGCTCCGGAGGACTGGGGCAACCTCGACGGGCTCGCCGTGGTTCTCAACACACCCGCGAAGGTCAGCACCTATCTGAGGCATCACTTCACGCCGGCTCCGGCGCCCGGTCATACGCCTCTCGACAGGGTGTTCGAGACGATGACGGGCGACTGTGACGAGTACGCCGCGCTTGCCTCATACTGGCTCGCCGCGAACGGATACGAGGTCTACCGTCTGATGGTCATCTTCGACGGGTGGTGGGCTGAGTTCAACACGTGGCGAAAGCACGAGATCTGCGTCTATCGCGAGGCCGAAGATCGCTGGTACGCCATCGACATCTTCTTCCACAACTACCCCGGCAGCAGGAATCCCGTCGGCCCGTTCGAGTCCATACCCGACCTCTGTAGCACCATGCCCTCCCGCCACGAATCCACCACATGGACCAGCTACGAACTGTGGACGACGGACCTGACGCTCGTCGAGGTGGTGGAGCCGTAGCACCTGCGTCCCCGGCCACGTCGTTCCTGCGCGTTCCAGGAATTCAGTGATCGGCCAATGCTCGCTGGTGTAGTCCATACCGCACCCGGCCCGACCTGGCGGGGTCCCCGACAGATATCTGAACTCATCTTCACCGTCAGATGCTGACACTTCTTCAGGCGGCGCGTTGTTGCGTGCATGTCTGCCCCGGCAGAGGAGAG
>CAZVCS010000065.1:0-11145 GCA_964625765.1 uncultured Dehalococcoidales bacterium | reverse complement strand
CTCTGCTTGAGCAGGATGTGAAGCTGCGCCGTGTGCTGCAGCGACGTGCTCGCGAGTGCGGCATAGCGCGCGTTGACATCGAGCGAACGGGAAGCGAGGTGTTTGTCACCGTTCATTCTGCCCGCCCGGGTATCCTTATCGGACGTGGCGGCCAGAACGTGGAGGCGCTGCGCCTTGAGCTCGAGCGTATCGCCCAGGAGCGGGTCCGGCTGACGATACGCGAAGTTGATCAGCCCGAAACCGTGGCCGCGCTGGTCGCGTTCAACATCGCGGAGCGACTCGAGTCGAGGGTGCCCTACCGCCGTGTCATGAAGCAGGCTTCGTTCCGTACCCTGCAGGCCGGCGCCCAGGGCGTCAGGATCAGGGTCTCGGGCCGGCTTGGCGGTGCTGAGATCGCGCGCACACAGTCAGTACATGAGGGCAGAATGCCCCTGCATACCCTGAGGGCGGACATCGACTATGGCTTCACCGAGGCGCACACCATCATGGGGCGCATCGGCGTGAAGGTCTGGGTCTTCAAGGGCGAGATTCTGCCAGAGGCGAGGAGGCGTCGTGCTACAACCGAAACGAGTGAAGTATCGTAAGATGCATCGTGGCCGCAGGCAGGGCTCTGCCCACAGCGGCGCCACCGTTGCGTTCGGCGACTACGGCATGTGCGCCGATGAGAATGCTTGGCTGACGGCGCAGCAGATAGAGGCCGCGCGACGCGTGTTCGTGCGTTTCCTCCGGACCGGAGGAAAACTGTGGATTCGCGTCTTTCCGGACAAGTCTGCTACCAAGAAGCCTGCTGAGACCCGGCAGGGTGGCGGCAAGGGCGCACCGGACCACTGGGTGGCGGTCGTCAAGCGGGGAAAGATCCTCTTTGAGCTGGGTGGGGTGACCGAGGAGATGGCCAAAGAGGCGATTCACCTGGCGTCGTTCAAGCTGCCCATCGACACGACGTTCGTCGCGAGGGAGGTGAGCCAGGTTGAAAGTTGATGAAGTCCGCGCACTCTCCGATGCGGAGATCAAGAAGCAGATTGAGGAGTCGGATCAGGAACTGGTGAACCTCAGTGTCCGTGTGGCGAGCAGGCAGCTGGTGAACCACCGCGAGTTGGCGAACGTGAAGAAGCGCGTTGCCCGACTCAAGACCATACAGCGGCAGAGAGAATTGGGTATCAGGTGATGACCATGGGTATGAAGGAGACCATCAAGGGACGTGTCGTGAGCGACAAGATGAAGAAGACGGTCATCGTGGCCGTCGAGACGACGAGGCGTCATCCGTTGTACAAGAAACCGATGCGCCGCGTCCGCAAGTTCATGGCTCATGATGAATCGGGTATGTGCCACGTCGGCGATATCGTCGAGATAATCGAGACGCGACCGCTCTCGGCCCGCAAGCGCTGGAGCGTGGTGAGCCGCGAGGCCTCTTCGAAGGTCACGGCAGTGCCGGACCAGGGTGGTGAGAAATGATCCAGACCTACACGCGGCTCAGGGTCGCCGACAACACCGGCGCCAAAGAGGTGATGTGCATCAACATCCCCGGCGGTAGCCGTCGTCGCTATGCCCACGTCGGCGACGTTATCGTCGTCTCCGTCAAGCAGGCCGCGCCTCACGGCGCCGTCAAAGAGGGCGATGTCGTCAAGGCCGTGGTGGTTCGCGAGGTGCGCCCCTTCAGGCGCTCCAGTGGCGCGTATGTGCGATTCGATGAGAACGCGGTTGTGGTGCTTGGCGACAAGAACAATCCCAAGGGCAGCCGCATCTTCGGACCGGTTGCCAGGGAGCTGCGGGAGAAGGACTTCACCAAGATCATCTCGCTTGCTCCGGAGGTGATCTGAGATGAAGATCAAGAAGAATGACATGGTGCTTGTCATCAGCGGCAAGGACCGTGGCAAGAAGGGCAAAGTACGGCGCTCGTTGCCCAAGGACGACTGTGTCGTCGTCGAGGGATTGAACATGATCAAGCGCCACTCGCGCGCCCGCAGGGCGGCGAGACAGGCCGGCATCGTGGAGCTGGAAGCGCCGCTTCACGTGTCCGATGTGATGCTGCTGTGCGGCAAATGCAAGAAGCCCGCCAGGGTGGGTTTCAGAACCCTTGAGGATGGCCGCAAGGTGAGATTCTGTCGGACCTGCCAGGAAGTGCTGGACTGAGGAGAGCGACTGCCATGCTGGCTGCAAAAGAAAGATACACGCAGGAAGTCCTCCCCGAGCTCAAGAACCGGCTCGGACACCAGAACGTCATGGAGCTTCCGCGTATGACCAAGATCGTTGTTGGCATCGGCCTCGGCGAAGCCATTCAGAACGCCAAGGCCCTTGAGTCCGCGGAGAAAGACCTGACTACCATCACGGGGCAGAAACCTGTGGTGACTCATGCACGAAGGTCTATCGCTACGTTCAAGCTGCGAACCGGCATGCCCATCGGCATGATGGTGACGCTGCGCGGAAAGCGGATGTACGACTTCTTTGACCGCCTCGTGGGCATCGTGCTGCCCCGCATCCGCGACTTCCGCGGGATATCGCCGGACGCGTTCGACGGCCGCGGCAATTACAGCCTCGGTTTCAAGGAGCAGATCGTGTTCCCCGAGATCGAGTACGACAAGATTGAGAAGATACGCGGCCTCCAGGTGACCATCGTCACCACCGCGAGGCGCGACGACGAAGCCAGGCTTCTGTTGAAACTGATGGGAATGCCCTTCTCGGGAGAATAGCATGGCGAAGAAATCGAAGATAGCGAAATCGAAGCGACAGCCCAAGTTCGCCGTACAGCAGCGCAACCGCTGTAACCTGTGCGGCAGGCCTCGTGCGTACATGCGCAAGTTCGGGCTGTGTCGTATCTGCTTCAGGAGACTTGCCGTCGAAGGGCAAGTGCCTGGAGTCAGGAAGTCGAGCTGGTAGGAGAGCGCACTATGGTTAACGATCCGATTGCTGACATGCTGACCAGAATCCGGAACGCCGTGATGGTCGGCCACGAGAGTGTGCTCATACCTCACTCGAGTGTGAAGGGCGCCATCGCGAAGATACTCAAGGAACAGGAGTTCATCCAGGATTACGAGGTCGTCAAGGGCAAGCCCGCGGATATGCTGCGGGTGCAGCTCAAGTACGTCGAGAAGCAGCCGGCGGTTCTTGGCCTCGAGAGGGTCAGCCGGCCCGGACTGCGAGTGTACGCGGGCAAGACCGAGATCCCGAGAGTGTACGGCGGGCTCGGGGTGGCGGTGGTGTCAACGTCAAAGGGAATCATGACTGGCCAGGATGCGTGGCGCAAGAAGCTCGGTGGTGAGATTCTGTGCTACGTCTGGTAGTCCGACTGTGGGGTGACTGACCGATGTCTCGAATAGGACTAATGCCGATAGATGTGCCTGGCGGAGTCCAGGTGTCCATTGCTGATGACAACACCGTCACGGTGAAGGGTTCGCGCGGACAGTTGACGCGCACCTTCAATCGAGACATGCGCATCAGGATGGAGGACAAGAAGCTGCTGGTGGAGCGCCCGACCGACGACCGGATTCACCGGTCGATGCACGGCCTGACGCGGACCCTGCTGGCGAACATGGTTCGCGGTGTCAGCACCGGGTTCGAGCGCGTGCTCGAGGTCAGTGGCGTGGGCTACCGCGTGCAGAAGGCAGGCGATGGCCTCCAGTTCCAGGTTGGATTCAGCAGCGCCGTCGACTTCCATTTGCCCACCGGCATCGAAGCGGCGGTGGAGGGAACCAACCGTATCCGTCTGACCGGATTCGACAAGGAACTGCTCGGGCAGGTCGCGGCCAGCGTTCGCGCCATCCGGCCGTGCGACCACTACAAGGGCAAGGGCATCAAGTACATCGAAGAGAAAGTCCGCATCAAGCCGGGCAAGGCCGGCAAAGTGACAAAAGGATAGGGTGACATGGCCACGAAGAACCCGAGAATGATGAGGAAGATCCGCCACGAGCGGGTCAGGCGCAATTTGCATGGGACGGCCGACCGGCCTCGACTGGCTGTCTTCAGGAGCCTGCAGCATATGTATGCGCAGGTGATTGACGACGAGAAAGGCCACACGCTCGCCGCCGCGAGTACCAAGGACGCGGCCGTCGCGAGCGGTGAGAAGGCGGCGTCGAAGACCGATTCAGCGTCCCGCGTCGGGGCGCTCATCGCGGCCAGGGCGATCGAGCACGGTGTCAAGACGGTCGTGTTTGATCGAGGCGGTTTCAAGTACCACGGGCGCATCAAAGCGCTCGCGGATGAGGCCCGCAAGGGCGGTCTGGAGTTCTAGAGGGACCGGGAAGGTCGTCGAAGTACGGTAGAAAAGGGTATCGCAAATGAAGGCAGTAACCAGGACACCCTCCAGAGTCGCGAGAATCGAACCATCGGAACTCGCGATTGAGGAGAAGCTGATGACGGTCGACCGCGTGACCAAGGTCGTGAAGGGCGGTCGCCGGCTCCGCTTCCGCGCACTCATGGTGGTCGGCGACGGCAACGGCCATGTGGGCGTCGGGCTCGCGAAGGCGACGGGTGTGCCCGAGGCCATCCGCAAGGCGGGCGCCATGGGACGCAAACAGCTCATCGCGGTCCCGGTCGTCAACGAGACGATTCCCCACGAGGCGCTTGCCAAGTATGGTGCGTCCATGGTGCTTCTCAGACCCGCGGCTCCTGGTCGCGGCATGATTGCCAGCACAACGGTGCGCACGGTTCTCGAGCTTGCCGGCGTGAGGAACGTCATAAGCAAGTCCCTCGGAAGCCAGAACCGCATCAATGTCGCCCGCGCCACGATGTTGGCGCTCGCCTCGCTGCGGACGACTGGTCACCCGACGGAAGCACCTGACACCGAGATGATGTCTTCGGAGGCCAACGATGCGGCTGAATGAGTTGAGCCCTGCGGCAGGTGCGACGCACAAGTCGCACAGGGTCGGAAGAGGCGATGGCAGCGGGCACGGAACATACTCGGGCAGAGGCCAGAAAGGTCAGAAGGCCAGGTCCGGGGGAGGCGTCCGGCTCGGATTTGAGGGCGGTCAGTTGCCGCTCATCAAGCGTCTGCCGCGCAAGCGCGGTTTCACGAATGTGTTCAGGACCGAGTTCAACGTCGTGAACGTAAACTCGTTGAACGTCTTTCCCGACGGTACCGAGGTGACGCCTGAGCTCATGCTCAAGGCGGGCCTCATCCGTTCTCTCTCCAAGCCCACGAAGGTGCTCGGGTACGGCGACCTCGAGAAGCGGCTGACTGTGCAAGCAGCATGCTTCTCCGCCGCCGCGCAGCAGAAGATCACGGACGCACAAGGCACGGTGAGGACGGCGTAGGATGCAGCAACAGAAGGAAGGTCAGCCGCGTCTCATTCAGGCGATGCGGGATGCGTTCTCGCTCCCGGATCTGCGTCAGAGACTCCTCTTCACGTTCGGGATCCTCGTGGCATTCCGCTTCCTGGTCCATGTGCCCCTCCCGGGCGTGGACCTTGCTGCACTCACGGAGTTCTTTGAACAGAACGCACTGCTCGGGATGCTTGACCTCTTCAGCGGCGGCGCGATGCGGAACTTCAGCGTCGCGGCGATGGGCGTCTATCCATACATCACCTCGTCCATCATCATGCAGTTGCTCGTGCCGGTCATTCCCAGCCTCCAGGCTATTTCACAGCAGGGCGAATCGGGACAGCGCCGTATCAATCGGATTACCCACTTCCTGGCGGTCCCGCTTGCCGCGTTGCAGGCCTACTCCCAGCTCGCACTGCTCACCAGTCAGAACGTGATCGCCCGGCCGGATGCTATTACCACCCTCACAATCATCACGTGCATGACCGCCGGGACCATCCTCCTCGTCTGGCTTGGCGAGCTCATCACCGAGCGCGGCATCGGCAACGGCATTTCCATCATCATCTTCGCCGGAATCGTGGCTTCCCTCGCGGAGTCGACGGGCAGAGCAGGACTCGCCTTTCAGGAGAACCCCATCGGCACCGCCGTCTTCGCGATCCTCGGTGCGCTCACTCTCATCATGATCGTGGTCTTCATCGAGGCGCACAGGCGTATCCCGGTCCAGTATGCACGGAGCACGTTCCGTGGCGGCCGCATGTACCGCCAGTCGGGTTCGACCTATATCCCTCTGAGGGTAAATACCGCCGGCATGATTCCCCTTATCTTCGCTATCGCCATGATGCAGTTGCCGCAGCTCATCGCGAGCTACTTCATGAACCCTCAGGCCCCGAACTTCTGGGACGGTCTGTACAGGGCGTTCGACGCTTCCGCCGGACTGCCGGGGGGCCTTCTGTACTGGGGTCTGTACTTCCTGCTCGTCTTCGGGTTCACATTCTTCTATACGATGGTCATCTTCGAGCAGATGAGCCTGCCGCGGACGCTGCAGCAGCAGGGAGGCTTCGTGCCAGGCGTGCGGCCCGGAAAGTCGACATCCGACTATCTGAACGCAATCATCAAGCGTTTGACGTTCGGCGGGGCGTTGTTCCTGGCGATCGTTGCTGTCATGCCTTTCCTGGCGCGCATAGTGACCGGCGTCAGCGTCCTCACCATCTCGAGCACGGCCATCCTGATTGCCGTGGGCGTGGCTCTCGACACCATGAAGCAGCTTGAGTCGCAGCTCACGATGAGGCGCTACGACGGATTCTTGAAGTAGGGAGGGGACCGGAGTGAATGTAGTGTTGCTTGGCGCACCGGGAGCCGGGAAGGGCACGCAGGCGGCTGTGCTCTCAAAGACCTTTGGCATCGTGCATGTGGCCTCTGGTGACCTCTTCCGCCGTGCTCTGGAAGAGAAGACGGAACTGGGGCTGAAGGCCAAGGCCTACATGGAGAAGGGCGAGTTGGTGCCGGATGAGGTGACCATCAGCATGGTGCTCGAGCGCATCCGGAAACCGGATTGCAGCAAGGGAGTACTGTTCGACGGTTTTCCCCGGACTCTGAGCCAGGCGAAGGCGCTGGACAGTCGGCTCGCCGCTGAACATCGAGCGATCGACCGAGCTGTGTACATCGAGGTCCCCGAGGAAGCGCTCGTCAAGCGCTTGAGTGGACGCTGGATCTGCAGGCAGTGCCAGGCCCCGTACCACGAGGTCAGCTCACCGCCTGCCGTGGCCGGTCGTTGCGATGCGTGTGGCGGGGAGCTCTATCAGAGAGCTGATGACAAGGAAGAGACGGTGCGTGAGAGGCTCAAGGTGTTCTTCTCTCAGACCGTGCCGATCGTCGACTACTATGGCCGTCAGGGCAAGCTGGTGCGTGTGGATGGCAACCTGCCGATAGACAAGGTCTCGTCCGCAATAACGAGGGCTCTCGGCGCGGAGCGTGTTTGATTGTGGTGAAGTCGCCCGAGGAGCTCGGGCTGATGCGCGAAGGTGGGCGGGTGCTGCGGCAGGTGCTTGATCAGCTTGCTGCGGCGGTGGTGGCGGGCATGCGCACCCGGGATCTGGACGACCTGGTCGAGCAGGAGTTCAGGAAGAGAGGGGTGGTCGCCTCCTTCAAGGGATACCACGGCTATCCGGCAAGCGTGTGCGTGTCGATAAACGACGAGGTCGTGCACGGAATACCGGGGAGCAGGGTCATTCGGGAGGGGGATGTGGTCTCGCTCGACCTGGGCGTGCTGCACCGCGGCTTTCATACCGATGCGGCGGTGACGGTTGGGGTAGGTGAGCTGACGGCCGGTGCGAGGCGATTGATTGAGGTCACGAAGGGTGCCCTCGAAGCGGGCGTGAAGTTCGCGCAGGCAGGCAACTACCTGGGTGATGTCTCCGCGGCCATACAGCGGCATGTGGAGGACAACGGGTTTGCGGTGGTGCGCGAGTATACGGGGCATGGAGTGGGTCGAGAACTTCATGAGGAGCCGCAGATCCCCAATTTCTGCTGCGGGAAAGGACCGGTCCTGCGAAAAGGGATGACGCTGGCGATCGAGCCGATGGTCACGAATGGTGGGTGGCGAACGAAAGTTGCCCCCAACCGGTGGACGGTGCTCACGATGGACGGAAGCCTGTCGGCGCACTTTGAGCATACGGTGGTTGTGACCGAGGGCGAGCCGGAGTTGTTCGCGTAGGTCCTGGAGCGCATGGCGAAGAAAGAGAAGATCGAAGTCGAGGGCAAGGTGACGCTGTGCCTTCCCAACACGATGTTTCGTGTGGAACTGCCGAACGGCCACACCGTGTTGGCGCACATCTCGGGCAAGATGCGGAAGCACTACATCAAGATACTGCCGGGCGACCGCGTGCTCGTCGAGTTGTCTCCCTATGACCTGACCCGAGGGCGTGTCACCTACCGGCTGAAATAGCTGTCCCTTTGACACGTACGAAGCAATCGTCTATCATAGTAAGGTTTTGGTGCATGGTGAGCTGCTATGAAAGTAAGTTCGTCTGTAAAGCGACGCTGCAACAAGTGTAAGATCGTACGCCGCCGCGGCGTCGTCCGGGTGCTGTGCGAGAACCCCAAGCACAAGCAGAGGCAGGGGTAGCCCGCCGGTGCTCTACTCGTATCCTGCGTGAGGAGCTGTGAAGTATGGCTCGTATTGCTGGTGTTGACCTGCCGAAGGACAAACATGTCGTCGTTGGTCTGCAGTACATCTACGGGATAGGTGCGACTTCGAGCAAGCGCATCCTCGAGAGAGCCGGTGTCGCTGAGGATGTGAAGGTGCGTGACCTCTCTGAGGAGCAGGCCAGCCAGATTCGAGCGGTGATGGACAGCGACTACACGGTGGAGGGCGACCTGCGCCGCGAAGTCCAGTTGAATATCAAGCGGCTTGTGGATATCGGTTGCGTGCGCGGATTGCGCCACAAGCGCAACCTGCCGGTGCGCGGACAGAGGACGCGGACCAATGCCAGGACCCGCAAGGGTACGAGGAAGACGGTTGCCGGCAGAGGTCAGAAGCGCGGCACGGCGAAGAAGTAGTTGTGTCTTCGATGAGGTAAGATGGCTAAGAAGGCGATCAAAGGCAAGACCAAGAGGCGTGTTCGTCGAAATATTGCTGAAGGCAAGGCCTTCATTCAGTCGACGTTCAACAACACGATTGTTACCGTCACTGACCCTGCGGGCGGCGTGATTGCGTGGGGCAGTTCTGGCAAGGCCGGCTTCAAGGGCTCCAGGAAGGGCACGCCGTACGCGGCTCAGCTCGCGGCTCAGGATGCGGCTCGCCAGGCTCTCAACGACGGTATGCGACGCGTGGAAGTGTTTGTGAAGGGGCCGGGCAGCGGCCGCGAGGCGGCTATCAGGGCTCTCCAAGGGGCAGGGCTGATGGTGACGAGCATCAGAGATGTCACCCCTATCCCGCACGATGGTTGTCGCCCACGCGGCAGGAGGAGGGTGTAGTCCATGGCCCGATACACTGGCCCGCGATGTGAACTCTGTCGCTACATCGGCGAGAAGCTGATGCTCAAGGGCGACAAATGCAGCAGCCCGCACTGCCCGTTCGAGCGGCGCTCGAACACGGCCCCGGGAAGTCGACTGAAGACCAAGACCCGCAGGCGCGTGTCCGATCGCGGCATGCAGTTGCGTGAGAAGCAGAAGGTCCGCTTTACCTACGGCGTGCTGGAAGCCCAGTTCCGCCGCTTCTTCGAAGAGGCCAAGCGACAGTCCGGTATGACGAGCGACAACGTGCTGACTCTCCTCGAGAGACGTCTGGACAACGTGGTCTACCGCCTCGGATTCGGTCAGTCGCGACCCCATGCCCGCCAGATCGTTCGACACGGCCACATCTGGGTCAACGACCGCCGTGTTGATGTGCCTTCGTACGTTGTCAACGCCGGCGATGTGGTGAGCTGGCGACCGGGCAGCGCGAAGACCGCGCTCTACAAGGTGGTTGCCGAGCAGGTGGAGGCTCGAAACGTGCCGTCCTGGCTGCGACTCGATGAGCAGCAGATGAAAGGGACCGTGGTGAGCCTGCCGACGTCCGAGGACGTTGACAGCAGGTTGAGCGGCAAGGCCGTCGTCGAGTACTACTCCAGGTAGTGAGGGAGGACGTGTAGTGAGCGAGATCTCCATTCCGGCTGTATCGTGCGTCCAGTCAGCGGGCTCGTATGGGCGTTTCTCTGCCGAGCCGCTTGACATAGGGTTCGGTGTGACTCTTGGCAATGCCATGCGCCGCGTCCTCCTCAGTTCGCTCCCGGGGGCCGCTGTCACCTGGGCGAAGATAGAGGGCATTCAGCACGAGTTCTCCACTATCCCCCATGTGCGCGAGGATGTGCTCGAGTTCCTGCTCAATGTGAAAGAGCTGCGATTGCGCTCCGTCACCCACCAGGAAGGGAAGTTGTTCCTTGACGCCGAGGGCGAGGGCGCCATTTGCGCCGCCGATATCCAGGGTTCCACCGACTTCGAGATCGTGAATCCCGATCTGTGCCTGGCGAATCTCGACTCGGCCGAGGCGAAGCTCCACGTCGAGTTCAATGTGGAGCTTGGACGCGGCTACGTTCCCGCCATCTCGTCCGAGGGGTTGCCGGTTGGCGCTCTTCCGGTCGACGCGGTGTTCTCTCCTGTACGGAAGGCCAACTTCACCGTTGAGCCCATCAACCCCGGAGAGGAACGAAGCCCCGAGCGGCTCATCGTGGAGGTCTGGACTGATGGCACCATGACTCCGTGGGAGGCGGTGACCCAGAGCTCCGAGATCCTGATGAAGCAGTTCGCAGCGTTCAAGGGACTCGCCGTTCCTTCGGAAGAGAAAGATCGGGTCCCCGCTGGACTCGCCATCTCGCCTGAGCAGTACAACACTCCTCTGGCCGATGTGGGGCTGTCCACCCGTGCCCATAACAGCTTGCGCCGGGGTGGCATCATGACGCTGGGCCAGCTTATTGAGAAGACCCGGGATGGCTTGCCACCGCTTCCCGGATTCGGTGAGAAGTCCCAGGTTGAGGTCCAGGATCTTTTGACCTCTCTGGGCTTTGCCATTCCGGATAAGACGAAGGGGAAGACCAAGTGAGACACCGAGTTGCTGGCAGGAGACTTGACAGACCAACGGAGCAGCGGCTGGCGCTGTACCGCAACCAGGTGACCGAGTTGCTCGATCACGAGAAGATGGTGACGACGGTCGCGAAGGCCAAGGAGGTCAAGAGCTTCGCTGAGCAGATGATTACGCTCGGCAAGGCAGGAGACCTGGCGTCCAGACGCGAGGCGCTTGCGTTCATTACGCAGGATAAGATAGTGAAGAAGCTCTTCGATGTCCTCGCACGCCGGTATGCGAGCCGGCAGGGCGGCTACGTGAGGCTCGTGCGCGTCGGGATGCGACAGGGCGAT
>CAZVCS010000064.1:0-11163 GCA_964625765.1 uncultured Dehalococcoidales bacterium | reverse complement strand
GGCGGCGTAGCCAAGAGGTTAAGGCGGGGGTCTGCAAAACCCCTATTCAGCGGTTCGAATCCGCTCGCCGCCTCTCCCTTTCTGCCCGGTCATGGCCCCTGTTCTCGTGTTCCGCGTGCCGAGGTGGCGAAACAGGCAAACGCGGCGGACTTAAAATCCGCTTCCCGCAAGGGTTTGTGGGTTCGAGTCCCTCCCTCGGCACCAATCGCGGTTCGCACGTGGCAGTCCGCCCGACTGCTGTTGCCTCGCTGTCCCTCCGCCGGCTCGAATGATCACGAATTGGTCACATGGGGCGACGATGCCTTGAGCCCGGGGCTGCTCCCGGAGTAGGGTATCTGTTTGGCGTGTACGAAGAGGTGGATTGGGGGCGGTGAAGAGACGCGACAGAAGCGACGCAACGGCACCTCTGCCGCGTCCGCGTTCTCTCTGAGTGCACAGGCGAACCCGACTGCGTGGTTCGTGCCGGAACGTGACTACTCCACGGTGAAGCCGATCTTCACGGTGACCTGCCAGTAGGCTATCTTGTTGTCCTCCATGTAGCCGCGGGTCTGGACTACCTCGAACCAGCGCATGTTGCGGATGGTCTTGGCTGCCCTGTCCATCGCGGTCCGGACGGCATCCTCGATGCTCGTCGTGGAAGAACCCGTCAACTCGATGCTCTTGTAAACGTGGTTGGGCATGCGTCTCTCCTTTCGCTACCTGACACGGGCGCCCTCAGTTGCACGTTGCCTCACGAGGGCCCCGGTGTGCCCTTGTCCGCCGCCTGCCGGTTGCCGGAGCCGTCAGGCGTGTCTTCTCGCGCCCGGCCGGCTGCACGGGCAGCCTCGAACTCGTCCCTGCTGAGGATGAGCAGGACCGCCGAAGGAATCCCCAGCACGGGAATGCACAACGCCCCGCAGAGCGCTCCCGCAAACGCAAGCCGCCAGTGACGCCGCCGGATGGCCTCAACGCCCCCGAGCACCGCAATAAGGCCGAGCGGAATCAGCACCGCCCCGAGTGTGCCGAGAAGCAGGGGAGCAAGCACTCCAACGCCCGACAGCGGCGGGGAGACGTCGAGACCCTGAAGGTAACTGAGCCATGTCGAGAACTGCAGTCCCGAGAGGCCGCCGCCTACGAGCACCACCGCTATCCCGCCGCCCGTTGCCGGAATCCCGGCCGCGAGGTTGAGCGCACCGGCCACTCTCGGCTTCCACATCGCCCGCCCTGCGGGCCTCCCCCTGCCAGCCCGACTTTACTGGTGCGGCACCCGCCTGTCAAGCGCTCAACCGCACGGCGCAGCCGCGGTCCGATTTGACACGGTCGACCGCGGCCCCGACAATGTCGGGACTGCGCGGAGAGCTTTGCAGATGAGACTCGGGGCGTTTGAGCTCATTGAGCCGGTTCCACCACTGCGCGAGCCGCATGCGCTGGCGATGGTCCGTCCGTGGACCGATGCGGGCAGCGTCAGTGCTTTGGCCCTGCTCGAGGTGGAGCACCGCTATGGTGCGAGGCAACTGGCTGCGCTGGCCCGTCCCGGCTCGTTTTACGACTTCACTCGCTACCGCCCGACCGTCTACATCCGGGAAGGCAGGCGCGAACTGGCCGTCCCGAACACGGTAATCAGCCTCGTCAGCCCGCCTCATGGACCCGACCTCGTCATCATCAAGATGCTTGAGCCGCACATGCAGGCCGAGACGTACGTCGATTCGGTGCTGCTGCTGCTCGAGCGCCTCGGCGTGAAGCGCTATGTCTGGCTCGGCAGCATGTACGACTCGGTGCCTCATACGCGGCCCCTGCTCGTCAGCGGCGGCGCTGTCGGTCCGGACGCGGAGGAGGAGATGAGGCGACTGGGCATCATGGCGACCGACTACCAGGGGCCGTCGACCATGACGTTCCAGGTAATTCAGCGGGCGCCTCTGAGGGGCATCGAGGCCATGTGGTGTATCGTCCATCTGCCCCGGTACGTGCAGGTGCAGGAGGACTACATCGGCAAGCTGCGGCTGATGGACCTCCTGGGGCGTCTCTACGGTGTCGATATCGATGAGTCGGACATCGACCGCGCCCGAGAGCAGACGGACAGGATAGAGAAGGCATTGCAGGAGAGCCCGGACCTCGCCGCCGTACTGCCCCACCTCGAAGCATGGTATGCCGCCAGGCTGGACGCCCAGGACCGCAGCGCGTCCCCGCTTCCCGCCGACGTCGAGAGGTTCCTCAGGGAACTGAACGGCCGGCGCGACGCCGACTGAAGGTCCGCCATGCACGCGGGTGGTCTGCTGCCTCGATGAGGGCCGGCTTCCCGGGCCGACCGGCGGGATGACGGGCTGTTACGAACGAAGCGTCGAGAGCTGCGTCCCCGCCTCTTCCTCGATCTCCCGGTGGGTGGAAAGCCGCATCGCTTCCAGGTAGTGCGTCCGGGCCAGGCTTCTCGCCTTTTCGTACGGAAGCTGGAGCGCGTCGAGCGTCACCATCCTGAGCGGACCGGGGTCCTTCCCCGCCCCCCAGCCCTTGGCATTGGACAGCGCGGCCCAGTAGAAGTTGCCCATTGTCAGATGCAGCCTCGCATCGTTCGGGTTCAGCTCGATGGCGAGCTCGATGATGTGGTGAGCCTCAGGTATGCGCTCCGCCAGTATGTGCGACATGAAGAGGGTGTAGGCGTTGCTGCTCCGCTTGGGCGTAAGGAAGAGCATCTTCAGCGTCTCTTCCTTGTCGGGAACCGACTCGAGCAGGGCGACGACGTCTTCGGGGCTCTCGCTCTTGGCGAGGCGATCCTCCAGGGCGGTGACCTCATCGGCGCGGTCACTTAGGCGCAGACACTCGTCATATGCCTCTTTGAGGCGCTCCTCCCAGCCTCCCGGCTGGTACCGCCCGACGCTCACCAGCTCGCGGGGACCGTCGACGACGCCCATCGTCATCCTGTCGACGAACTCAAGCCGGATCTCCTTGCGCTCGGTCACGCGGTAGTGGAGCTTCTCCTCCTTGTCGAGCAGCCCTTTGCCCCTGTGGTAGAGGACCGCGAGGCCAAGCGCGTCGAGGCGCGCAATGAACTGGTTGTAGAGCGAGGAGCCGAGAGGATCCGTCTCGATCGTGCCCTGCGGCGTCTTCGGTGGTGCGTGCCGGGAGCGAAATGCGACGATGAATCTCACCCTGTCGAGGGTTTCATCACTCGGGCGCTCTCGCTGCTTCCTCAGGTCCATGTGCCGTGTCCCTCCGCGGGCGATGTCTCGGAGACGCGACGCTGCGTGTGCGTACGTATGTTAGGCGGGCCTGCCGCCACTGTCAATCGCCGCCGGCAGCGGCGACGTGTTCGTGCTGGATTCTCTGCCCCGAGGCTCACAACCTACTTGACAGACGAAGGTCGCGCGCTATAATTGCTTCTCGCTTGGGCTGACGTGGGGTGGTGGACGGGGGATTCCTGCATTCAGCTTCGGTTTGCCGCGCTGTCGTGCTCTGGAGCTTGCGCTCCGTGAGGCCCGAACCCCCCTGGTGATGTGCCCTATTTGCATGCGTTTGGAAAGAGGTGTGCTATGGCTGAATTGAAGGATGCAAAGAAAACGAAAAGGTTGGCTCCGGTCGTGGACCGCTGTCTCCTGGACCTGGAGACAGACGATGACCTCCCCGAGCCGGAGTTCGATCCGTATGCTGGCCGACTCTTCGGTGATCAGCTCGACTACGATGACTCCGAGGACTCGGAGTACGACTCGGTCGGCGGTCACGGACTGTTCAGTTTCTAGCGTCTCCGGCGACAACTTCCGGGCGGACGGGCCTTGCCCCTGTCACCACCTGCAGCGCGTGAATGCGTCCTGTTGTGCGGCTAGGAGCTGCCGCGCCCGCCCGCGAGACTGCACGGTTGTCTAGGGCACGGACGGGAGTTGCTCCGCGGCCGTGTTCTCCGGGCAATCCGGCGGACCCGTTGTTCGTCCCCCTTTCGGCATCCTGCCGCGCCGCGGCGGATGCCCGTGCGAGGTTCATCGCCCGGCTCCGCTCCTCCCGCATGGCTGCTCAGCCGCGTGCGTTGCCCTCTCCACTGGCGTCTACCAATCGGACGCCGCATGTGCGATACTTCCAGCGGTCGAGGGCGCTGCGGACGTCCCACCGCGGTTGGTGTGCCTCTGTCCGCGTTGCGGCTGCTATCTCAACCGCTGCAGCGTGGCAGTGACTGTCTCGACTGCCGGGCGAAGGAGTCTCACCTCTCCTCCACGCTCCCTTCGCTCAGATGACCCTCGGCGCAAGGAGTCGTACGTATGGCGTTCAAGAAGCTCCTCATCACCGCACGCTCATTCGGCAAGGTCGAGCCCGCACACATCACACGTCTGCGCGAGTCGGGGTTCACGGTAGTCGAGTTCCGCGAGTCGCCGACGATGGACAGGGTGGGCTTCGAAGCCGGCCTGCTGGACATCGAGACCTGGGTTGTCTCCGGCTACCGCGTCGATGACGCAGTGCTGGCGAAGTCGACCGCTCTTCGGCTCATCATCAAGCACGGCATCGGGGTCGACAACATCGACATCCCCTCCGCCACACGCAGGAATGTGCTCGTCATGAACACGCCGCAGGTGAATCCCCTTGCCGTGGCCGACCTCGCCATGACGCTCCTGCTCGCCTTCACCCGCCGCCTCGTTGAGGCGTACCAGAACGTCGTTTCGGGCAAGTGGAACCAGTTCCTCGGCGTTGGCGTGTATGGCAAGACGCTCGGCATCATCGGACTGGGGCGCATCGGCCTCGCGGTCGCCGACCGCGCGAAGGGCTTCGGCATGAATCTCATCGGCTTCGACCCCTACTCATGGGAGCGGGTGCGTGCTGAACGGAGCGACATCGAGGTGGTGGACCTGGACCAGCTGCTGCGCACGTCCGATTTCATCAGCCTCAACCTGCCGCTGTCGGAGCAGACCGTAGGCCTCATCGGGCGCGAAGCGCTGGCGAAGATGAAGCCGGGCGCCATCCTTGTCAACACCTCTCGCGGCAGGATAGTCGACGAAGCCGCCATGTATGAGGCGTTGACCGGGGGGCGCATCGCCGGCTATGCGACCGACGTGTTCGAGAAGGAGCCGCCGGCGGATTCGCCGCTGCTCAAGCTGCCCAACGTGCTTTGTACGCCCCATATCGGCTGGTACACCCAGGAATCGATGAGACTGCTGGGCGACCAGGTAGTCGCAAGCGTCCTCGCCGTCTACGGCGGCGAGACGCCCGGCAACATCCTCAATCCTGAGGTTCTGTCCCGGGTCTCGCCGGACTCGTGGCGGCGCGGCTGACGGACGACCTTCCAGACCGGTTGCTCACGGCTTTCGTGGCGGACCGGCCCAACCAGAGGAAAGACACCGGCGGTGCCGGTCATATGACGGAACAAGGAGTGAACCGATGATTCAGGGCTCGATAGTACCCAACATAACCATCTTCAACGAGAACGGCGACCTCGACCGCGAGAAGACGCAGTGGCACATGCGCTGGATGTTCCAGCACGGCGTCGACGGCCTGTTCCTCACCGGCTCGTACGGGGCAGGCCCGCTCATGTCCGTGGACGAGCGCGTCGAGGTCTACCGTCTGGCCAGGCAGGTGGCCGATGAGTTCTCCGGCAAGTTCCTGCTGCCGCATGTCGGCTGCATCGACACGGACTCGAGTGTCCGCCTCGCGAAGGAGGCCGAGAAGATAGGCGTCGTCGCCGTCGGCGCAGTGCCGCCGTTCTACTACAAGCACGCGGACGATGTCATCATCCAGTACTACAAGGCCATCATCGACGCCGTGAAGATTCCCGTCTACGCCTACAACAACCCGGAAACCAGCCGGTATACCTTCAGCTTCAAGGTCGTGCAGCAGTTGCAGAAGCTCGGCCTGGCCGGGCTCAAGGACAGCCCCTTGAACGTCGGCTTCATCACCAGGGTGGCCTACGACGCCCAGGTGAACAAGAAGAACTTCCAGGTCATCATCGGCACGTCAACGGGCTGGCTGCCCTTCTACTACATGGGCGTGCGCGCGTGCATCGCCGGCATGAACAACTGGGCGCCGGAGATCATGACCGCACTGGTGAAGTGGACGTTCGAGGGCAACGAGGCCATGGCGAAGAAGGCCTATCTCGCCATGATGGACGTGAGCGCGAAGCTGCATTTCACCGACAGCACTATTGCCTCACACATGGCCCTGTACGCCCGCGGATTTGATGCCGGCTACCCGCGCAAGCCGATGCTGCTGCCGCCGTTCTCCGACCCGAAGTACAAGGAGATACGGAACGACATCCGGGGCGCGTTTGAAACGCTGGGGCTGGAGTTCACGACCGGGAACCACAACGTCATCGATGCGTGAGGGCGACGCACACGCCTCACATGTGTGGGGAGGGGCTCCCATGAGAAGAGAAGTCTGTGTCGGACTGGACGTGGGCACGAGCGCCACGAAGTACACGGTGCTTGAGCTGTCCAGCGGCGAGGTGGTCGCCCGGCGGCGCGTTGAATACCCCCGGCAGGAGTTGGCAGTCGGCGTCGTCCCCATGCGCATGTACACCGAGGTGCTGGAGCAGTTGCTCGGAGACCTCGTGCAGGAGTTCGTCGTCCGTTCCGTGGCGCTCACCACCGCGTGGTACTCGGCCATCTCGCCGGCGGAGAGCGGGGACGTGGTCTACCAGTGGAACAGCCTCTGGGACCGGAATACGGACGCCGAGCGCGAGCTCACCGGCTACCTCGACGTTTCGGGCTGTCACGCGGATATCCTCTTCCCTGTCTACAAGCTCATGACGGCGCACCTCCTCAAGAACATGACCTTCAGGCCGTACGGCATGAAGGAATACCTCATCGAATGGTTGACGGGGCAGAGGGCCACCGACTACTCCACCGCATCGGCTTCGGGGCTGCTGGACATAAGGAGGAGAGACTGGAACCTGCCCCTGCTCGAGAGGCTGGGCTTCGGACGCGAGGAGATGGCCCGCCTCTTGCGCCACAACACGGCCATCGGCGAAGCCAGAATCAGAGGGGAATCCATTGTCGTGGTTCCCGGCCTCGGCGACGGCGGCTCCGCCAGCTACGCCTGCAAGGCGGTCAGCGAGGTCGCGGCTAACATCGGCAGCACCATGGCGGCAAGAGAGCTCTCGCCGGTCATTCGCCACAGCTCGCCCGACCGGACCTGGACGTTCGTCGTCGACGAGAACCGCTTCGTGAACGGCGGCATCTCGTCGAACGGCGGCTCGGTGCTTGACTGGGCCCGGAGAACGAAGTGGGCTATCGACGAGGTTCGAGTGAGCCAGGGCGGCGAGCGTTTCTTCCCGTGGCTGCACGGCGAGAGAACGCCGTTCTGGAGCGCCGACCTTCGCGGGACATTCACGGGCATGGATGTGCACACGGACATGGCCACGCTCTCTGCCGCCATCGTCAAAGGAGTGGCGTTCACCCTCAGCCGCATGATAAACGCCATGGCGCATGCCCGCTCGTGCCCCAACGGCGTCGTGGTGGCGGGCGGCGGCGTTCGACTCTCGGAGATGCTGCGCGTGGTTCAGGGGAGCGTCAGCGTGCCGCTCACCATACTCAAGAGCTTCGATTACCTCGCGTCCGACGGCGCTGCGCTCTCGGCTGCAGAGGCCCTGGGGGTACCGCTGGAGTTGCACCACGACATCGAGACAGTGCTCGAACCGAACGGCGCATTCCAGGCGGACTACGAGGCCTGGATAGCCGAGGCCGGAGATGTAGCCGCTGGCGTCTACCGCGTCGGTGCCGGCAGTCACGCCGCGTAGCCTGCCTGACGACCCGGCTGTCCGGACGCGTTCCCCGGCCGGAGAATGTGTGACGGCCTCTCACAAGAGGACAGGCGCACGTCCCGGACCGCCGTCCGCAGTCCCGCCTCGTTCCCGCTTCTGGTACACTTGCTGCACTCTTTCTCGAGGAGGGAACGGATGAAGATCGTTGCTGTCGAACCCTTCATATTCGACGCAGGCTGGCAGTCGTGGACCTTCGTCAAGGTCAGCACTGATGAGGGAATCGTCGGCTGGGGCGAGTGCAGCGTCCCGAGGGCGCCGTTCGCCGTCGCTGGCGCCGTCGAGGACATCAGCAACGTGCTCGTCGGCACGGACCCCAGGGCGTACGAGATGCGCTTCTGGGATATGGCCAGGCTGAATATCCAGGGACCGCTCGGTGTCAGGGCGCAGGCGACGGCCGGCGTTGAGCTTGCCCTCATCGATATCAAGGCGAAAGCGCTTGGCATCTCGGTCGTCGAGCTCTTCGGCGGCCCGACGCGCGAGGACCTTCGCCTCTACTGGTCTCACTGCGGCACCACCCGGGCGCTGTATCCGCAGATGGGTACTCCTCCGATACGCACCATGGCCGACATCCATGCGCTGGGCAAGGAAGTGGTGGCCCGCGGCTACAACGCTCTCAAGACGAATATCATCTTCCCGGGCGACCCGGCTCGCGTCCACTTCCACGGCTTCGGCGGCGGCCCCGGTACCACGGACCAGGTGGCCGACAATGCCATGCTCTCTCACATCGAGACGCTCATCGGCACGTTCCGCGACGCCGTCGGCCCGAAGGTCGACATCTGCCTCGACCTCAACTTCAACTTCAAGCCGGAGAGCTGCATACGCATCGCCCGGATGCTCGAGCCGTACAAGCTCATGTGGCTGGAGATAGACATGTACAGCCCCGAGGCGATGGCCGACATCCGCCGGTCCAGCAGGACGCCGCTGTGCACGGGCGAGAACTTCATCTACATGCGCGAGTTCCTGCCGTACTTCCAGAATCGCAGCGCCGATGTCTTCATGGTCGATGTCCCCTGGGTGGGTTTCAGCCAGGCCAAGAAGATCGGCGAGCTTGCCCAGGTCTTCGAGTTCAACATGGCGCCTCACAACTACTACAGCCATCTCTCCACCTTCATCAGCGCCAGCCTCTGCGCCGTCCTGCCGAACGTACACATCATGGAGAACGACGTGGATGCCCTGCCGCTCAAGAGCGAACTGGTGACGAATGTCCCCGAGATTGTGAACGGCCGGATGAAGATTCCCACCGGTCCCGGCTGGGGCACGGAGATCAAGGAAGAGGTGCTTCGGGCGCACCCGTGGAAGAAAGCGAAGGGTTGCTGGTAGCAATCGTGCGCTGCCGCGCCCCGTCATCGAAACAACCGAGGGCCGGAGGATATCCTCCGGCCCTCGGTCCTTGTCGTATCCGGTCCGAGCGGTGCGAGAGAGCAGCCGACTATGCCTTCGCCTTCTCCCCGACCGGTGTCTTGAGCACGCCGATGCCCTCGATCTCCACTTCCATCAGGTCACCGGGCTTCACCACGTAGTGCCCGTTCTCGGGAGTGCCGGTGTAGACGACATCGCCGGGCCGAAGCGTCAGGTACTCCGAGATGTAGCTGATGATCCTGGCGGCGCTGAAGAGCATCTCACTCGTGTTGCTGTCCTGGATGGTCTTGCCGCTCACCCGCCCTTTGATGGCGAGATGGGTCGGGTCGAGCTCGGTCTCCAGCCATGGGCCGAGAGCAGCCGAGTGGTCGAATCCCTTGGCTCTGGTGACGGCCCCGCCATCGAGCTGCAGGATGTCCATCATGCCGATGTCGTTGCCGCAGGTGAAGCCGAGCACGTGCTCGAGAGCCCTGTCCTCGGAGACGTCGCGGGTAGTCCGCTTGATGACGCAGCACAGCTCCGCTTCGTGCGACAGCTTCTCGGTCATCGCCGGATAGGGTATCTCCACACCTGGGTCGTGCAGAGCGACGGGGGGCTTGTAGAAGAGCGATGGACGCTGGGGAACCGGCGCGCCGAGGTGCTTGACCTCTCCCATGTAGTTGAGGCCGCAGGCCACGATGATGGTTGGCTCCGCCGGCGCCAGTAGCTTCGCTTCAGAGAGTGCGCACAGCTTCGCCCCTTTGCGGAACGAGCCGTAGACGTCACCCGTCAGAGCATAGACGGATTCGGCTTCGATGATGCTCCAGATGGATGCTCCCTTGTGCTGGATGCGTGCAAGTCGCATGGTTCCTCCTTGTGCTCCGGTCTCCGGGTCGGCAGCTCAGACCTGAGAACGAAGGCCCGGGGTTCACCCGGGCCTCCGTCTCGTTCTTGCGAATCGTAAGCGACTACATGCCGCCAAGAGTGTCGAGTTGCTTCTGCGCGTCGAAGTTGTAGTCCTCCGGTGAGCTCACGGAGTACTGGGTGCCGCACGAAACCGGCGGCTCTCTCTTGATGGAGTTCACCAGGTCAAGCGCCTTCTTGACGTTGACTTCCGTGCCCTCGACGGACAGCGTGACCGCGCCCTCGGAACCGCCCACTCCTCCCGAGCAGATGTGGTAGACCTTGACGCCGCACAGAACACCCAGCGCCTGGATCTCGGTGACTACCTTGCCCGTGATTGCCGGAACCAGCTTGGCGGGCAGGCCGAGGCTCCACTTGTAGTAGTACACGCCGCTGTGGTTGGAGGCGTCCGCCACCGAAGGGACCAGCTTCTCCAGCCCTACGGTGATGATGAGATGCGAGCCCCGCGTGGTGACGTGGGGAGTGAACATGCCCCAGGTTCCCCCCTTGAGCGACGATGCCATGATGCCGGCGTTGCCCTGAGGGTCAACCGCGTTAGCGCCCTTGATGAAGACGTCATTGGGCCCGAAGTTCTTGATCTCGACGCCGGAGTCGGCGTTCTCGATGGGCTTGCCGTCCCGAAGCACGTGCATCGTGCAGGGGGGCGGAGCCGTGTTGCCGTTCGTCGCGCTGTTGATGACGAGCCCGAAGGTCTGGTGCGTCTTGGGCTCGATCTTGATGTTGAACATCTCCTCGCTCACGTAGGCCGCGGTGATGCCCCGGGCGATGATGATGTAGCCCTTCTTCATTGCTGCCTTGACTTCAGGCAGGGCGACGGTCGCTTTCGCGATGAGTCGCCTCGAAGCGGCCGGGTTGAGGGTGACGAGCGCGGCCACTTTGTCCTTGCCGGGATCCGGGACGTTTACTTCGTAGAACATTCAGACCTCCCTGCTCAGCGTTTGCACGAACCTGCATACCTGTGATGCAACGAAGAGTCGGAACAACGAATCAACGTGAACGTGGCGGGAACATGACAGTTCGCCCAATGGTAGCGTGAGCCCCTGCAGGTGTCAAGGCGAAGGCGCACGGCCGTTTCCGTCCGGCTGTTGGCCTTGGTCCGGCCGTCAACTATAATGCGGCTTCAACCATGGAACCGGCTGTCATCGTGGGACTCGGCAACCCCGGCGGCGGGTACGGGCGCGCCCGGCGGGGCG
>CAZVCS010000063.1:0-11164 GCA_964625765.1 uncultured Dehalococcoidales bacterium | reverse complement strand
ACTTCGCGGACCCGTGCGCGTCCGGACCGCCAACCTCCGTCCCACGGAAGTTCTGGAACGCGTGGAGGAAATACGTCAACACAAGCGGAACCAGCGACGCAACGAATACGAGGAAGAAGGGCCAGAACACCGTCAACTGGCTCTGCAGGCGAATCCCGAGCTTCTCGTACTCGATGACCAGAGGGATACCCCATATCAGCATCAGCACGAAGAAGATGCCGGTCCAGGCATCGCCGATGCCGTTGATCACCTGGATCGCCCGCAGACGGCGCGGGGTCTTCTTCCGTGCAAGGTACTCCTGCACTGCGGTGACCGATATGTGGCTGCGTTCCCACTGCGCGATAGTGAAGTACAGGGAGATGCCGCAGAGGAGCGAGACCACCACGATGTCCTGCTGCCACATGAAGGAGACGCCGAAGATGTACCGTCTGAACACTTCGACCATGGCGAGGGTCGTACCGAAGAGGAAGAGCACCATGCCGATTGTCGTCGCGATCTTCTCAACATAGACCCTTCCCCACCACTTGGAGAAGCTATGAACCTTGTCACTCATGGCAATCCCTCATTTCTCCATTGACGCCCGTGACCCTGCGGCAGCAAGGACTCCAGAGGGGAGTTCCCTCCCCTCTGGAGCCGGCATGCCAGTAGGACCGGGCGCCAGAGCAGATGCCTAGCTCACCCGGAGTATGGCCTTGTAGTCGTCCGGGTTGATCTTCTCGACGGGATGAGTGCCGGTGGGGTACTTGGCGACGAGTGCCGCACCCTCGGTGTTGAAAGCCTCGATGAGCGGCTTGGCGTCCGCGCCGAGCTCTTTCACCAGAGCATCGATGATGGCGGTGCCCACAGCGGCCTTGAGCGGGGCAACCTCAGCGGCAGTGGCGATGTAGATGCCGGGCTTGCTGGGGTCGGTGGTGCCGAACTGCTCGTAGCCAAGCATGTCCTCGGCGTACTGCATCTTGTAGAACTC
The DNA here is from genome assembly GCA_964625765.1 of uncultured Dehalococcoidales bacterium. Classification (GTDB taxonomy): domain Bacteria; phylum Chloroflexota; class Dehalococcoidia; order GIF9; family AB-539-J10; genus SKVJ01. The sequence goes on along the minus strand of CAZVCS010000063.1, from coordinate 10,197 downwards.
GTCGAGCCAGTACGCGAAGGCCTCCTTGATCTTGCCCTGTGTATCGGCTGACAGGGTGTTCCACCACTTGTCGCTCACTGCGCACATGTAGAAGTCCGTGAACACGCCGCCCATGCCGAAGACGGTGTAGTAGGGCGAGAGGTCTTTCACGTTCTTGAAGCCGCCGACGGAGGTGATAACGCCGTCCACAACGCCGGTCTGGAGGGCGCTGGGAACATCACCCCAGGCCATGGTCACGGGGCTGCCGCCCCAGGCCTCGACCATAGGGCCCTGCGTCAGGGCAGCGGAGATGCGGAGCTTCTTGCCCTTGATGTCGTTGACGGTGAGCAGCCGGCCAGTGGAGCCTATGCCGCCCAGCATGCTCTCGCACATCCAGCCGAGGATGCGGATGCCCTTGGGGAGCATTCGCTCCTCGATGGCCTTGGCGACAGAGGTGTTCTTGTACTCCATGTGAGCGCCGACAGTGGTCAGGGCCATGGGCTGAGCGAAGATGTTGCACCACGGATCCCAGCCTGCGCCGTCAGAGTCGACTGCCGTCATCTCGAGGTTGCCGGCAGCCAACTGATTCAGGGACTCGATCGGCTTGTAGAGCGAGCTTGCCTGGTAGATCTGCACCTTGGCATTGGGGATGAGCTCCTCAAGCTTCGGGGCAAGCACATCGAGCTCGGCGTACGCCGACGCCTGGGTTGCCGAGTGGTCCGTTGCGTAGCGGATGACCAACTCCTCCGGCTGGGCGGGCTTGCACCCGCTGAGGACGAGGGTCAGCGCCAGGGCAACCAGCAACAGGATTGATGCGCCTTTCCGTGTCATGTTGTCCTACCTCCTCTTTGGACTCTCTATCTCAGGACGACCAACTCAGCGTTGGCGTCGTAGCTCTCAGACGCGAGTCCCAATACCGCGATGTGATTCCCGCTTCTCCCCCGGCTCACGCCGGGCGCCACCACGCCGCACCCCCCATGCGCTTCCTCTTCCACACCCACATCGCAGGAACGAATCCACCATCCCCGTTTTCACATTACCACAGTCAGTGAATCCGGTACAGCCCGAGGCCCCGTATACTGCATTCAGCATACACGCACGTCAAAAAGGTTGTCAACAGATTCACCACATGACTGGCCGGTTCCGGACTATCACGCGCTCACTCGCCTCTGCAACGTAGCGGTGTCGCCAGGCCGGCGCCCAACCTCGGCTTCCGGCAGGTCCGGCATGTGGGTGAGCAGTCCGAAGCAACGGGAGCGGCCGCAGGCAACAACCGTCTACCAGGAGGCGGCGCGCCGACGGAAGAGGCGTGACAGAGCCCACAGGATGAAAAGCACGAGGAAGAAGGACGAACCGGGCAGCTCGACATTTCCACCGGCATCGCGAGTCAGGGACACCTGCGGCAAGTCCGGCGGCTTGCCCGGCGCCAGGCCCTCGTTGGCAAGCTCATACGCGAGCAACCGTTCGTTCAGGAACTCCTCCGGCGCCCAGCCCAGCGGATTGGTACCTCCCGTGGCCTCCGCCCAGACCCAGCCGCGGTCGCCGGCAACAGTCAGGAAGACATTCGCTTTCGAGTACCCCGGCAGGTACACAAGAGCCGCGGCATGTTCCGGCGCGAGGACGACGGCCGAACGCAGCCCCGCACCGAGGTACATGACCCCAAGCAGGACCGCGTAGTCCTCGCAGTCGCCGTAGGCCATGCCGTCCTTCTCCAGGACATCAGCCAGCTCGTCGGCGTTCTGCGCGAACTCGGGATACCCGAACTGCGAGTAGTCGGACGTGTACTGTACCCGGTCGCGGGCGTACGCGAAAACCGCCTCAGCCCGCTGCGTCACAGAAGGATACTCCTCGGCAAACTGCATGCCGAGGACATAGGCGCGTTGCGTGTTCCCGCCCAGGCTTTCGGCGGCGATAACAGGTTCGAACCGGTCGCCGATGCGGCGGAAGAAGCCGTCATTGCCGTCTCCATTCGTGCGACAGATGCTCCAGTCGTCATAGATATCTACCCCGTCGGAGTAGTAGCTGGCGGAAGGAGCGGCAAGGAGCGCCACGGGGCAGAGGAAGACAACGGCCGCAACGCAGAGGACCACCCGCGCGACGTGGCGCCGGGATGCGCTAGAGAGGCATCGTGAGTGCAGCATGAAGAATGAGTCCGAAGAACACCAGGTATCCGAACACGTACACGCCCACGGCGACGGGATTCTCGTCCACGCGACAGAACCGGATCCCGGGGGTGAGCCTGTCGAGCACGTGAAGCAGGAGGATACCCAGAAGCAGGCTGATGAGGAAGCTGACCGCCAGTAGACCAAGGCGTGTCGGGGAGATGAGGCTTTGAATCACACCGGCGCCGACTACCACCGGCCCGGTCACTGCGCCGTGGATAACAAGGCCGATCATAATCATGAAACCGGCGATGAAGAGGCCGATGGAGAGGGGATCCTCGCCCACGCGCTGTCGCTGACGGATGCCGGGGGTGAGGACATCAAGCACGGATATGCCCAGCCACGCAAGCGCAGAGGCCACCAGGGCCAGGATGGCAGTCCTGCCCAGCCACAACAGAATGATTTGGCCGAACGACACGTCGATGCCCATCAATACCCGTGGATGAGCCGCTGCAACTGGTCGGGATCGCTGCTCTTTCTGACAGCTTCCTCAGCGCTGATGGTGTGGGACCGCACGAGCGCGGCAAGCGCCTGGTTGAGCGACTGCATCCCCTCCTTGCTGCCGAGTTGGAGCACACTCGGGAGCTCGAATGTCTTGTTCGTCCTGATAAGGTTGCGCACAGCGGCGTTGGCGACGAGTATCTCGAACACGCCCACCCGCCCGGAACCCGAGGCCTTGGGTACAAGTGTCTGCGAAAGGACCCCCTCGATGACCTGGGAAAGCTGAAGCCGTATCTGGTGCTGGTGCTCAGGAGGGAAGGCGTCGATGATGCGGTCGACCGTCTGCACTGCATCGACCGTATGAAGTGTGCCGAGCACCAGGTGCCCGGTTTCGGCGGCAGTAATCGCGGTCGAGATGGTCTCGAGGTCGCGCATCTCCCCGACCAGAATGACATCCGGGTCATGCCGCAGGGCGTGCTTCAGCGCGTTCGCGAACGACTTGGTATCGTCTCCCAGGTCGCGCTGGGCGATGAGGCACTTCTTGTTGTGGTGCAGGAACTCGACCGGGTCCTCAATGGTGATGACGTTCCTGGCTTCAGTCTCATTGAGGTAATCAATCATGGCAGCCAGGGTAGTGCTCTTGCCGCTGCCGGTGGGTCCAGTCACAAGCACGAGACCGCGTGGCTTGAGAATGAGCGTCCTGCACACTTCCGGCAGGTTGAACTCCTGTATAGTGGGAATGGTGAAAGGGATGCGGCGGAAGGCGATGCTCATCGAGCCGCGCTGCTGCATCACGTTGACGCGGAATCTGGCCAGACCAGGCACGCTGTAGGCGAAGTCGAGTTCGAGCTCGCTGTAGAACCTCTCGCGCTGCTGCTCGCTGGTCGTCTGCTTGAAGGCCTCCTCGACGTCGGCGGGAGAGAGACGTCCGTGACCGTCGGCTGGCACCAGCTCACCGTCGACGCGCAACATGGGCGGCGCCGGCACTCTCAGGTGAAGGTCGGACGCGCTGCGCTCCGCCATGACGCGGAGCAGTTCCCTGACGTTCATGGTCTGCCCGTCGCCACTCATCTCGTGACACCATGTTAGCCCACCCGGACAGGGGTGTAAACCGGGTCAGTGGATGAGCCTGAATTCGTCGTTCTGGATGACGTCTTCGATCGCCTCGACCACCTGCGTGTCATACAGCCGTCCTTTGCCGGAGTGCATCTCTTCCCAGACGGAAGCGAGGCTGGAGGCCGGCCTGTAGGGACGGTGCGACGACATGGCCTCGACGACGTTGCAGACTGCGAGCAACCTGGACTCGAATCCGAGGGAATCTCCCGTCAGTCCGTCGGGATAGCCGGAGCCGTCTAGGCGCTCGTGGTGCCGGAGGGCCATCTCGGCGACCGGCCATGGAAGGTCGGCCTTCCTGAGGACGTCGCAGCCGACGATGACATGCTCTTTGACGAGCTCCCATTCCTCGGGCGTCAACCTGCCGGGTTTCGTCAGGATGGATTCAGGGATTGCCATCTTCCCGATGTCGTGCAGCAGGCCGCCGACGTACAGTCCCTCCTGCTGAGCCACGGAGCATCCCAGCCTGCGCCCGACCAGGCGGGACAGCTCGGCTACACGGCGCTGATGCCCGGCGGTATACGGGTCGCGGGGCTCCATGGCCCGACCGACCGTCTCAGCCAGGCTAATGCTTGAGCGGCGTATCCGCTCCTCAGCGCTTCTGCGCTCCCGCCGGACTGCCGCGTCCCCAAGCCCGCGTGCTATGGCAGACCCGAGCCGCGAAAGCCGGCTCTTCACCACGCAATCGCTGGCCCCGGCCTTGAGGACCTCGACTGCGGCGTCTTCGCCGATAGCCCCCGATACGACGATGAACGGCGCGTCGCACCCTGACTGCTGGCAGAGCTTCAGAGCATCCAGGGCATTGAAAGCCGGGAGCAGATAGTCACTCAGAACAACATCCCAGGGACCGCGGAGCAGCGCCGCCGCCAGCGCCTCAGCAGTTTCGACACGCTCATACGCGACGGCGTAGCCGGCGTGCTCAAGTTCTGCCTGCAAGGACGCGGCATCTTCGACGGCATCTTCGACGAACAGCACTCTGAGAGGAATCACGCCTCATTCTCCTCGTACGAGTCCGGCCGGATGCGTACGCGCAGCAACGCACGACGCGTCAAGTCCCGTCGATACCACGGGCAGAGGCAACTGCCGGGGGCAGCCTCCGCCATCGTGGCGAACGCCGGGTCCCAGCTCAAGACTCCAGCACTTCACGGCGCCCCTGGAACGGCGCCGTACGTGACGCCGAGCGAAATGGCGTTCTGTGCAATCAACTCGAGGAGCGCATCGACAACGTCGGCACCGTATTTCACGGCGCGGCCCTCACGAAGCTCGGCCACGACGACGTCGCGAGACAGGGCAGGGCGATAGGGGCGAAACGAGCTCATCGCCTCGAGCACATCGCAGGCGCCGAGAATCAGCACCTCCGGTTGCAGCTCAGCACCCCGCAGGCGGTGAGGGTAGCCCGAGCCGTCCAGCCGTTCATGATGGCTGAGCGCCATCTCGGCGACCGGCCACGGGAAACTCGCCTCCCTCAGAATCTCGTAGCCCCGGACTGAGTGCGACCGCAGGAGACTCCACTCGTTGGCGGTCAGGCGCCCGGGCTTGGTCAGGACCGTGACGGGCACGGCTAGCTTCCCTATGTCGTGCAGCATGGCGCCGATGTAGAGGCCCTGCAGCCGTTCATCGTCGACGCCCAGCTTCCGTCCGACCAGGTCGGCGATCCGTGCAACCCGCCTCTGGTGCTCCGCTGTATAGGGGTCGACCGTCTCCATCATGCGGGCGGTGGTTTCCACCAGGTCGATGAAGACTTCCTGGAGCCGCTCGTACGCACGCCGCTGCTCGGAGACATCGCGGACAAACCCCTGATGGCCGGCGACAGACCCGTCGGCGGAGCGCCGCATGGTTGCGGATACCAGGCAATCAACCAGCCTGCCGTCCTTCCGGCGGAGCTTCAAGGGCCGGTCATCGACGAACCCGTCCTGCTCTACGTTCGCCAGGAACCGGTGACACTCGGGAGGCTCGGGGGAGACGTCGATGAGTCCCAGCCCGCGCATCTCCTCCTGCTCGTAGCCGAGCAGCCGCAGCATGGCCGGATTGACATCGGCAAACCTGCCGTCGTGGGTAGAGATGTACGTCGCCTCTCTAGACTGTTCGAACAACAGTCGAAACCGCTCGTTCCCCTCGCGGAGTCGCTCCTCGACGTGCATCCTCTCGGACACATCGGTCAGAAACGCGAGCACCGCGGGAGCCCCCTCCCACTCGACAAGAGCAGCGTTGAGTTCGAGCCACCTGAACGCACCGCTGTAGTCCCGTACGCGCACCATGTAGGAGCGCGGAACCTCTTCTCCTCTCAGTCTCTGCTCATACGTCGCGCCGACAAACGGCAGGTCATCCGGATGAACGAAATCGCGGAATGCTCTGTCGGTGAGTTGCTCCGCCCGAACGCCGGAAAGCTCCGCTGCGCGGGCGTTGCAGAAGCGTATCGTGCCGCCCTGGAGCACGACAATCGCCTCACGGGCATTGTCCGACAGGAAAGAGAGCAGTCGCCGGGCTTTATCGAGCTCGCGCTGCACGTCCGACTGGCCGATTTCCTCTGCGCGCATCATCGACTCACTGCGTCCGCCGCAGCCGCCCAGAACGGGGACCCGTGTTGCGGTGCGCTCCGCGTCCTGTCTGCGGCCGTCGCACGACGGCCGCGAGAACCGGGTGGACACACGAAGCAGGCCGTCACCACCGCGTCAGCCAGAGGGCGCCCTACCGTGCACGGGTGGCCTCGCAGGAGCACCGCAAGCGCAACTCACGATGAGCCGAGACGCTGAAGCAACTCAGCCACCTTGTGGAACTCGTTCGACTTGTCGAAGAAGTAGTCCGCACCAGCATCCATGCACTTCTTGCGATATTGCGGGTACGGGTAGTTGGTCAACATGACGACTATCGGAGGAGATTCCTGCTGTTTGATCGCCTCAAGCACCGAGATACCGCTTCCGGCAGGCATACGTATGTCGAGGATGGCAACCTCGGGACGACTACCGATGATGCCACCGATACCGTCGGCGGCGCTGTCGGCCGTACCCACGACCTCAACGCCCTCGACCTCTGACAGAAGCGCGACCAGCCTCTCCCGGACAAGCGGTGAGTCGTCGACGACAAACACCCTCATACAGCGCCTCCTCCACCGTCGTGTAGACGTGCCAAGAGCCGCCCCGCCCTGCACTGCCTATTATCTCCGACCGCGAGGCGGCCTGCTACGGGGATTCGGCCAGACACGTCGTAGGCGACATCCAACGTCTTATGTAGTCTCTCGACCGACACGTTTCCTAGTCCACCAGGCCGTGCATTATCGCATAGCGAGTCAGCTCGGCCGTGCCGTGCATCTTCATTTTATGGACCAGGCGTGTCCGATAGGTACTGACCGTCTTGACGCTAAGAATGAGCTTCTCGGCAATCTCCTGAATACTGAGCCCGGAGGCGATGAGGCAGAGGACCTCGTACTCACGATCCGACAGCATCTCGTGAGGCAGCTTGTCGGTGCCGGTCTCTATTTCCACCGCAAGCCTCTCCGCGAGTGTCCCGGTCACGTACTTCCTTCCCCTGGCAACGCTCCGCAGCGCTGTGATCAGTTCCTCGGGATCGCTGCCTTTCGTCAGATAGCCTGAGGCCCCGGCCTTCATGACTCGGACGGCATACTGCTCTTCCGAATGGAAACTCAGCACCAGGATTGCCACGGCCGGGAACTCCTTGCGGACCTGCTTTATGACTTCGAGGCCGCTCATCATGGGCATGGACAGATCGAGCACAACCACGTCAACCTTGCAGTCTCTCAGCTTCTCCAGGACCTGGATGCCATCCGTAGCTTCCCGCACGATTTCGAAGTCCAGGGTGTCAGCCAGTATCTGCCGTATGCCCTGTCGCACAACGGCGTGGTCGTCCGCCACAAGCAGCCGGATCTTGGTCATGCGCCTTTCTTCCCTCCACGGGAATTCTGCTGCATAGCTGCGAGATACGCAAGTGGGAGGAGGATTGTGCGTAATCCAGCAACCTGCTAACCTGCGGACCGGCACAGCGATATGCGCCTGGTGAGTTGGAACGTCAACGGAATCCGTGCGGCCGCAAAGCGAGGCCTTCTGGAATGGCTCAGCGGGACAGGCGCGGACGTGTACTGCCTGCAGGAGACGAAGGCGCATCCCGACCAGGTGGACGAGTCGCTTCGCGAGCCGCAGGGCTTCCACACGTTCTGGGCCTGCGCCGAGCGCCCTGGTTACAGCGGTGTCGCGTTGTTCCTGCGCCGCCAAGCGCAGGAAGTCACGGCGGGGCTCGGCATCCCCCGTTTCGACACCGAAGGCAGGGTCCTTGCAGCGCGGTATCCTCAGTTCCTGCTCTTCAACGTGTATTTCCCCAACGGCAAGATGAACGACGAGCGCCTTCAGTACAAGATGGACTTCTACGAGGAGTTCCTCGGTCGGCTGGTCGCCCTCAGGGACCGCGGGGAGTGCATCGTGATTTGCGGCGACTACAACACAGCCCACAAAGAAATCGACCTTTCGCATCCGAAAGACAACGTCAAGGTCTCAGGATTCTTGCCGCAGGAACGCGAATGGATGGACCGGCTTGCCGGTCACGGCTTCGTCGACACGTTCCGCATGTTCCACACGGACGGCGGCCACTACACCTGGTGGGACATGAAGACGCGGGCACGCGAGCGGAACATCGGCTGGCGGCTGGACTACTTCTTCGTGAGCGACAACCTTGCCGGTGCGGTGCGGGATGCGGCGATTCATCCCGAGGTGTTCGGCTCCGACCACTGTCCGGTGAGCCTGACCCTCGACCTCTAGAGCCTCAGCCTCGCATGATACAATCCCCTGTCGGCCCGTCGCCGCGACGGGCCGCTTGCATGCAGAAATGAAGACACTGATCCAGTGCGATTTCGATGGCACCATCACGGAGGACGACGCCAGCTTCTACCTTCTGGATGCCTACGCGGAGGGAGACTGGCGCTCAATCCTCAAGGAATACAAGGAGGGGCGGATCACCGTCGGCGAGTTCAACACGCGCGCCTTCGCCATGATCAAGGCCGACGAGTCCACGCTCCTGAGCAAGCTCGACGAGAACGTGCGCGTTCGACCCGGATTCCGTGAGTTGCTGGACTACTGCGCGTACCGCGGCTTCCGCTTCGTCATCGTCAGCAACGGTCTGCAGTTTTACGTCGAGGCTATCCTCCGGGCGCTGGGCATCGATGGCGTGGAGGCCCACGCCGCTACCAACGCGTTCCGGCCCGACGGTATCCGGGTGCAGTACGTTGCACCGGATGGCAGGGTGCTGGACGACGGATTCAAGGAAGCGTACATGAAGCTGTATCTGAGCGAGGGATACCGCGTCATCTACGTCGGAAACGGCACGTCGGACTCCTACGCCTCGCGCCACGCCCACGTGGTCTTCGCCACGGGCGACCTGCTCACCTACTATCTGAGGCACGGTCTCGACTGCATCCCGTTCGAGGACCTGACGGAAGTGGTCAACGGGCTTGCGAAGCTGTAGAGACGAGCCTCCTCACCGCATCCTCTGCCGGCGCCCCCGCGATTGCGTCTCCGCGCATCAGGCCGTCCGGGCAGCCTCTCCCGCAAGCACAGCGCGAAGGTAACGCCCCGTTGCGGAGCGCTCGTCGCGCGCCACGTCCTCCGGCGTCCCTGCCGCGATGAGCCACCCGCCTTCATCTCCCGCCCCGGGGCCGAGGTCGAGTATCCAGTCCGCGTTCTTCATCACGTCGAGGTGGTGCTCTATGACGAGCATCGTGTTGCCGTTGTCCACAAGGCGCTGCAGCACGCGCAGCAGACAATCGACATCGGAGAACGCAAGTCCAGTGGTAGGCTCGTCCAGGATGTAGAGGGTATTGCCGGTCCATCGGCGCGACAGCTCGGTCGCCAGCTTCACGCGCTGGGCCTCTCCGCCGGAGAGCGTCGGAGCCGGCTGCCCGAGGCAGACATAGCCGAGGCCGACATCCCGTATCGTCTCCAGTTTGCGGTGGATAGCCGGGACGTTCGCGAAGAACTCCAGAGCCTCGTCGACGGTCATGTCGAGGACATCGGCGATGGACTTTCCCTTGAAGTGAATCTCGAGGGCCTCGCGGTTGTAGCGACGTCCTTTGCAGACCTCGCACGGAACGGTGACATCGGACAGGAACTGCATCTCGATCTGCACGAAGCCGGCGCCCTGGCAGGCTTCGCATCGACCCCCTTTGACGTTGAAGGAGAACCTGCCGGGACCGTAGCCGCGCGCCCGCGCCTCGGGGACGCGCGCGAAGACATCGCGTATCGGAGTGAACAGGCCGGTGTACGTCGCGGGGTTGCTGCGCGGGGTGCGGCCGATGGGCGACTGGTCGATGCAGACGACCTTGTCGATGTTCTGCAGTCCGGTGATAGAGTCGCATGCGCCCGGCAGGTCCTTCGCCCGGTACAGGTCCCACGCGAGGCGCTTGTAGAGCACCTCATTGACGAGGGTGCTCTTGCCCGAGCCGGAAACACCCGTCACGCAGACGAACCTGCCCAGGGGGATGTCCACGTCGACGTTCTTC
>CAZVCS010000062.1:1368-11534 GCA_964625765.1 uncultured Dehalococcoidales bacterium | reverse complement strand
TGACGTAACCGGACAGCAGCGCCAGACCGCCTATCAGCTCTCCCTTGCCGGCCGCAACCTCAGCCAGGAAATCGCCGTGCATGTCATTCGAGTGCAGAATCGTGAACTTCTTGGTCACTCCCACGCGTATCCTCCGGAATCCATCGTCGACCGTACGTCCGCGCTACGGCCGGCACTCTGGCGGAAATGATACCTGATTGCAGTTCGCTGCAAAACGGAGAACGCACACCATCCGTTCCGGTGAACGGGCCGGAAGAAATCGCATGCGATTATCCCGTCCAGCTAGCGGCGCGGGCTTGACAGGGCCTCCCTGCCGGGTTACCTTACTCATTGCCCCAGGTCACCAAGCGGCGACAAAGGGCACAGACGACCCGAGTGTTGAGCGGTGTTCGAGTTCTGAGGTCTCCAAGCCAAGGTTCGAGGAAGCCTGAAGCGTCGAGGGGAGTCTGAGCCGGAATGTAAGCTGCCAGGTCGCCTGGGGCGTTTTGTTGTCTTCGCTGCCTCTCGCTGTTCTCCGCTCGCCGTGTATGCCGGTCCGATGCCTGTTGCCTGACTATCCGCTGGCGCCCTCCTCTCGGCCGCGGACGCATTGCCGCAACGCGCCGCAGACCCTCGCTACTTTCGTTCCGAAGAGCGCCGTTCGCCCGCGCCAGTGCGCGCTGTCGGAACTGGCGGACAGCTCTTCGAACCGGTACCATGCGCGCAGACACCGGCAGTAGTGAGACATGACATGATGCGAATGGCCGGCATGGTCCATGTGGTCCCGGACAACATCAGAGTGTTCGGAGACCTCGCCGCCCAACTGATGCCGGGCGTCGAGCTGGTCCACTTTCTCGACACCGGCCTGCCCGCCATGTCCGGGCCGTCCCTCCGCCCACAGGTCATCGAGCGTCTGAGAACGTACGCATCGTTCGCGCGCCGGTCCGGTGCGGAGGCGGTGCTGCTCACCTGCACCGCATTCGGGCGACTGGTCGACGAGGTCTCCGTGGCCGTCGACTGCCCGGTTATCTCCGTGCTCGAGATAATGGTGGACGAGGCCGTGAGACAGCGCGGCACGATTGGCATCGTCGGCAGCCATCCAGGCACGGTGGCCGGCACTGAGCGCCTGATGCGGGAGCAGGCCCGGCAGGTCGGGAGCGTGTGCGCCGTCGAGTCACGTCTCTGCCCCGGCGCCTTCGAAGCCTTGCGGCGGGGCGACCGTGCAACGCACGACCGCATCGTGCTGGAGAACGTGCGCGACATGGTGCAGCACGTCGATGTGATTGTGGCACCTCAACCGTCTATCGAGGATGCAGTCCTTCGTTTTCAATGTGACACGCGCAAGGTGCCGCTCCTGACGAGTCCCCGCCTGTCCATCGAACGGCTCAAGCAGACGCTGGACACCGTTCGTTCAGGCGCCGGTCGGGGCGAGCGGTAGCTGCCGCAGCCGGGCACTCATCCGACAGCCATCGCGCACCGGCTCACGGCAGCTATGGTAGATGCTCTCAGGTTTCGTGTAGTATGAGTCTCACTTCGTGGTATGCGCCTGCGCTCATGCCGGGAGGTGCTTGAGTGGGCGTCCGGACAGGTGACCGGGTGCAGCCGGGCATTCCCGGGGCCGATGCTTGGCGCACGAAGCCCTTCTTCAGCGAGAAAGGAGACAGCCCATGCCTGTGATCGATTCACAAACGGGAACAGTGCGTTCTCAACTCGCTATCGCCGAGCTGAACGAGGCTGCCGTGCTGATGCGGGCCTACGCGCTCACGGCACTGACCGCGGCCGGCTCGGGTCATTCGGGCGGCTCGCTGTCAATCATGGATGTCGCCGCGGCCCTCTACCTGAACGAGCTGCGACACGACCCTCACAACCCCTCATGGCCTGACCGGGACCGCGTGTTCTGGTCGGCAGGACACAAGGCGCCCGCGCTGTACGTCAGCCTGGGCATCTCGGGCTACTTCAACATAGAGGACGTTGTGACGCTGCGGAGGTTGAACTCGCCCTTTCCCGGCCATCCCCACTGGCCCAAGCTCAAGGGAGTGGAAGTGTCCAGCGGCTCGCTCGGACAGGGGCTATCCATAGCTGTGGGAAGCGCCCTTGCCGCACGATTGGACGGCAGAGACTATCGCGTCTACTGCCTGATGGGCGACGGCGAGCAACAGGAAGGGCAGGTTTGGGAGGCGGCGATGGAGGCCGCTCACTACGGTCTGGACAACCTTTGCGCCATCGTCGACTGCAATGGTCTCCAGATCGACGGGCGCGTCGACGATGTCATGCGTATCGAGCCTCTGGCCGACAAGTACCGCGCCTTTGGGTTCCACGTGATTTCGACCGACGGGCACGACATGGGACAGATCCTCGATGCCTTCCGTCAGGCACGCGAGAGCAAGGGGAAGCCCAGCGTCATCCTGGCGCACACCGTGAAGGGTAAGGGCGTCTCCTGCATGGAGAACGTGTGCGGCTGGCACGGGAAGGCTCCCGGCGTGGACCTGACGACCGAGACGCTGCAGTCCTGCGGACTCGAATCCAGAGTCGACGCACCACGCCTGCTTCAGAAGGCCCGTTCGTGGCAGGTAGAGGTAGACGCACGCCTCGCCGCCAGGGAGCCGAAGTACTCGCGCAACTACTGGTGGAACAGCGGCCCGGGCATGAAGGTGGCGATGACGCCCACCCGCCTCGGATTCGGCCGGGCGCTGGCGACCCACGGAGATGACGAACGCGTCGTCGCCCTGGGCGCTGACATCTCCGATTCCATCACTATCAGTCAGTTCTACGCGGAGCATCCGGAGCGCAAGCGCCGGTGGCTGTCCATGGGCATCGCCGAGCAGTCGGCCACCTGCGTCGCCGCCGGCCTTGCGAAGGAAGGCAAGCTTCCGGTCTTCGGCACGTACGGGGTATTCGCCTCTGGCAGGAACCTCGACCAGATACGGACCACGGTCTGCTACGGCAACTACAACGTCTTCATCGCGGGCGCACATGGCGGTGTGTCGGTCGGACCGGATGGCGCCACGCACCAGGCGCTGGAGGAGCTCTTCCAGATGTGCGGGCTGCCGAACATGCATGTCGAGGTGCCGTGTGACGCCGTCGAGACCGAGCGGGCTACCGTGCACCTCCTTTTCAACGTGAACGGCCCCAAGTATCTGCGCTTTGCGCGGGAGGCGACCCCGGTGGTCACTGATGAGCACACGCCCTGGGCCTTCGGTCGGGCCAACGTCATACGCTTCCGGGCTGAGAAGCCGGAGTTTAAGGATGCCTTTGAACACCGCGTTGCCTCCGACTACAGAGACGAGGGCGAATCACTGGCCATCATCGCCTGTGGCCCGGCGGTCGCGGAGGCGATGCGAGCCGCATGGATACTCCGCATCGAATACGGCATCGAGTCCCGGGTTCTGAACCTCCACACGATGAAGCCGCTCGATGTTGCCTCAGTCAGGACCGCAGCCCGGGAGTGCGGCGCCGTGCTCACCGTGGAAGAGCACCAGGTTGGCGGCATGGGCAACCAGGTCGCGGCCGCCATCCTCACGTCGCCGGACCTGCGCGGCTCGGCGGTGGCGATGGACATGATGGGAGTGCCTGACCGGTTCGGCGAGTCGGGCGCACCGTGGGAGCTCATGAAGGAGTTCGAGCTGACCGCGGAGTACGTCGCGGCCAGGGCGAGACGCCTGCTCGGACCGAATAGTCCCGGCAAGGCCGGGGCCTGAGCCGGGGTTGCCCGGGCTCACCACCCGTCGAGCGGACTGGACGGGCCCGTCGGACCTCAATCAGGCAATATTTACTCTGAGCGCGGCGGCGCGACAGCAGGTCACGAGTTCACGCGGTGCGGCAGGACAGCGGAGGTCCGGATTGCAGCCCTTGGGAAACCAACTGCAATCACGTGCGATGCACGATTGTTGAGGCCGCATGGACGCTTCGCCGGAGATACCGGGGAAGGCGACATACTATACGGGAGGAAGCCGTGCAGCAGGTGACGGTGAACGGGGAACGACTCTGGGGCACTCTGATGGAGACAGCCGCTTACGGTGGGACGCCGGGGGGCGGCATTACGCGGCTTCCGCTGTCGGACGCGGACAGGGAGGTGCGCGACTGGTTCGCAGCGGCTTGCCGGTCGCTCAACCTCGCCGTCTCGCTTGACGACATGGGCAACATGTTCGCCCGGCGCAAGGGGAAGAACCCGTTGCTTCCGCCCGTAAGCTTCGGCAGTCACCTGGACACGCAGGCCGGCGGAGGCAAGTTCGACGGAGTCCTCGGCGTCCTGGCCGGACTTGAAGCCATGCGGACGCTTGACGAGCGGGGCGTTGTCACCGAAGCTCCACTGGAGCTCATCAACTGGACGGCGGAGGAGGGAGGGCGGTTCCCGCCGCTGTTCGGCTCCGGCGTCTTCGTGGGCGCGTACGAGCGCGACTGGGCGTACAACTCGAAGGATCCTGACGGCATCCGCTTCGCCGACGAGCTTGAGCGGGTAGGCTACCGCGGCAGTGAGTCCGTGTCCGGCCACAAGCTCGGAGCCTACTTCGAGCTTCACATCGAGCAGGGGCCGATTCTCGAGATAGAAAACAAGGTCATAGGCGTGGTCACGGGCGCACGCGGACAGCTCTGGTACGACGCAGTCGTCACGGGCCAGCAGGGGCACGCAGGCACAACACCCATGGCGATGCGCCGCGATCCTGTGGTCACGTTCAACCGCATCGTCGATGAGGCGTTCCGCCTCGCCGGCGAATATGAGCCCGAGGGACTGGCTACCATCGGCCACGTCGAGGTCCTGCCGAACTCGCGCAACGTCATCCCGGGAACAGTGAGATTCACCATCGACCTGCGGCACTCGAACAGGCCGCTGCTGCACAAGATGGACGATGAGATGCAGGCCCGGGTCAGGAAGGTCGCGGCCGAGAGCGTCACGACCGTCGACTTCAGGCGGTTCTGGCTGGTCGAGCCGATGGAGTTCGATGCCCGCTGTGCCGCCGCGGTCCGCGACTCAGCGGAGAGCCTTGGCTACAGCCATATGGACATCGTCACGGGGCCGGGCCACGACGCCGTCCAGGCATCCAAGTTCACGCCGACGGCGATGATATTCATACCGTGCAAGGGCGGTGTGAGCCACAACGAGGCAGAGAGCGTCGAACCGGCTCATGCCACGGCAGGAGCGAATGTGCTGCTCAATGCCGTGCTCAGGTGCGCGGGCACGTAGCGGCCGTCTCGCGAGTCACCACCCTGCCGGGCCCCAGCGCTCGGGCAGCTCGGGATTGGCTGGCCAGTCCGGCGGGAACAGTTGACCCGGCTGCCCGCCCTGCTCCGCGAGGAGTTTCTTGAGGCCGGGACGGGTGAAACGGGGATTACCTGCTTTCTCGGTCCGCCCGTTCACGACTGCTTCCGAACGCAGCCGGCGGCCGACAGTCTTCTCCACCTGCCCGCCGAGCCACAGCACGCGGTCGATGTCGTAGCCGGTCTCGATGCCCATCTCATCGAGCTGCACCAGCAGGTCCTCCATACAGATGAGGCCGACGTAGCGCGGGTCCCGGTAGTAGTAGTCGCCGGTGCCCCGCACCGGGCAATCGTCCAGGAAGTTCGCCGGCTGACCACCGAGGCCGCCCAGCGTCGCCTCGTACCGGGTGATGCCTGCCTGCAGCGCCGCCAGCACAGACGACGAGGCTATGCGCTTCGTCTCGTGCAGGTGACAGAGGTGAGCCTCTGGCTGCGGCATGGCGTCGAGCACCATCGAGAAGTAGCGGTAGACGTCCGCAGCGTTCGCCGAGCCGTCGTGGTCGGCATGCTCCACGTCGTGCGCGCCGATGGCGAACCAGCGGCGGGTGAACTCAACGGCGTCCGCGAGGCGCGTGGCGCCGCTGATGGGGCTGCCCCATATCGTGCTCACCGTGCCCACCGTCTTCATGCCGGCATCACGTGCCTTCCTGATGCACCGCTCCGCTTCGCGCCAGTACTGCGTCAGCGAGGTGCCGGAGTTGGCATAGTGATGCTCCGGGTCCGTGGAGACCATCATCAGGATGCGGTCCGGTCCGATGCCTCGCTTCCTGAGGTCGATGGCGGTATCGACGGCCGGTTCGCGGATGGTGACGGCCGTCATCGTGATCGAGTCGTACTCGATGCCGGCCTTCGCGCAACGCTTGCGAAAGGAGTCGCTCCGCAGTTCGCCGAGCACCTGCTCCGCGTCCCTGAACTGCGGCATGTTCCGCGGGTTGCCGAGGTTCGTGAGCTCTATCTCCCTCGCCCCTGCGAGAATCATCTCCTGGGCATAGAAGATCTTCGCGTCCGTCGAGATGAAACGCTCTTCATGCTGAAAGCCGTCGCGAATGGTGATGTCGCCGACGGTCACCCTGCGCGGCATCCGGGGGAAGATGTTCCAGTAGTCGTACTCAGTCACCTCTCGACCTCCTCGGAACGGCGCGCGCCGGCCACCCGTCGCCGCCTCAGGAAGAAGCTACGGGTTGCGGAGCGCCAGCGCCACCACGGCTTGGCCGGGGACGATGACCTCGCCGCTCTCCTTCTCGATCCAGACGTCACATTCCACGATGCCCCGGTCCGCTTCCCGGCGCTTGCCGGTGACCTTCCCCCGGCATGTCAGCCGGTCGCCCGGGACAGCCGGCCCGCGATTGCTCCACTGCAGGCGCAGCAGCCTCCCGTGGTCGCCGACCCAGCCGGTCAACACCTGGGAGAGGAAGGAACCCATCAACGGGCGGTGCGCCAGCACATTCGGCAGGCCGTCGTGGCCCCGCGCGAAATCGGCGTCGTAGTGGATGCGGTGCAGGTTCCAGGTGGCGGCGGAGAACATGAAGAGCTGCATGTTTGACGGCGTCTTTGCGACAGCCGGGATGTCCTGCCCGACCTCGATTTCCTCGTACCATGGAGCTGTCATGGGTCCGTCTCTCCGCTCAGCGCTCGACAAAGCTGGCGCGCTCGCGGGCGACCAGCTCTCCCTTCTGGTTGGTGAACGTCGTCTCGACCACGGTGAAGTAGAGCGTGCCGCTCTTGCCTTCCTTGCTGTAGACGTCCACGACCTTCTTGCGCACGGTGATGACGTCGCCCGGCCGCACCGGCTCGCCGAACTCGACCGAGCTGGCGCCGCCGACCGTCTTGCTGACGGGCAGGGGCACGTCAAGCTCCGTGCCGGTGGGCCGTCCGTCCTCGCGGTACGCCGTTCCAGGCGCGTCGTCGTAGTAGCCCAGCGTGAAGAAGAACGTGGGCGGCGCGATGACGCCGCCCCACTGTGTGGTAGCAGCGTACGCTTCGTCGTAGTACAGCGGGCTGTCGTCTCCGATGGCCTGCGCGAAGCGGCGGATGGCCGCCTTCGTCACCTCACAGGTCTGCGGCGCCGACTCCCGGCCGATCATCGCCCGGGCTTCAGCGGGGATTCCGTGTTCGTCCATGCCACGGGCTCCCATCTGCCGGCCTCAGGCCGGCATGTCGCCCAACTCCTTCACCATGCGCTCCTTAGCGACGAAGTCGGTCTCGCGTGAAACCATTATCTTCGCCCCCTGCAGAGACCCCGCGCCGGTAGCGGAGATGGTCGACCAGTAGCAGACCGTCCCGTAGGTCGTCATATCCTGCAGCATGCGGAACAGCTTCAGCCGCTCATCGGTCGGGACGTCCGCCCGGCCCTTGAGGTACTTGTCGATGAAGCCGCTCAACTCCGGGTTCTCGCAGTCGCTGACCGACGGCACCGTGTCGACGAGCCCGCCGGCTATCTCCTGCACCATCCTGAGCGAATCGTGGAAGAGTTTCGCCGTCCACGTCTTGCCGACGTTTGCGTAGAGCATGCTCGGCATGTAGTAGCCGGACTCGGTCTTCGTGGCAAGGACGGACGAGGCCAGTCCGCAGGAGTAGTACGTCTCGCTGTTCGTGGACAGCTCGGTCAGCTTCTCCCGGACGTGGCTCGCCTTGTCGATGCCGTTGTACTTCGCGATGAGAGAGGCGCCGCCAGTGAGCAGGTCGGTAACGCCGGCGCTGCAGGCGCAGCGGCTGTGACGGTGGGTGGTCGCGAATGAGAACAACATCGGCTCCATCGCATCCCACTCGCCGCACATGAACACGTGCTCCCACGGGACGAAGACGTCGTCGAAGATGAGCAGCGACTCCACCGTGCTGTACTTCGCGCTGACCGGGTGGTCTTCCCGGTGCTCGGGGCTCTTGAGCGTCGTGTTAACGACGTGCGTGAGGCCCTTGACGTCGACAGGCACGACGAACGCGACGGCGTAGTCCCGGTCCTTCTCGGTGAGCGCACGCGACGGCATGGCGAAGATGTAGTGAGAGCCGGTGGCGGCGCTGATGTGGTCCTTCGCGCCGCGGACGACGATGCCGTCCTGCCGCCTCTCGACAATCCGGACGAAGAGGTCAGGGTCTGCCTGCTGGTACGGACGGAGCGAGCGGTCGCCCTTCACGTCCGTGAGCGCCTGGGCGCAGATGAGGTCGTTCTCCTGGAAGTACCGGGCGAACTTGAGGAACCGCTGGAAGTAGTCAGTCCCATGCTTCTGGTCGATGACATACGAGCCGACGGCCATGCCGTTGAGCGCCTCGCCGCCCATGCACCGGAGGATGCACAGCGCCTTCTGGGCGCACGTTCGCACCATGTCCAGCTTCTTCACCAGGTCATCCGGGCTGGAGTACAGGTTGTTGAAGCGGTTGATGACCTCGCCGGTCAGGTTCGACGTGACGGTCATCAGCTCCCGGTACTTCGGGTCCTGCGCCATGGCGTAGGTCAGGGCCAGGGTGTCGATAGCGGGACGGAGCTGCGGATGGTCGACGTAGTTCTCCACGAGCTTGCCCTGCACGAATACCCTCGGCTTCATCTTCCGCAGGCTGTCGAGGTACTGTTCGGCGGTCTTCATCGGCATGTCGCTACTCTCCTTCGTTGACTTCCTCTCGGCTCCACCGAAGAGGTCACTCGTGTCGTCTACAGGATGCGCCGCGGTCCACAGATGGCTCAGGCCGGGCGACCGCGCAGCCCGCTGTATACAGTACACTGGAGAGGATTGACGTGCCAAACGGCAGGGACGTACACTCGACGGTTCAACAGGAGACTGAAAGGGGCAGCAGATGATCGTGGACTGCCATGTGCACACCTGGCGCTATCCCGACCACTTCAACAAGCCGGCCATGCTGGCCAACCAGCCCGAGCGAAGGTGGAACTGGCCGGAGGAGAAGTTCAAGCTACTGCTCGACCAGCCCATCGACGGCTACCTGGAACTCATGGAGGGAGTGGTCGACCGCGGCATCATCGTCGGCCAGTCTGCCTGGAACACCAGCGGCGTGAGCATCCCGAATGACTATCTGGCCGGCGTGGCCCAGGAGCATCCGGACAAGTTGTCGTGGTGCTGCTGCGTCGACCCCACTCAGCCCGGCGCTTCGGATGAGGTGGAGCGATGCGTCAGGACGATGGGCGCCGTCGGGGTGGGGGAGCTGAATCCAATCCAGTGGCAGGCATACGCCAACGACCCGCGCGCCTACCCCGTCTGGGAGGTGTGTCAGTCGCTCGACGTTCCCATCGTGCTCCACGTCGGCGGCACGTCCCACATGGACACGAAGGTACGTATGAAGTACGGCGACGTCGCCGCAGTCGACGACATCGCCATCGATTTCCCCCACCTGCGCATCGTCATCTGCCACCTGGGCTACCCGAAGTACGAGGAGGCAGCATTCCTCGTCCAGAAGCACGAGAACGTCTTCGCGGATATCTCCTATCTGCCGAGCGTCTCCGGCCTCGAGCGCACCATCATCAACCGCCACATGCCGGTCGTGACGTTCCCGTACCTGCACTACGCCTACCCGCTGCTGTACTACTTCAGCCAGGTCTACAGCGGAGCTGACAAGCTCATCTTCGGTACGGACTGGGGCGTCTCAAAGCCGCGCGAGACCCTCGACGCGCTCCTGGGCATCAACGATTACCTGAAGCGATACGACCTGCCGCTCATCCCGGAGGAATCGCTTCGGAAGATACTGCACGAGAACTGGAAGAAGGTATTCACGCGGCTGGCCTGAGGCGTGAGTTGAAATGCCGGCGTCCGCGCCCTGGGTCAACCGGCGGCGCTGAGGCCTCTCGTACCGTTCGTCATCACGTTTATCCGCTCCGCCGCCGCCTCCAGCCCGGCGCGGAAGTCGGGATGCGCGATTGACGTCAGCAGCTTCGCCCGCTGCCACACCGTCCGGCCCCGCAGATTGACCGCTCCGAACTCGGTGACTAT
>CAZVCS010000062.1:0-1358 GCA_964625765.1 uncultured Dehalococcoidales bacterium | reverse complement strand
CCACGACGCGTCGGTTGCAGGTACGGTGACCATGTCGCCATGCTCGAGCAGCGGCACGATGTTCGATTCGACCTGTCCCGCCCTGTTGGCGTGCGTGGAGTAGAGGCAGGTGACGGCCTTTCCGCCGGGCGACGCGTGGGCGCCGCGCACCCAATCGAGCTGCCCGCCGGTCCCGCTTATCTGCCGCGTGCCCGTGGATTCAGAGCATACCTGGCCACGAAGGTCCACACGTAGCGCGTTGTTGATGCACACCTGCTTCGCGTTGAGTGCGATGACGTTCACGTCGTGGGTGTAGTCGCAGGAGAAACCCGCCACCATCGGGTTCCGGTTCACGAAGTCGTAGAGCTTCCTCGTTCCGTGCAGCGTCGTCAGCACTACCTTCCCGGGGTGCAGCGTCTTCCGGGCGCACGTCACGATGCCGGCATTGACGAGGTCCACCACCCCGTCGGTGATGGAGCCCGAGTGCACGCCCAGGTCCTTGAGTCCCGAGTGCATCAGCAGGTTTGCGATGGCCGTCGGGATGGCGCCGATGCCTATCTCGATGCACGAACCGTCTTCCATCAGGCCGACGATGTGCCCGGCTATCGCCTCGTCCGCCGTCGTCGCCGGGGGGTCGGGCAACTCGACGAGCCGGTACGTCGTGTTCTCCACGATGTGGTCCACTTCCGAGAGGTGGACGCGGGAGCCGGGTCCGCCCTCGACCCACGGGTGCGAGTCGCAGACCTCGAGGACCACGGTCCCGGCAGCCTCGCACAGTGCCTTCTGGTATGCGATTGAAGCGCCGAAGTTGAACCAGCCTTCCTTGTCCATCGGCGTGACCTGGACGAAGGCGATGTCCGGGCGCTCGGCCATCTGCTCGCGGTACATCCGCGGGATGTCGCCCAGATTCGACGGGATGTAGCTGCAGCAGCCCCGGTCGTGGTAGCGCCGCTCGTACGCCGACAGATGAAAAGAGTTGTAGACGAAGTGCTCCTGCGCGGGGTCAGCCCTCAGAACCTGCGGTTCAGACTCGGCAAGGGCCGCCCGTATCTTGACACGCCGCAGCTCCGCAGCGCGTTCCGCCAGCTTCTCATCGATGAGCCGCGGAAAGCCCAGCTTGTAGCCGTAGTCCACCCACATCCCGGACGTCACCAACCCGGCCGCGTCTTCGGCAGAGATGAGCTTGGCACGGTATTCGCCAGAACAGTCGATAGCTATCTCCCCCGCTTAGCGGCAACCTGTGCCACGAAGTCACTGACGGCGGCGTCAAGGCCGAAGCGCGGCAACCAGCCCCAGTCGGCCCTCGCCGGCTGGTCGTCCAGCACCGCAGGCAGGGTCTTCATCGAGGCGGTCACTCTTTCATCTGGCTCGAAGCGCAC
>CAZVCS010000061.1:0-11830 GCA_964625765.1 uncultured Dehalococcoidales bacterium | reverse complement strand
TCCCTGGTGGGATTCGAACCCACGACCCGCTGCTTAGAAGGCAGCCGCTCTATCCGGCTGAGCTACAGGGACGTGTCAACAGTCTAGCATGAACGCGGCGCTGCGGTGAGAGCGACGGCAGGTGACGTCAGTCGCTGTCCTTGGAGGCCGCTGCTGAAGCGCCTCGAGAGTCCGTCGTGTAGAAGCCCGGCCCCTTGAACACGATCGGCACAGGGCAGAAGACGCGTCGCGCTTCGTGGCCGCAGCCGGGGCACGCCGCGACGGGCTTGTCCTTGAAGCTTTGCCTCACGTCGAACTCGCGTTCGCAGCTATCGCACTTGTATGAATAGGTGGGCACCTGCAATCCTCCTGCATGCGGCAAACGCTGTCCTCTCGGGGGAGTGGTCAGCGCCCTTGCCCGGGCTCGTTCCCGGAGTCCTCTTCTCTCGCGAGCTCTTCCTCGTTCGGCTCGAGTTCCTCCTCCTGTTCCTCTTCTTCTTCACCTTCCAGTTCCGCCTCTTCCGGCAGAGGGCTGTTCGCGAGAACGGCCTCCTCTGCCTCGGGACTCACCTCGGCGGGCATCTTGAGGGTGGGCACCGGCACTTCCGCCGGCTCGTTCTTCAGATGGAACTCGCCGTTCAGATCGACGCGACCTTCGGCGAACTCGGGCCTGTGGGCCTGAAGGATGTGCTTATCGGCGCAGTACGCGTGGATGTAGGTGCCACACGAGCATCGGAACACGACCCTGTCGAATAGGAGGGGGCCGCCGCATACCGAGCAGTTCATTCATAGCCTCCCGTGATTAGCACTCCGTCTTTCAAACTGCTAATTATATTGGACCGAACGGGTGGAGGCAAGTTCACCGGAAGAGATGTGAGTTGACACCGCGACGATGCCGCCACTACCATTCCGTGTTCCCGCCACGTGTTGAGACGGACGGTGACTGCGTGCGGGCCGTGCGAACGTCTCCGCAGCATGTTTTCTGCCCGCGTGTGCCTGAGACGCTGTCGCCACCAGGGAGTGCCCGTTCCGGCCAGTGAGCCGGGTGGCGAGAAGGAGTCGAGTCACAGATGAAGAAGACCGTCAGGGACGTCGAAGTTCGGGCGAAACGGGTGTTTGTCCGCGTGGACTTCAATGTGCCGCTGGAGGCCGGGTCAGGCCGCATCAGCGATGACACGCGCATACGGGCCTCGCTGCCCACGGTTCGCTATCTTATCGAGAGAGGCGCGCGCGTCATCCTTGCGTCGCACCTTGGCCGGCCCAAAGGGAAGGTGTCCGAGGATGCGCGCCTGAAACCGGTCGTCGAGCGTCTTTCAGTCTTGCTTGGCATGCCCGTGGCGTACGTGGGCGACTGCGTTGGGCCCGAGGCTGAAGCGGCGGTGGCGCGACTGCGCGACGGTGACGTTCTGGTGCTCGAGAATCTCAGGTTCCATGCTGAGGAGGAGAAGAACGATCCCGGGTTCGCTCAGAAGCTGGCTGCTCTCGCGGATATCTACGTGAACGATGCGTTTGGCACGGCCCACCGCGCCCACGCCTCGACGGAAGGCATCACGCACTTCCTGCCGTCGGTTGCCGGGTTGCTCATGGAGAAGGAGCTGTCCGCTCTCGACGGACTGCTCGCTTCACCGGGACGCCCCTTTGCCTGTGTCTTCGGCGGGGCCAAGGTGAGCGACAAAGTCGGCATGATCAAGAACATGCTGGGACGGGTCGATTTCGTTCTCGTTGGCGGCGGCCTTGCCGCCACGTTCCTCAAAGCGCGGGGGCTCGATGTCGGGAAGTCGCTGGTGGAAGATGAGATGCTGTCCGAGGCTCTCGACATAATGCAAGAGTCGACGCGGAGGGGCGTTCCCGTCGTGCTGCCGCTCGACGTGCTCATCGCCCGCGAGGTGAAGGCGGGTGTCAAGACCTCGGTGGTTCAGGTCACCGGAGTGCCGCCGGATGCGAGCATCGTGGATATCGGACCGAAGAGCATCGAGCACTTCTTCGGCCGGCTCGAGGCATGCCGGACGGTGATGTGGAACGGGCCGATGGGAGTGTACGAGATACCGCAGTTCGCTCTGGGCACGAAATGCCTCATCAACTACCTTGCGAGCCTGAACGCGGTGACGGTCATCGGGGGAGGTTCGAGCGTCGACGCGGTCCAGGACATGGGCCTGTCGGAGTTGGTGACACACGTTTCGACCGGCGGAGGCGCAACGCTTGAGCTGCTGGAGAAAGGCACCTTGCCTGGCGTCGAAGCGCTGAATGACGCGTAGCCCGCGTGGCTGCCGCCGACGCATGGTGGGGAGGATAGCGTGAGAAGACTGCTTGTTGCCGGCAACTGGAAGATGAACTGCACGATTCCCGAGGCGGTTCAGCTTGCTTCGTCTCTTCGCGAGGGCCTCGGAACTGTCGTGGATGTTGAAGTTGCGGTCTGTCCACCGCATGTGGCCCTGCAGAGTGTAGGCCAGGTTCTGAAGGACACCAGTGTGCAGCTCGGTGCGCAGGATGCGTTCTACGAGGATGCAGGGGCGTACACCGGCGCTGTCTCGCCTCGGATGCTGGCCGGACTCTGCCGCTACGTTATCGTCGGCCACTCGGAGCGCCGGCGGTGGTTCGGGGAGAGCGATGAGATGGTCGCGAAGAAGGTTGCCGCTGTGCGGAGACACGGGCTCACGCCGATCCTCTGTGTTGGAGAGACGCTGCAGCAGTTCGACGCCGGCGAGACCGAGGTCGTGCTGCAGCGTCAGCTCAGAGGGGCGCTGGAGTCCACGCCGCCGCTGGACGGAATCGTGCTGGCATATGAGCCCGTCTGGGCCATCGGCACTGGCCGGTCCGCCGACCCGGAGGCGGTGAACGCCACTGTCGCCGGCATCAGGGAGGTGCTGGCTCATATCTGGGATTCGGGAATTGCGGCCGGTGTTCGCATCCTCTACGGAGGCAGCGTCACCATCGACAACATCGCCGGATACATCCGTCAGAGTGAGATAGACGGCACGCTGGTGGGCGGTGCAAGCCTTCGCGCCGCGGAGTTCTGCGAGATGGTGTTTCGCGCGGCTTCCACCCGGTAGTCCGCCGCTCGTCCGCAAAGCTGGCGCACGCGTGGAGACGACTGACCGCTCTGACTTGACCCGCGGGCTGGTTGCGCTCGTTGGCCCGACTGCAGTGGGGAAGACCGAGTTCGCTTTGCGACTCGCGCACCGGCTGCCGATCGAGGTCATCAACGCCGACAGCCGCCAGGTGTACCGGTACATGGATATCGGCACCGCCAAACCGACACCCGAAGAACAGGCTCGCGTTCGTCACCATGTGCTTGACGTTGTGTGCCCCGATGAGGAGTTCTCGCTAGCGCAGTACCTTCACCTCGCGCGGCAATCCGTCGAGTCGATTGCGGAGCGAGGGGCAATCTCGCTCGTCGTCGGCGGTACGGGTCAGTACGTGTGGTCGCTGATGGAGGCGTGGACAGTCCCTGACGTGGCGCCTGACCGTGACTTCCGTCGTGCGGCTGAGCAGCGTGCGGCTGCTGAAGGCTACGCGGCGCTGCATGCGGAGCTGGCGCGCATCGACCCCGCGGCGGCTGAACGGATCCAGGCGACCAACGTGCGTCGCGTCATCCGGGCGCTGGAGTTGTACCATGCCACGGGGACGCGTCCGTCGGAACTGCTATGGCGCAAGCGGGGGCTGGCTTCCGGCGGTCTTGTGCTGGGTCTCGCCATGGACCGGGTTGCGCTTGTTGCCCGTGCCGATGTGCGAGTTGATAGAATGGTGCAGCAAGGGTTCGCCGATGAAGTGAGACTGCTGCTGGAGAGAGGATACGGACCCTCGCTTCCGGCTATGTCAAGCATCGGATACCGGCAGTTCGCTCAGTACGTGCGTGGCGAGGTCGACCTCGGGACGGCGATAGCACAGGTGAAGCAGGAGACCAGACGCCTCATCCGTCGCCAGCATGCCTGGTTCAGCCCGTCCGACACCCGCATCGTATGGCTGGATGGCGCGGACCCGGAGGCGGCGGTGTTGAAGGCCGTTCGCCTGATGGAGAGGAGCACACGGTAGATGGAGTTCGCGAAGTGCCACGGCGCCGGCAATGATTTCGTCGTCATCGATGCCCGCAGCCTGAACCTCCCCTGGGCAGAGCGCGCGAGGAAGATGTGTGACCGCCACTTCGGTGTGGGGTCCGATGGCATCATCCTTGTGACCACGGGCGCGGGTGCGTCGCTCGCCATGCGCATGTTCAATCCGGACGGATCCGAAGCGGAGGCGTGCGGCAACGGCCTTCGCTGCTTTGCGAAGTACGTGGTCGACCGCGGCATCGCCAGCAGCGATTCGTTCAACGTCGAAACTCTCGGAGGCACCCGGCGGGTGAAAGCGCTGAGGGGCAAGGACGGGGTAGTGAGGGAGGTCGAGGTCTCGATGGGCGTGCCGCGGTTCGAGCCCGGGGAAATCCCGGCGCACGTCGCCGGGCGACAGGGGCCGATCCTGAACCATGAGCTTGTCGTCGGTGACACGTGGATGCCCGTGAGCCTCGTATCGATGGGCAATCCGCATGCCGTCACCTTCGTGTCCGACGGAGTGGCGGCGTATCCGCTCGGGGCCACGGGACCACTTGTGGAACGTCATAGTCTGTTCCCCGCCCGTGTGAACTTCGAGGTCGCGCGCGTCATCGGGCGACGGGACATCGAGGCACGTGTGTGGGAGCGCGGTGCCGGCGAGACGCTCGCCTGCGGCTCGGGGGCCTGTGCTATCGCGGTGGTTGCCGGGCTGCTCGGCGCGTCCGAGAGCCCGGTTCGTATTCACCTGCCGGGAGGAGTCCTCACCGTATCGTGGCCCGGGGGAGGCGAGGAGGTTGTCCTGAGGGGACCCGCCGAGCAGGTATTCGTTGGTGAGTGGCCCGACTGAGTACAAAGGAGCAATCACAATGCAGTTTGCGAAGCGACTCGACCGGCTGCCTCCGTATCTCTTTGTTGACATCAACAGACGCATCGCCGATCTGCGGGCAAAGGGCATCGACATCGTCACCTTTGCCATCGGCGACCCTGACATGCCCACGCCGGCGCACATTATTGAGCGGCTCTGCAGGGAAGCGCACGTGCCAGCAAACCACCGCTACCCGGAGACTGACGGGCTGCCGGAGCTGCACGACGCAATCGCCGAGTGGTACGAGGCTCGCTTCGGCGTCACGCTCGACCCGAACACCGAGGTGCTTCCTCTTATAGGTTCGAAAGAAGGCATCGGGCACATCGCCCTGTGTTTTGTGGAATCGGGCAGCGTGGTGCTCGTTCCCGACCCGGGATACCCGGTGTACTCCATGAGCACGATGATCGCGGGCGGCCAGCCGCACTACATGCCGTTGACCGAGGAGCGTGGTTTTCTTCCCGATTTCGATGCGATTCCCGAATCCATCTCGGCGAAGGCAACGCTCATGTGGTTGAACTACCCGAACAACCCGACGGGCGCGGGAACGTCGCTCGAGTTCTTCGAACGTGCGGTCGCCTTCGCAAGGAAACACAACGTGGTCATCTGTCACGACGCGCCCTACACGGAGGTCTACTTCGACGGCAAGAAGCCGCCGAGCTTCATGCAGGCGGCGGGCGCCAGAGACGTCGGAGTGGAGTTCCACTCGTTGTCGAAGACGTACCACATGACAGGCTGGCGAATCGGCATGGTGGTCGGCAACAAGGACATGGTGCGGGCGTTGTTCACGGTGAAGTCCAACCTCGACTCCGGCATCCCGCAGGCAATCCAGCTCGCGGCGGTCGAGGCGCTGCGCGGTCCGCAAAGCGTTGTCTCCGAGCACAACAGCGTCCTTCAGCACCGGCGCGACAGGCTCGTCGAGGTACTCCGGCGCATCGGGCTCCACACTCGCACACCCGACGGCACGTTCTACGTGTGGGCAAGAGTCCCCGACGGCTACACCGGAGTCGAGCTGACGCGGGAGTTGCTGGAGCAGGTCCACGTGGCTGTCACGCCGGGCATCGGCTATGGCGCCGAGGGCGAGCGCTGCATCCGCTTCTCCATCACGCTGCCGGATGACAGGCTGGACGAAGGCATCCGGCGGCTGGCTGAGTGGCGAGGAGGTGTTCGATAAAGGGTCAGCTTCACGATACCGCGCCGAAGCATGAGAGGGCGCTGCTGCTGGCTGTCGAGTCGGCGGAAGGGGCCGAAGGCTGGACGGCAGCCGATTCACTGCTGGAACTCGGCAGGCTGGCGGACAGCGCGGGCGCGCAGGTCGTTGGCTCAGTCTCACAGCACATGGGCGCGCCCAACCGGCAGCAGTATGTTGGCAAGGGCAAGCTCCAGGAGGTCCTCGAACTCAAAGGGAGACTGAACTACGATCTGCTCATTTGCGACGATGAGCTGTCGGCGCGCCAGCAACTCGCACTGGAAGAGGCACTCGACGTACGTGTCATTGATCGAACCACTCTAATACTCGATATCTTCGCGCGACAGGCGCGTACCCGGGAGGGCAAGCTGCAGGTGGAACTGGCGCAGCACCGCTACCTTCTCCCGCGCCTCGTAGGACGCTGGCAGCATCTGGAACGGCTCGGTGGCGGCATCGGGACGCGAGGACCGGGCGAGTCTCAGCTTGAGACCGACCGGCGGCTCATCCGGCAGCGCATCGGTCGACTCGAAGAGGACCTGGAGCATGTTCGGCAGCACCGGGACATCTACCGGCAGCGACGGCGTTCCGAGGGCATCCCGCTGGTCGCCCTTGTCGGGTATACGAATGCGGGCAAGAGCACACTCTTCAACACGCTCAGTCGTGCCGGAGTCACGGTCGAGGACAAGCTGTTCTCCACACTCGACCCGGTGACACGGAGGGTTCGTCTCCCGGGGGAGCTCCCGGTGCTCGTGACCGACACGGTCGGGTTCATTCATAAGCTGCCGCACTCTATCGTTGCGGCCTTTCGTACCACGCTTGAGGAGATCGGGGAAGCGGACGTGCTCCTGCATGTCGTGGATATCACGCATCGGGATGCTGCACGCCAGCATGCCACCGTCGAGCGCATCCTGGCCGAGTTGGGCCTTGGTCAGCACCCGATCGTCACCGCCTTGAACAAGGTCGACCTCCTTCAGGGAGGAGGAGGTGGAGAGGATCTTGCGGCTGTGCGGGAACGCCTCGACCTGTCACGACCGGACTTCGTTCCCGTTTCGGCAGCCACGGGATGGAACGTGACCGAACTCCTGGAGCGCGTGGCGGCAACGGTCAGACTCGTCTCCGCTGCACCTGCGGGTTGAGGCTCGCTTTCGCCGGCGGGCGCCGTCAGATGGGCATTGCCGGGCAAATCGGCTACAATAGCGTGCCCGTACATGAACTGCGTAGACGTGCTTTGCCGGCTCATCGAGTTCGATACAAGTGCGGCGGATGGGACGGGGTGCCGCGCGGCAATGGCGTTCCTCGCTCCGCTGTTTCAGGAGGTCGGCTGCGACGTGCTGCACGTGGACATCCCGCGCGAGGCGGCGGGTGGACTCGAGGGCCGGGCGGCCCTGGTGTGCCACCGCCGGCGTTACGGAGCTGAGCGGCTGCTCATCTATTCTCACATCGATGTCGTGCCCGCGCAGGGGTGGGATGCTTTCAGTCCCCGCGTTGCTGATGGCCGCGTGTACGGCCGTGGCGCAGCCGACATGAAGGGGTCGCTTGCCGCGCTTCTCGGAGCGCTCAAGAGGCTGCGCGACCGCGAGTTGCGCTACGATGTCTCGGTGCTGGTGACCATGGACGAGGAGACCCACCAGGTGTCGCAGCTGGAGTACCTGACACCCTTCCTGGACGCCGGCGCGCAGCCGCTCGTGCTGAGCCTCGACAACGCTTTCGGGTATGTGACAATCGCGAATCTCGGCCTACTGCAGCTCGACATCGCCGTACACGGGACCTCGGTCCACTCCGGCCTCGCCCACCTTGGCCGGAATGCCGTAGAGGATTGCGTGCGTCTCATCTCTACGCTGTCGGCACTGAAGGACGATGTGCTGAAGCGACGCTCCTGCGTGCCTGTTCATCCTGATACCGGTCTCACTTGCATGGAGCCTCGACTGAACGTGAATCGAATCGAAGGCGGGTTGGCCCGGAACATAGTGCCGGATCTGTGCACGTTCAGCATCGACCGCCGTCTCCTCCCCGAGGAGAACGTCGCGGTTGCCCGGGAGGAACTGCTGGGAGCGCTGCATAAGGCTTCGGATGTGGACTGGGATGTGGCAAGGGAGTTCGTGATTCCGCCGGTCCCTCCATGTGATGATGCGAACGCGGTGGCCATGGCAGACACCATCAGGGATGTAACAGGGGCGACGGGACTCTACGGAGCCATGATGTCCGGCGAACTGCCGGGTGCGGCGTGTGGCCCCTGGGGAGGACAGTCATTCGGCGTGGGACTTATCAGACCTGAGAGCAACATCCACGGAGTGGATGAACATGTCTGTGTCACGGACCTGGATCAGCTGGTGGAAGTGCTGATGCGCTTCCTCAGCGGAGATGGAAAGGAGGCAGCATGACGGTCAGCATCCTGTACAGGGAGGAGTTGAAGGAATACGACTTCGGGCCGGGACACCCGTTCAGGGGAGACCGGTACGAGATATTCCCGAAGGTTCTCAGGAAGTACGTACCCGAGGACGGGAACTACCGGATTGTTGCCGCCGAGCGCTGCACGGAAGACGACCTGCGGCTGATTTGCAGTCAGGAATACATTGACTTCTGCACCGGGTACTTCCGTGCCGCCAATCGTGGAGAGGTCTTCGCCGGCAGCATGGACTTTCCCCGGTATCAGTCGCTCGACAACCTGCCGCGCGGGAGGCCGGGCAAGCTGGAGGAGGCCGCCAGGATCGCCATCGGTCAGGCGAAGAAGGCAACCGCCCTTGTCGTCGAGGACCGGGAGGAGATCGTCATCTGCATCGGCGGGAACCTGCATCACGCCAAGCCGAACTATGGAGAGGGGTTCTGCATCTACAACGACAACGCCTTTGCGGCGAAGTACCTCCTGGAGCACTACGGCCTCAAACGCGTCATGGTCCTGGATACCGACGCGCATCATGGGAACGGAACGTGCGAGTACTTCTATACCGACCCGCGGGTTCTGTTCGTCGATCTGCACCAGGACCCCTCGACCCTGTACCCCGGCATAGGGTTCGCCAATGACATCGGGCAGGGCGAAGGGAAGGGCTACACGATAAACGTGCCGATGCCCGTGTATGCCGGACTGGACTCGTACAGACTTGCCTTCGAGCAAGTCGTAGAGCCGGTCGCCCGGGAGTTCAAACCCGAGGTCATCATCCGGAACGGCGGGTCGGACCCGCACTTCGCCGATGGACTCACGAATCTCGGTCTGCCCATCGAAGGCTTCAAGATGATTGGAGAGAGGATGCGGTCCCTCGTCGCCGAGTGCGGTTGCGCAGAAATTGACATAATAGGCTCGGGCTACAACATCGAGGTCCTGCCCTCGGCGTGGCTGGCTCTGGTGTCGGGGCTGGCGAACTTCGGCGTTGAGGTAGAGGAACCGGTACCGGTGCCGCAGCAGTTCGTGCAGGACCTTGTTGCCGACGACACCGCGAAAGTGGTGCAGCGCGTGCGGGGGTATCTGAAGGACTACTGGGCGTGTTTCAGGTAGGGACTGCGAAGTCGAGCCGCGCACGCAGGGAGGGCGGACGCCGTGTCAGGCAAGGGCACACGCATAACGGTTGATCTCGGCAGTGAGGAGCTGTCAAAGGCTTTGAAGATCGCTGCTGTTCAGCAGGGCCGGACCGTGCGCGATATCGTCGTTGAGGCGCTCAACCGTTGGCTCGAGGGCAGTGGGGCTACTCCGGGCGCCACCGAGCCGGGGAGTCGCCGTGACGCCGCTCCTGCAACGACAGAGGGGAAGGACTACAAGGCGATGCTCGAGACGCTCAACCGGTATCGCGGCTTGGGCCCCAGGTAGTTCTGGGAGAAGTAGGAGGTGGCATGGCTGTAGCCGAGATTACGGTGGTTCCGTCCGGAGTTGGTCCGTCGGTCAGCGAATACGTCGCCCGGGCGCAGCGGGTGCTTGCGCGACACACCGACGTGAAGTGCATGCTCACGCCCATGAGCACGGTACTCGAGGGAGACCTCGATGCCATTCTTGCGGCCGTTCGCGACGTGCACGACAGCACGTTCGACGACAGGGTTGTGCGGGTCTTGACCCTGGTGAAGATAGACGAGCGGCGTGACAAAGAGCTCACGATGCGGGGCAAGGTCGAGTCGGTGGAGGAGAAGCTCCGGGCATGATTGTGACCCCGTCGTTCGTGGCTCACGTTGCGGGGAAGTTTGACTTTGGCGTTCCTGCCGGTATATCGTTTGTTCATCACCTTTTCCCTGTGCCTTTGAGCATGTCGCACGCCTGACGGAAAGCACGAGAGAAGTCATGCCATCGTCCGACTACATGGAGTGCGCGCTGTCTCTTGCGAGGCTTGCGTCCGGCTACTCCAGTCCGAATCCTGCGGTAGGAGCCGTCGTTGTCAGGGACGGCCACGTGGTGGGCATGGGCTATACGCAGCCCGTCGGAGGGCCGCACGCCGAGGTCGTTGCGTTGCGGCAGGCGGCCGACCGTGCGCGTGGCGCCACGATGTACGTCACCCTGGAACCGTGCTGCCACTTCGGCCGCACTCCTCCGTGCACCCGTACAGTCATCGAGGCCGGTCTGACTGAGGTGCACGTGGCGATGGTGGATCCCAATCCCCTGGTCGCAGGCAAGGGCCTCGCAGAGCTGAACGCGGCCGGAATCAAGACATTCGTTGGTGCTCGAGAGGGGGAGGCCCGCGAGATCAATGAAGCCTACGTGAAGTACATCACGACCGGGCTGCCCTTCGTCATCGCCAAGTTCGCGATGAGCCTTGACGGCAAGATCGCCACCCGCACCGGCCACTCACACTGGATCAGCAACGAGCAGTCCCGGTGCTACGTCCACAGCGTTCGGCACACGGTCGACGCCATCATGATAGGCGTGAATACAATCATCACCGATGACCCCCGGCTGACCGCCCGCGGATGCTGCGGCAAGAGCGGCTGCACGACCCGGCAGCCTCTGCGCATCGTCGTCGACGGCACCGGGCGCACGCCCCTTGATGCCCAGGTGCTGACTCAACCGGGTAAGACGCTCGTGGCCTGCGTTGAGCCTCTCGACGAAGAGAAGAAGCGACAGCTTCAGAGCCACGGTGTTGAGGTGGCTATCATGCCCGGCAGCGGTGGGCTTGTCGATCTGGAGGCGCTGCTCCGCTACGTTGGCCGGCGGCAGGTGTCCACCGTGTTGCTTGAGGGTGGAAGCGAGCTCCTTGGATACGCTTTCGACCATGGACTGGTCGACAAGGTGCTTGCGTTCGTCGCTCCGATGATCATCGGAGGCACCGAAGGTCGCACCGCCGTCGGAGGCCACGGAGCACCGACGATTCCGGAGGCGCTCGCCCTGGACCGCGTTGAAGTGAAGAACTTCGCCGACAACGTGCTTGTCAGCGGATATGTCAGGAAAGCATCGGCCGGTGTATGTTCAGCGGCATAGTCGAAGAGGTTGGCCGCGTACGTGAACTCGGCAGCCACCACATCTCGGTCGAGGCTCACGTCGTTCTCACAGACACGAAGGTTAGCGACAGCATCGCGGTCAGCGGCGTGTGTCTCACGGTCACGCGCGTGGACGCGGAATCCTTCTCAGCCGAGGTCATGCCCGAGACCTTGCGCCGCACCAACCTGGGAAGCCTGACGCCCGGCGACATGGTCAACCTTGAGCGTGCAGTCACTCCCTCGACGCGACTCGGCGGGCACATTGTGCTCGGGCACGTGGACGGCGTCGGACGCGTCGTTTCGATGGTGGCGGAGGAATCCGCGATGATCATGACGGTGCAGGCTCCTGCCGAGGTGATGCGCTACGTAGCGTTGAAGGGC
>CAZVCS010000060.1:11619-11968 GCA_964625765.1 uncultured Dehalococcoidales bacterium | reverse complement strand
CCGTCGCGTGATCGAAGGCGGCCTGCACCGCTGCCTCATTGCAGTCGAACATCCAGGCTGCTTCCCTGGAAGGCAACGTGATCAGCAATCCCAGAACCACGATGACGAAGGCTGCTGCGATAGCGCTCACGATGAGTACGGTTCTCTGTGAAGGCATATCCCTTCTCCTTTCATCTCGCGCCGCGTGTCAGACACACGCACCTGCTCCCCCTCGCCCCGACGTCGGCCCACTTCAGGAAGCGTCAGGGGGAGTTGGTCGCATGCGATTGTACCATCCTGCTTCAGGACTGAGAAGGTGTGCCGTTGTCCTCCGCCCGCAGGTGTGCCAGCATAGGTCGCAGAGTCTCTT
>CAZVCS010000060.1:0-11609 GCA_964625765.1 uncultured Dehalococcoidales bacterium | reverse complement strand
TACCATCTGGACGGAGACGCGAGAAGAAACAGCGTTGTCCCCGGCGGGCCAGTGTGCCAGCATTAAGGACGGACGACAGTGGCGCGAGCGAGTCGGAGGGAGGACACAGCCGATGACCTTCGAGACGAAGCTGAGCCGGGCGTTCAGGTTGACGGATGACAACTGGATGAAGCACGCGAACCCGTGGAGCGTGTGGACGAGGTACTCGGTACTGCCGCTCATCGTGCTGGCGTTTTGGAGCCGGGTCTGGATAGGGTGGTGGTGCCTCGTGCCCGGCGTGCTCGCTCTCGCCTGGATGTTCCTGAACCCCATCGTCTTCAAGAAGGCCCGCTCCACCGACAACTGGGCCTCGAAGGCCGTGCTGGGAGAGCGAGTCTGGGCAAACCGGAACAGGATTCCGGTGCCCGCCCGTCACACAAGGGCTCCGAAGCTCCTCAACGCTGTCTCCGCGGTCGGGATGCTGCTCGCCATCTGGGGCGTCGTGGCGCTCTCAATCTGGCCGGTGGTGACGGGCGTTGCGCTCGCCTACACCGGCAAGAGCTGGTATCTCGACCGGATGGTGTGGCTCTACGAGGACATGAAGCACATCCCCGAGTACGGCGAGTGGTTGTACTGAGGCCGAGGCGCAATCCCGCTCATTTCCTTCGCTACCGCTCACGGCTATAATGCGAATGCGGCGCAAGCCCCGTGAGCCCATCACCAGCCACGGTAGCAGGAGACGGTGGTTACGACGACGACGGTTCAGTGGCTCAACGAGCACTGGTTCCACATCCTGGGACCGGCGCTCATCGTGGTCGCTGCCGTCTTCATCGGTCTCTGGCTGCGAAGCCTGACGGGCGAGATGCTCTCCCCGCAGCGCGCGAGCGCGATGTGGCGTCCGGGAGAGATAGTGCTCCGGCGCCTGCGCAAGTCGCTGGTCACGTGGTCGTTCGCGCTGGGCATATCCGTCGCGGCCAGGCTCTCGGTGCTCGCCGAACCGGTCATCGCCATCGTCAACAGCGCCGTCGCAAGCATCGTGGTCATATCCATCGCCTGGTTCCTCGCCGGCGCAGGCATCGAGCTGGTCGTCACCTACGAGCCTGCGGTCCGCCGCTTCCTGGGGAGGATGAGGGCGCCCCAACCGCCGAAAGCCCTGCTGGTGAACGGCATCCGCATCGTCGCCGCCGTCATCTCCGTGGTCCTTCTACTGAGAATCTGGCAGGGCCCGGACGTCATCGGCCCGCTGTCCCTGGTCGCCGCAATCGTCGTTGCCGGACTCGCCATCCACGACGCCTCAGAGGAGAAGGCCTCCCATGCAATTGCACCGGAGTCACCCCCGGCAGAGCTTTCGTCGCCCGTAGAGCGGCCACAGGCATCCGTGCCGCCCAGGCCGCGGAAGGGCAGCACTCTGTCGAGGCTCGTCCTGAGCGTTATCGTGGTCGTCCTCTCCGCGGACATCGTCAGGAGACTTGCGTTCGTGCCGTCGGAACCGGGACTGGACCAGAACGCCGCACTGCTCTGGGTGGTGCTCGAGTCAGCAGGACTGGTCTGGTCGTTGGCCTTGCTGCTCCGGCGGACGAGGAGTGGAGGCAAGCTGGTATTCCCCGCCGTCGCAGCCGTCGCCTTCCTCCTCGTGCTGGTTCCCACGCTGCTCGGCATCGAGCCTGTCTCCGGCTTCACAAGGTCACTGTACCGGGAGATACGGACCGACATCGCGCATGCCGACTGGTTGCTGGGGCTGCCTGAAACTGGCCTGTCGCCCGCCAACGTCGTCGAGCACGTCCGGCCGGCGGTCGTCAAAGTACAGGGCAATGACGAACAGGGGACCGGGATGACCATCGATGCCGACGGCCGCGTGCTGACCTGCTGGCACGTGGTCGAAGGGTGCGACGCGCCTCGCGTGCTGGTGCAGAACCGCTACTCCTACGACTGCACCGTGGAAGCCTGGGATGCTGCGACAGACCTTGCGCTCCTCGTGCCCGTGGGGAAGATCTCCACTCCGGACGTAGTGCCCCTGGGCAGCGTCTTCGACGTTCGGCCGGGCGATGAGCTGTGGGTCATCGGCTACGCCCTGGCACTGCAGGGAGACGCCTCGGTGACCAAAGGCATCGTATCAGCCATTCGCTGGATTGAAGATGTGGCGTACATACAGACCGATGCGCCGATGAACCCCGGCAACAGCGGCGGCCCTATCGTGAACACACGGGGCAAGGTCGTCGCGGTCGCCTCGTGGAAGATAGCGGACATCCAAATCGAGGGCATGCAGTTCGGCGTCGCCATCGACCACGCCCTGCCGCTGCTTGAGTTCTCTTCGAGCACCCCCTAGGGTCAAAGTCCGCCCGCGAAGCCGCATGGAGTCTCGGCGCCAGCGACTTCGGGCGATGCGTGTCCACCAGAGGTTCACTTCCGTTCGCTCCGCAAGTATAATCGGAGGAAGCGCGGCTCCCTAACGCGCGTGCATCCGCCCGAGGTGTTGAAGCGGCATGACGCCGACGGTCCAGTGGCTGAACGACAACTGGTTCCAGATAGTGGGGCCTGTGGTGCTCGTCGCCGTGGCCGGCTTCGGCGGACTGTGGCTTCGGCGACTGGTGTTTGACGCCATCTCGCAGTCCCACCTCCGGGAGAAGTGGCGCCCAAGCGGACTCGTGCTGCGCCACTGCTGGGGGCCATTCCTGCACTGGTTCATGGCGCTGGGAGTGCTGGTCGCCGTGAATGTTTCCGCGCTCCCAGCGCCCATTACGTTCGTTCTCAACAGAGTCATCCTGAGCCTGTGGCTGATGTCCCTCGCCTGGCTCGTTGCAGGTGCAGGAGTCGACCTTTTCCTGTACTACGAGGTCGAGTTCCGCAAGTACATGGAGAGCATCAAGGCTCCCCAATTGCCCAGGGCCATCATCGTCAACACCTTCCGTGCACTCGTGGCCCTTGTCACGATGCTCCTGCTCCTGAGAACGTGGCAGGGGCCCGATGTCTCGGGGCTATTGGCCCTGGTTGCTTTCGCAGTCGTGGGAGGTCTCGCGTTGCGGGACGCAGCAGAATCCACGGTTTCCCGGCGTCTCAGACAAGCTACGCGTCCCCTGCGGAACAGGCGGCTACAGAAGATCGCTCTTAGCCTCATTGCAGTCATTCTGTTGGTGGACGTATTCAGACGCCTGGTCCTCATGCCCTCCGGGCCCAGTCCGGAGCAGAACGCCGCCATTCTCTGGACGGTGGTCGAGGTCGCAGGCCTTCTCTGGGCCATCGGGTCTCTGCGGCGCAGCCTGTACTCTCGAACACGACCCCGCTTCGCGGTTGTTGCCGCGTCGACTCTCGTCCCCCTCCTCATCCTCACGATGCTCGGCCTGGAGCCAGTTTCCGGCTATGTCAGCATGATTTGGTCAGAGATGAGATCAGACCTCACGCAGGTGCAATGGGAGACTGTGGTTCCGGCTCCTGCTTCGGAAGACGTCTCGAACGTTGCCAAGCAGGTACTCCCCGCGGTCGTTCTCGTGCTGGCAAATGATGCCCAGGGAACGGGAATGATTGTCAGCCCTGACGGCGCGGTGCTCACCTGCCAGCACGTGGTGGAGGGATGCGAGCGACCACGCGTCATCGTGGCTCACGAGTACTACTACGACTGCAGGGTATCGACTTCCAACGCCGATACCGACCTCGCCGTTCTCATCCCTGATCGTGCCGTTCCTACGTCCGAATGCGTCCGATTTGGCAGCATCCGAGACGTCCAACCAGGTGATGAACTATGGGTCATCGGCTACGCCCTCGGTATCGAGGGGGACGCCTCGGTCACGAAAGGCATCGCCTCAGCGATCCGCCAGATTGATGCCGTCACGTACCTGCAGACAGACGCCCCCATCAACCCCGGCAACAGCGGCGGCCCCATCGTAGACAAGCGGGGACGCGTTGTGGCCGTCGCCGCTTGGAAAATAGCGGAGGTTGACATCGAGGGCATGCAGTTCGGCGTCGCCATCGACCACGCCGACCCTCTACTCGCTCTTGCTGAGACTGCCGCCACGCCACAGTCTCAGGCGCCATCAGGAAGCATCGGGATGGAGCGACAGGTGGTCGCATCCGCGAACGCAGAACGACAGGCGCGCGGCGCGGCGGCGCTCGTCTGGGATGAGGAACTGGCAGCTATCGCGCTCGCTCACGCGGAGGCCATGGCCTCACGGGGCGAGATGTTCCATTCCTCGGTCGACAGACCCTATGCGGAGAACTGCTGGATGGGTTCGGCCACGTATCACGACGCCGAGACTATCGTCCAGAGTTGGATGGCGAGCGACCACCATCGTACTTGGCTGCTGTGCCCAAGCCTCAAGCACGTAGGCGTCGGCATCTCAAGGAACGGAGCGTCGATGTACGCGGCCTGGACATTCTGGAGGGCCGAGACAGCCTCCTCCGACTGGTGGTACCAGTACGGAACGGCCAAGCCGAACTGGTGGTACTGAGGGGCGCGGCGAATGAAGACGAGCGAGCAGCAACCGCGTG
Source organism: uncultured Dehalococcoidales bacterium (assembly GCA_964625765.1). Taxonomy (GTDB): domain Bacteria; phylum Chloroflexota; class Dehalococcoidia; order GIF9; family AB-539-J10; genus SKVJ01. The sequence goes on along the minus strand of CAZVCS010000060.1, from coordinate 7,148 downwards.
GCCGGCGGGCGTTGGAGCCCGCCGCTGCATCAGATGGCGCCAAGGCACGTGTGGCAATCAGTCCGAGGGCGTGTGGGTGCAGCGCTGCGGCGGAGGCATGCCTCCATCCTACGGATAGACTCTCCGGTCCAGCACTTTCGCGTCGTGCCCGGGGAGGATGTGCTCGGCCAGGGTCAGCATGCGACGCAGCGTCGCGTAGTACTCGCCCAGGTTTACGAAGTTGATGCCCGGGATGGGCCGGCCGAACTTGTTGCCCTCGAGGTTCTCGTACAGCGCCACGTTGTCGCCCGCGATGTAGTAGACGCCTTGCGCGGTGTCAACCAGCAGACACTGCATCCCCGGCGTGTGGCCGGGCGCGAAGACTACCTTCAGGCCGTCGGCGAGGTCCAGGTCGCCATCGAGCACCTCGAACTTCGTCCGGCTGTACGGCGGCGTCATGCCGGTCGTCGGCGCCTCATAGGCGTTGGCGAAGATGGGGTACGGCGCCGCCGCGAACTGCAGCTCCTTCCGCTGGATGACGAACCGAGCCTTCGCGAACAGCTCGTGGTTGTAGCAGTGGTCCCAGTGGAGGTGCGTCGCAACGACGGTGTCTATCTCCTCCGGCGCGGCACCGGCCGCCTTGAGCGCCCGTGACGGGTCCTGCTCCGGCGTGCGGGTGAAGGGATAGTGATACTTCGCCGCGGATGCGGGCTCCGAGCAGCCCGTGTCCACCAGGATGCGCCGGCCTCCTCCCTGCACAAGGAACATCAGCACGGGTATCTGCACCTTCGTGCCGAACTGCTGCCCCCAGACCAGTTGCGCATGGTCGTTCGTCAGCATGCCCACGCACACCGGCGTGATGGTGTAGTGCGTCCCGCTCATGTGCCGCCTCCTTCCGATTTCACCGCGCCCGCAGTCATCAGTACCCCGCACTCCCTTGTTGCGCCCGAACGGCACAACAAGGCCGTGCTGAACCACAACCCGACGGCAGAGGCATGCCTCTCCCCTACGGATAGACCCGCTGGTCGAGCACCCTCATGTCGTGGCCCGGCAGGATGTGGTCGGCAAGCCGCTCCATCCGCCTGAAGGTTTCGTAGTACTGGCCAAGGTCGGCGTAGATCATGCCGGGGATAGGACGGCCGAACTTGTTGCCTTCGAGGTTCTCGTAGAGCGGCGCATTGTCGCCCGCGATGTAGTACTTGCCTTTCGCCGTGTCGATGAGCGGGCACTGCATCCCTGGCGCGTGCCCCGGGGCGAAGAGCACCTGAAAGCCGTCAGCTAACTCGAAATCGCCGTCCACGACCTCGAACTTCGTCCGGCTGTAGGCGGGGACCATGCCGGTCGTCGGCGCCTCATACACGTTCGCGTGGATGGGGTAGGGAGCCGCAGCATACTGCAGCTCGATACGCTGCACGAGGAAGCGCGCCCTGGTGAACAGCTCCTGGTTGTAGCAGTGGTCCCAGTGCAGGTGCGTGCACACCACCGTATCAACCGTTGCGGGATCGACGCCGGCTCGCTTCAAGGCAACGGCCGGTTCCTCTTCAGGCTTGCGGATGAACGGCTTGTGGTACTTCACGGCCTGCACCGGGTCCGCGCAGCCCGTGTCTATCATGATGCGCCTGCCGCCACCCTCGACGTAGAACATGAGCACCGGCGACTGCACCTCCGTGCCCCACCCCACTCCCCAGACGAACTGAGGCCTCTCGATTGTCAGCGTGCCCACGCTCACCGGCGTGATGGTGTACTTCGTGCCGCCCATGTGGCGCCTCCTTTTAGCGGTAACCGGGACGCATATGATTCTCGTGCCGATGTCTTGCGGGAGAAGCACTGCTCTCTCGCGTGTCGCCTCACCTAGGGATAGACGGACTTCTCCAGCATCTTCGGGTCGTGGCCGGGCAGGATATAGTCCGCCACGCGTTCGATGAGCCTGAAGGTGCGATAGTAGTCGTCCACGTTCACGAAGTTGATGCCCGGGATGTGCTTCTGGAGCTGGTTCCCTTCCCAGTTGAGGTAGAGAGGAAGGTTGTCACTTGCGATGAAGTAGACGCCGGCCTTTGTATCCACCGCCAGTCCCTGCATCCCGGGCGTGTGCCCCGGCGCGAAGTAGAGCTTGAGGCCCGGCGCCAGCTCCAGGTCGCCGTCGACCACCTCGAACTTCGTCTTCAGGTACGGCGGCGTCATGCCGATGGTGATGGACTCGTACGCTTTGCAGTTCATCGGATGCGGCGCCGCGGCGTACTGCAACTCGGTCTTCTGCACGTAGAAGCGCGCCTTGGTGAACAGCTCGTGGTTGTAGCAGTGGTCCCAGTGCAGGTGCGTGCAGACCACCGTGTCGATGTCGGCGGGGTCGACGCCGATGGCTGCGAGCGCCTTCCGCGGTTCCTGCTCCGGCGTGCGCTTCAGCGGGTAGTGGTACTTCGCCGACCACTCCGGGTCGCAGCAGCCGGTGTCCACCATGATGCGCCGGCCGTTGCCCTCGACGTACCACATGCACACGGCGCTGTCTATCTTCTCGCCGTAGCCGACACCGAAGACCAGGTGGGACTTGTCAATCGTCAACGTGCCCACGCAGACGGGCTTGATGCGGTAACGCGGTCGTCCGAACATAGGCTGCCTCCTTCGTTCTGTCAGGTCCGCGCCGGACACACGCCGCTACTTCGCTTTGCGTGAGAGCTCAGCGTACACGTCCTCGTGCTCCGGCATCGAGACCTTCAGCTCGCGGCCCTTCCGCACGGCGTAGCCGAGCATCGTCTCGACCTCGGTGGGCTTGCCCTGCTCGAAATCGAGTTGCATCGATGTCTTGGTCTCGTACGGGAAGCCGTCGGCCTTGGCCATCGACTGCGCCACGATATCCTCCGGCAGCGGCACTCCCACCTTCTTCGCCAGGGCGAGCAACTCGACCATCATCGCGGTAACGCGCGCCCTGCGGGCCCCCACGGTCAGCAGTCCGCCCTGCGGCACCGCGTAGAGAGACGTGAGCACCGAAAGCGGCTCCACGAAGAGGTACTTGGACCAGACCTCACGGAGGATGTTCGCGGTCAACTCGACGTTCAGCCCAGCGCCCTTGAAGACCTCTCCGAGGGCCCGGTACGGCTCCATCCGGCCGTCCGGATTCCCGAAGAAGAACTTGCGCGGGCCCGCCATCTGCTCCACCGCGCCGGGGCCGATGATGTGCGTCGATATATAGATGCAGGCGCTGAGGACGTCGCCCTTCCCGGCAAGCCCCTGCTTCACGATCTCAGCATTCCCCACGCCGTTGCCCGGCGGAATGACCACCGTCTCGTTGCCGGCCACCGGCGCCATCATCTTCGCGGCCGCCAGCAGGTCGTAGCCCTTGGTGCACATGAGAACAGCATCGAGTGTGCCCAGCCTGCTGACATCGTCCGTGGCAAGCGACGGCCTGGCGACAACATCGCCATCCTTCGCGCTGAGCCTCAGCCCGTTCTTCCGGATGGCATCCAGGTGCGTCCGGTTCTTCTCCACGAACAGTATCTCGTGCGGGCCGCCGGGAGGATATGCGCCGGCCAGCCTGCCGCCCAGGTAGCCCCCGACGCCGCCGACTCCGACAACCGCGATTCTCATATCAGGGTGTCACCTCCACGAGAAGTCGAACACGAATATAGCACAGGAGGATTCGAGGAACGGTCGCCGGCTCCGGACATGGCGGTGCCGCGGCCTCTAAAGGACACGCCGCGCCAAGCGCTACGTCAGCGAACGTTCGATGGCGTCTATCTTCTCCGGCGTCAGTGGAAGCGTCGCGTGCTCCAGTACCGACGTCAACGCCAGCAGGTTCTCATTGGAGACCTGGTTCTCGGTCGACGCCACGAAGCAGAGCCGCTCTCCCGTGCCTGCGTCCCGCAGCATGCCGAGCGCCTGCGCCTTCGTCTCCTGCGGGCCGAGGGCGTAGACCGAGCCCGGGAAACCCGTCCAGATCACCTGCCCCGGCCACAGCGCGAGCGCCTGGCCCAGACTCAGGTCGCCCATCGGTGGCACGTGCAGCGCCTCGATGATGTCGACCGGCGTCTGCGGCACCAGGTCCTTGATGGGCGCCATGCGCCCATCGCAGTGCGCCGCAACCAGCTTGCCCTTCCGGTGCACGGCGGCACAGCACTTCTCCCACTCCGGCATGAAGTACTTCCGGAAGAGCCGCGGATTCACGAGCACCGCATCGACGTTGTCGCACAGCCAGAAGACATCCGCCGGCGAGTCCGCGCCTATCTCCCAGAGCGGCTCGTACGCCTTCGAGATGGAGTGGTAGACCTCTTCCACCAGGTCGGGATACCGCGCGTGGTGTATGAAGAAGCGGCCGCCCTCGCTGCCGACCCAGTCGATCATGAGCAACTGCAGTCCGACATGCACGACCTGCTGCAGCACCACCCCGTCGTCGCCCAGCCAGTCCTTCGCCTGCTCGAGAGGGAAGTAGTCGGGCTTGATCTCCAGGTTGTCGTACATGTACTTCAGCACCTTGTAGTCGTCCGGTCCCTTGATTGCCCGCTCGGTCTGCCAGGGAGTGACATCGCGCCAGCTCCGCAGACCATGCCACTCGCCCACACCGGGCTCGCGCTTTTCGACCAGCGAGATGGTCCCCACGGGGGTTCGGAACGTCCGCCGCAAGGTGACCGCGGCGGAAGTGTAGGTTTCATAGGTTTCGGTGACGTCGACGCCGTGCCACGTGACCGTGTGGCCGGGTCGCGCCCAACTCAGACCCATGCCGCGATTGCGGCACTCGCGCTCGACCGCACCTTGCTGGCTGTGGCGCCAGTTGTGGAAGAAAGGCAGGCGGTCGGCCATCTTCCGCCGGCTCGCCGTCAGTATCCGTTCCCGCCTCGTCAACTCAGTCATGTCAACCTGCCCCTTCGGCGACCCACTGCGCGCACTTATGTACGCCCTCGATGGCGTTGGCGGCACAGTGGTCGGCGCCTATCCTGTCCGCGAACGCCGGCGTCACCGGCGTGCCGCCGACGATGACCTTCACGCCGTCGCGAAGCCCGGCCGTCTTGAGCGCCTCGATGACCTCGCCCATGCGCGCCATGGTCGTGCTCAGCAGGGCCGATAGCCCGACCACCGCCGGCCTGACCTGCCTCACCTGCTCCACTATCTGCGCCGCCGGCACATCCATGCCCAGGTCCGTGACCTCGAAGCCCTGGACGCCGAGCAGCGTCACAACGATGTTCTTGCCGATATCGTGGTAGTCCCCCTCGACCGTGGCCATGATAGCCTTCGTCTTCTTCTCGCCGGAGCCGCCCGCAGTGAGGTAGGGCTCGATGACCTTCATGCCGTCCTTCATCACCTCCCCCGCCACAACCAGCTCGGAGAGGTAGTACTCGCCCTCCTCGAACTTCCGCCCCACCTCGACCATGCCCGGCACCATGCCTTCGGTGATGGCGGCTCGCGGATCAACTCCGGCCTCCATCGCCGCCTGTGCCACCCGCTGGATGCCCTCCAGGTCCATGCCGGTTATCGCATCCTTGAGAGCCTTCAAGTGCTGGGTTTGAGACATGCCGCCGGTTCCCTCCTCTCGCGCAGGTGCGGCCATCGTACGCCCGCCTCTCTGAACCTGTCAACGCGGCCCACACGCAAGCACTGACATACTCCCCTGCTGTTGTGCTAAAGTACGCATGTCCATGGACGACGAGCCTCCCATACGACTGGTCCCCCTCGAAGACGAGCACGTCCTTCTCTTCCTCCCGCTGTCACACGACCCCGTGCTGGTCGAGACGATGGGCTGGCGTCCCTTCGACCTCGACGAGAGCGAGCGCTTCCGTCGCTATGTCGAGAACATCACAGTCCCGAACCTCATCGGCGGCTACTCTCTGACGTTCAGCATCATCAGCACGAAGGATGACATGCCCATCGGCTACATCTCGCTGAACGGGATAAGGGACGGCGGCACCGGCGCTGAGATAAGCCTGGCCATCATGGACAAGCGCTACCGCGGCAGAGGCCTGGGGCTCGAGGCGTTGCGGCAAGCCGTTGCGTACGCCTTCGACGACCTCGAGCTTTCCATGCTGGCGCTGACCGTCTTCCCCTCGAACACGCCCGCCATCCGCTCCTACGAGAGCATCGGCTTCGTCAAGACCGAGGTGCTCAAGGAAGTCTGGGAGCTGCCCGATGGCACGTACGCCGACATGCAGGTCATGGAGCTCTGGAAGCCCGAGCCTGGCGACCCGCCTGCCGTTTCGTAGCGCCTGCCCGAGTTCGCACTCCGCCCGCCTGCTCCCCCATCTTGACAGCCGCAGTCACTCCGCCTACATTCGAAGTACAGGCTGCGACCGGGTGGGTGGACGATGCGATGCAGGTGGTTCCGGTCTGGTCTCAGTTGCGCTCTGCTCTGTGCGCTCCTGCTGTCGTGTCTGCCCGCCTGCGCGTCCGGTTCCACGGACGCTACGAGTGTCCTGGAGCCCGTGCGCCTGCTCAACAGCCTCAACTTCGAGCTGGAGACCATCGTCGGCACGAAGGTCTGGTGCCTCGGCATCTACGGGGACACGCGCTACAGCGACCTCGGCATCGGCTTCCTCGTCTCGAACCACAGTATGCTCCTGGTCAGCACCGAGATGGACCCGCTCTCCTACGCCGTGCTCGACGGCGCGCTGCCTCCCGCCTCGGATGACGGCGCCGAGGTCCTCGTCTACGGCACGGTGAGCGAGTTCGGCGAGGCGCGCGACGTCTTCGTTGCGCACCCCACGCCGCTCATCACGGTGGAGAAGTACCACGTGCTCAACCGTGAGGTCTCGACCGGGATCTGGGAGGATACCTTCCTCCCCACCGTCGCCGGCGGACTCTCGGCGCTGCTGGCGCCGTCTCAGCGCGTTGTGGCTGACGACGCGCCGGAGGGCACGAAGCCGGCCGAAGGCGACCGCGCCCTCATCATCGGTGGAGGCGTCGACGCCGTCCACAACCACGCTCACTACGCCGAAACCATCAAACGCGACTACCTTGGACTCCGGGCGCTCGGCTTCACCGCTTCGCAGATAGATGTCCTTCACAACGACGGCGCAGAAATCCCGCTTGAGACCGGCGATTCCGTCGCGACGGAGCAGGCGACGACACAGACCATCGGGGCCACCGTCGAAAGGTACGCACAAGAGATGGAGCCGGGCAGCGCGCTGGACATCTTCATCACGGGCAGCGGCGATGGTTTCTATTCCTCCATGGGCTATTCGGGCCAG
>CAZVCS010000059.1:0-12241 GCA_964625765.1 uncultured Dehalococcoidales bacterium | reverse complement strand
CGGCAGCGGGGCTATCTCGTGGATGCCCAGGCCGTTGCGTTCGAGTCACGCCTTCTCACCGCCGTATGGTATGCTCGACTCGGAGCGCAGAGGCGCTCACGTAAGTGCGGCGACGTATGGGCGACATCAGAGCACGGCGTTCTTTCCCGCTCGGGGGAGCCAGACGAGCGCTCCCGCTGCTTGCCTCCCTCTGCATACTTGCACTCGCCGGCTGCACACTCACGGTGACCTTCCCGGTCCCTACCGCCCCTGACACGCCCGCTCAGACGCCTTCTCCCGACGCCACCATCCCGCCCACACCCACCATCCCGACCACTCCAACCACCCCGACCTCTCCAATCCCACCACCCGCCACCTCTTCTCCCTTTCCCATGACTGCGCCGGTGCTGTCACACCCGCACCCCGCGGAGAACGCGTGCGGCTTCGACCTGTATGCCGTCGAGCTGCAGGTCCACGGCCTCGTCAATGCCGAGCGCAGAAGTGTCGGACTGCCCGCCCTTGACTGGAGCGAGGAGCTTGCCGACATCGCGCGGGGCCACAGCCAGGACATGGCCGCGCGCGGCTACTTCGCCCACGTCAGCCCCGAGGGGCGCAACGCCGAGGACCGCTACGCCGAGGCAGGCTTCTTCCCACCCCACGCCTGGGCGGAGAACCTCTTCTACTCCTCCGTCCCCACCCCCGGCTACTACACCCAGGATGAGCTGGCGCCCATGGCCGTCGAGGAGTGGATGAACAGCTCCGGCCACCGCGCACACGTCCTCAGTTCCGATTACCAGATGGAAGGCATCGGCATCGGGATGGCCGCGGACATGGGCCTCTTCTTCACCCAGAACTTCGCCGGCTAGTCTCCCCCCCCCAGGCGGACGCAGAGGTCCGCCCCTACATCCGGAGCAGACCAGGTTACAGCACTGGACATCGTGACGGCGCAACAGGTCCGCCCCTACGTTCGGAGCAGACCATCCATCGCTTCTCGCAGTACCGTGGAACGCGCGCGTCAACTTGTGCCGCACCCGCCGCGCGGGAGCCTGTCCCGGCAGTTCTCGCCGGGGAGAGGCATGCCTCTCCCGCGGCATCGGGCACGGACGGCGTCGGCCCGACCGCTCAGGGCTCTTGCACCTTCCGCCGTAGGGGCGGACCTCTGCGTCCGCCCGCCACCCGGCAGGCGTGGGGGCCCGCCGCTACGACGGAACGACAGACGGTTGGCGGGCCAGTCTGAGACGTGCCTCCACGAGAGAGGCGGAGCAGGGTGGGGACGGTGGCAGGCGGCCGCCAGCGCGGCGGGAGGCACGGGAGCCAGCCGCTACGAGCACAGCGCCGCGATGCTTCTCCTGAGCTCCGCGACGCAGCGGGGGACCTCTCTCTCCAACTCCGGAGACAGCCCTTCGCGCATCTCCACCGAGGCGGGCTGCACGGCGAAGATGCGGACGCTCTCCGGCGCCTCACCAAGTGAGCGCGATATCTCGATGGACCGCATCAGGTCCCAGTCGTGCAGCGAGTACGCCCTGGTCTGCTTGAGGGAAACGACGTCTCCCGGCGAGAAGACTCTACACTGCCCCGGAGGCAGCCCCATGTCCGCAGCGTCGATGAGGACAACCGCGTCATACCGGGCAAGCATATGGACGAGCTGCATCCCCCCCGTCCCGATGTCGATGAGGTCGACTCCGGAGACGGACCCCTCAAGCTCCGCCAGCAGGCGGGGTCCGATGCCGTCGTCGCCCATCATCGGGTTGCCGACGCCGATGACGGCGGTCCTGACGGGGGTCCAGTCCTTCATACGAAGTGCACGCTGACGTAGTGCGTGGAGCACGAGATGCACGGGTCGTAGGCGCGCACCAGCATCTCGAGCGTCAGCTCTATCTCCTTCTCGGGCCGGTCCACCAGGCCGGGAGCAAGAGCCTCCATGTCCTTCTGTATGTTGGCGTGGTTCTGATTGGTCGGGATGATGCAGTTCGCCTTCGTGCAGTTGCCGATGCTGTCGATGGTGTAGTCGTGGAACAGGATGCCCCTTGGCACTTCCACGGCGGCGATGCCCCGCCCGGCCCTGGGTTCCACCCTCGCCCTCTCCCCCTTCACTCCCCTGTCGATAAGCTCATCGATGATTGCGATGGAGTCCTCCACCGAGTCCGCCACCTCGACCATCTGGGCATACGTATTCATAAAGGGGTTGTGCACCGGCGCCTTCAGGCCAAGCACCTGTGCGGTCTCGCGACCGAAGTCGTTCAGCTTCGATTCATTCAGGTTGAACCTGGCCAGCGCTCCCACGAAGTAGGAGTCCCGGGCGTGCTTCGTGAACTTCGCAGTCGACTGCCCGACGACGTACTCGTTCGTGATGCTGCGGTAGTAGCTCACCGGATGCACGCCGGTGTCGCTCGACCCGATGTTCCCATCGTACAGGGCGTAGAGCTTCTCGTCTACGAGCGCGACGTACTCGGTCTCCCGTTCGAACTGCGGCAGATTGCCTTTCACGGAAGCGAGCAATCCCGCGACCTCAGCGATGACGGGTTTGGCCGCCTCCAGTGTGGCCTTCAGATCGGCGAGCTCCTTCGCGGTCGGCACCTTGCTGAAGCCGCCCAGCCGGAGCGTGATGGGATGCGTGGTGCGTCCGCACACGAGGTCCGACATCTGGTTCGCGAGCCGGTGGAGGCCGACTATCTTGACGACCGCGTCTCCGTGAGTGCCGACCAGCGGGAACACGGACCCGACCCCGAAGAGGTCGGGCACCACCAGGTAGCCGATGTGGAGGATGTGCGACTGAAGGTTCTCGCCGTGCAGCGCCAGCCTCCGCAGCAGCACCGTCTCCTCGGACACCTCCACCCCGAGCGCCGCCTCCGTCGCCTTGAGCGATGCCAGGGAGTGACCTATGGAGCAGATGCCGCAGATCCTCGAGGTGATGGGCTGGAGATGGACGTATGACTTCCCGCGAACCATCGCCTCGAAGAACCTGGGGGCCTCGGTCACATGCCACTGGACCTGCTCGACCTTCCCCTCTTTCGCATTGAAGACTATGTCGCCGTGCCCCTCCACGCGGGTGAGGTGCTCGACGTGTATGTCGATAGCCCTGGCCATCAGTATCCTTCCCTCCTGTAGTTGTAGAGGTTGAACCGCTTCAGCATCTGGTCCATCGACACGTTGTGCCGACGCAGGACGTCCTTCATCGCATTCACCCTGAGGTCCTCGAGGAACCCCCTGCAGCCGTCACAACCCTCACCGTTCGTAGGGCAGATGGAGTTGCACCCCGCCCTGGTTATCGGCCCGAGGCAGAACTGGCCCCGCTCAAAGAGGCATACGTTCTCGTTCTTCTTGCATTCGACGCAGACGGGGTAGTTCGGCAGCCTCGGCTTCCGGCCGAACGCCAGCGATGTCACCGTCTTGGCAAACTCGTTCCTGTTGATGGGGCAGCCGGGCACCCAGGCATCCACGGCCACCACCTCGTCCACTGCCCTCGTGGGCAACACGTCGAAGTACGGGTTCCCTTCGATGGCTGCATTGCCGTAGACCTCGGCCTTCACCTCGGCCACGGACCACTTGTTGCGCAGCTTGTTGACACCGCCAATGCAGGCGCACGCGCCGAGCGCCACGAGCAGCTTGGCGTGGCTCCGTATCTTCTTCAGCCTCTCCTCATCCATCGGCCTCATGATGGAGCCTTCGACAAAGGCGATGTCGTAGCCATCGGAATGCTCCTTCATCGCCTCACGGAAGGAGACGACCTCCACGATGTCCACCAGGTCCAGGATCTTCTCCTCGAGGTTGACCACCTGGAGCTGGCACCCTTCGCAGGATGCGAAATCGAAGAACGCGACCTTCGGTTTCATCTAGAACGCCTCCGGAAGCTCTTTGATGTCCGCGTAGTTGAACACGGGCCCTTCCAGGCACACGTACACGCCGTTGATCTGGCAGTGACCACACTTCCCCACGCCGCACTTCATCCGCCGCTCAAGGGACACGATGATGTTCTCGTCGGGAAGGCCTTTCTGCTTCAGTTCCCGGATGACGTACTTGTACATCACCGGAGGCCCGACCACGATGGCCATCGTCGTTTCCGGGTCGATGTCGACGCCCGGGATGAGAGTGGTGATGACGCCCACGTTCCCCTGCCAGCAGTCGCCGCTCTTGCACCCGTCCACCGTCACCTTGAAGTCAACGCCATCCGTACTGCCCCACGACTCGAGATCGTTCCTGAACAACAGCGCGGTAGGGTCCTTGCAGCCGTACAGTATCGTGATGTCCTTGTACTCGGACCGGTTCTCCAGTGTGTAGTTGATAAGCGATCTCAGTGGCGCCAGTCCGCAGCCGCCGCCGATGTAGAGCAGGTTCCGGCCCTTCAGCGCCTCCACGTTGAAGCCGTTTCCGAAGGGGCCGCGGATGCCGACCTTGTCGCCGATGGCGAGCGTATCCAGCTTTGAGGTCACGTCCCCTATCTTCCTCACCAGCAGCTCGAACTCGGGGCCCGACCCCGGGGAGGACGAGATGGATATCGGCGCCTCTCCGATGCCGAAGATGGACAGCTCGATGAACTGGCCCGGCCGGTGCCCGAGGGCTTCGCCGGAGTCCAGCGCTATCCGGTACAGCGTGTCGATGTCCGACATCGGCTCCTTGTAGAGGATGTTCGCCGCCTTCGGGACGAGCAACTCCTGCTTCACGCCGTGGACCTTGACCTCCGGTATCGGCAGCTTCTTCTTGTCCTCCATCGACGACGAGGCCAGGACATTCATCACCTCGAGCGGGTCGGCGATGTCCGCGAGGCACTGCGTGGCGCAGCGACCGCAGCCCACGCAGGCGACGAAGCCGTACCGCATCGGGAGGTACATTCCCTTCCGATAGTAGCGGTGCCGGTAGCGGTTCGTGGGCGTCTCCCGGAAGATCTCCCCGCTGCCGACCAGTGTGAACTCCTTGAGCAAGCAGCCGTCCCACGTCCTCGTCCTCTTGCCACGTTCGAGGTCCAACTCAACCTCATCGTGAACGTCGTAGCAGACGCACGTCGGGCAGACGAGGGTGCAGGTGCCGCACGTGAGGCACTTCCGCGCGTTCTCATCCCAGATAGGGTGCGCGTAGTTCTCCTCGAGTATCTCGGACCATTTGTACTTGTCGACGTGCAACTGTCGCGGATAGCGGGCCGGCAGCTCCTCCCGCAGCTTCCTGACCCGTTCGATGTCGTAGCGCGACGATTCCTTCGTCTCGGCGAACTCAGCCAGCAGCTCGGCCCCGGCGGGAGTGCCCTCCTCGACCACGTACCGGTCGTCAAGCTGCGTCACCAGGAGGTCGTATCCCTTTTCCACCACGTGAGTGCCGAGGCTGCCGCAGAACGCCTTCTGGGGAATGTTGATGATGTCTGAAGCTATGATAATCGTGTTCCGCCGCCGGACCTCGTAGTGGTCGTCTACGTGCGCTCCGAGATAGATCTCGTCCATCATGTTGATGGCGATGAGGTCGTACGGATGGACGCCGATGAGCACCTTCTTCTGCTCGTCGTGGGCGGCAAGGACGTCGAACGGCTTGCTGATATCGAACAACAGCAGATCCTCGTTGGGCGGCAGCAGCTCCTTCTTCGGCGGGAGCACCGTAACATCGTAGTCGAGCCTCAGCTCGTTCGCGCTCTCGAGCGGCGCGAAGACGAACCGGGAGCCCTTCTCCTTCACGCCTATCACGTCCAGCCCCGGCTCCGCGATGAGCCTGTCGACGAACGCTTTCCACCCGTCCGGGTGCACCGTCTTCATAACTGTCCCTCCGTTCCTTGTGAATGCCTCAGCCGGTTCGCGTACCTCCGGGACCAGCGGGCGAGCCGGCCGAGTGCCGGACCGGACAGCCAGCAGAGGCCGTCTCCACCACGCCAACCGGACACGGCTGTCGACAGTTGTCCCATCGGCTGCGAACAGGGAAGACATGAAGGGCAAGCCCAAACACGGCTCGGGTGAGGTCCTCGCCCCAGCCGAGAGCCTCGCCCGACTCTCGGCAGCATCCAGCCTGCTGCCGCACCACCGCGCGACTCGCCCTGGTCGCGATACTCGCACACGAAAATAGGAGTGTCAACTTCCCCGCTGGTCCGGTCATCCTGCGGCTCGCGCGAGCCTTCCTCGGATTCCGTCGCGCCCACTCAGATTGACACGGCGCCGGGCGCAGCACTAATGTGGACTGTGACAGGGGTGCAACTGACCGTGCTTCCGTGCGAGCACGGTCCCGGGAGGGGACGATGGACAGCGGCGACGTTCTTCCGCTTCTTGGCTCTCAACTCCTGCTGGTGATACCCTCGCTACTTGGCTGGACTGCGGCGCTCGTGACCGCGATAGTGCTGATGAGACGCGGGGCAGGAGGCTCGTCCATGCTTCTGCTCTTCGGGGCTGCCATCATGGTCTTGAGCACACTCCTGAGAGTCCCACTCGCCGCCCTCGTACCTCTGCTGGCCGCCCGCGGCTACACTGCCACGACAGCGGCTGCCTGGCTCTCAGCATCCGCCATGGCACTCGAGCTGCTGAAGCTTGCGGGCATCGCCTGCCTCGTATCCGCCTTCTGGTTTCACTTCCGAGCCGTCAAGGTAGCCGCGAAGGCTTCTTAGCCCCCCACCACGGCGGAAGCCGGAGGAAGCCATGTCTATCCCGACGACTAAGACTTGCGCCAATGGCCACGCTCTCCTTGAGACCGCTGTCCGCTCTCAACGTTCAAGTGAACGGCGCAAGCCGGTGCTACAATCGCTGACAGGAGGTGAGGAGGATGCCACCACATTGCGACACTCTTGACGGACCGGTTGTCGCCGCCGCTCGCAACGCGCTGGACACTGGGAACGTGAATCTCATCCTCCCGTGGGTGCCACGCAGGGGCGAAACCGAGGTCAAACGGGCGTTCCGGAAAGCCATCCGCGTGCGCCAGCAGGGCACACAGGCGGGCGAGCTCGCAGACCGGTGGTTCTTCGAGACGGCCGTTCGCGTCCACAGGGCAGGAGAAGGTGCACCGTACACCGGCTTGAAACCCGCCGGCCTCGACTGGGGCCCCGTGGTCCGAAGGGCCGAACATGCCGTCGAGACGGGGAGCCCGGACGAGGTCACCAGCTTCCTGCTGCACGCCGTTGAGCATGCCCTCCACGAGCGCTTCGAGCAGGCGATGGCTAAGAAGTCGTTCGACGTGAACGACGTCCCCGCCGCGCGGGCTTTCGTCCAGGCGCAGCTTGGCTTCGTGTTGTGGGCACACGGGCTCTATGCTTTCGTCACCGGCGGAGGTAGCCACGGCGAGGAAGGCTCCGGCGGGCACACCCACTGAGGCCGCAACGTCCTCCCGCTGGAGCCCGATGTGGTTGACCGTGTTCAAGTGGCGCCCGGCGCAGCCAGGCATCCGGGCACCTTCATCCCCCATCCCGCCCTTGACACGATTGCGGCCGCCGTCCATCATGCACAGTCCGGACGGAGCAGACCATGCCATACGAACCCGAGATGCCCAGATACGGCCCGTTCAAGAAGCTGAAGAGCTTCCGGATGGCGCAGCTCATCCACGACGTCACCGTGCTCTTCTGCGACGAGCATACCGAGCCGCGCAGCCGGGTGCACGACCACATGCCGCGCACGGCCCGCGCCGTAGTGCGCCAGATCGCCGAGGGCAGCCAGCTCGGTGGCACGTCAAAGAAGCTCGAGCTGCGGCAGACCGGGATGGCCCGCGCCAGTCTCGATGAGCTGCGGCGGAGCTACGAAGGCTTTCTGATGCAGCGGGACCTGCCCGTGTGGGGAGCGGACGACCCCCGGCGGACCGAGCTCATCGCCCTGCGACCGCGCACCGTGGATGAGGTCGTTGTCTGGGTTGCCGAGAACTGCAGCCCCAACGTGCCGGCCACGCCTTCGGAGCCCGGCTCCCCTGCGCCCACCACCACGCTCGAGGGGCTGGCCAACTGCGCCCTCGCCCTCATCTCCGCGGCATTCGCGCTGCTCGACCGCCAGTTGAAGGCCCAGACCATCACGCTTCGTCGCGAAGAAAGCGAGTCGCGGCGGACTCCCCGCACACGCGGCGTCGACCTGGACGATACGTTCTGAGCGAGCGCAGGGCTAGTTGTAGCCCATGTCCTTGACCCAGTTGCGCGCCGTCTGCTCGCTGCACGCACCACCCACCCGCTCCAGCTTCGTCCCCGGGTGCTTGCCTTCGTAGTCCAGCTTGCACAGCTCGAAGTCGGTAGTGATGCCGCCGTTCAGGATCTTGCCGGCTTTCTTGACGACGTACTTCGTAAACGGCCGCTTCGTTCCCATACCTCAGCCTCCTGTCCGTCCGGTCCCGCTGCCAGTCGCGGGCCGTCACCGGCCAGAGTACCACATAACACTGTCTGCCACCGTCGCACGGTTCCGGTCGCGCTGCCCGAACGCAGCACAGCGCGACAGCGTGCCTGTCCCGTCTCCCGACTGCACGGCAAGCCTCTTCGACGGCATGAGTCCGGTTTGACGAACCCGACACCGTACTGCTAACGTCCCTCCTTCAATGCAGGAGTCCGGCTCGCTCCTCGCCTTGCTGGCGACGGTCACCGCCATCTCGCTCACCGGCGTTATCGCCCCCGGCCCCGTCACGGCCGTCACCATCACCAAAGGCGTGCAACGCAAGTGGGCGGGACCGCTCGTAGCGCTCGGGCACGCCATCGTCGAGCTGCCGATGTTCCTGCTCGTCTGGCTCGGGTTCGCGACCTTCCTTGCCGCCCCGTGGGTTCGGGTCGTGGTGGGCGTCGCAGGAGGCCTCGTCCTCATCTGGATGGGCATCGGCATGCTCCGGACGAAGCAACAGGCTTTCGAACAGCAGCGTGACGTGGGGCGGGGCTGCGTCCTCGCAGGGATGACGACCTCTATCGCAAACCCGTACTGGCTCCTGTGGTGGGCGACGGTCGGGCCCGCACTCGTGGTGCGTGCCAGCGCCTGGGGACTCCTCGGCGTACTCGCCTTCGCGGCGGCGCACCTGCTCTGCGACCTCGGCTGGCTCTCGTTTCTGTCCTGGGGCGTCTTCACCTCGCGGCGCTTCTTCAAGGCCGGGGTCTTCCGCGCGGTGCTGGCCGCATGCGGCGTGGCGCTGCTGGGCTTCGGCGTCTACTTCATCGTCAGCGGGGCGCGGTTTCTGTCCCTGTAGGGCCTCGGGAGACACCCCGCGCGGCTAGACGCACGTCTCGTTGTCCAGAAGACAGCCGTTCTCACCGTCGCCCGCCTCGACCTGGATGGTGGAGTGAGCTATGCGGAAACGGTCGTGCAGCTCCTGCTGCAACCCGGAGAGGAAGCCGTTGTCCACCTGGCACTCGTCCATCACCAGATGCACGGTGAGCGCCGTCTCAGTGGTGCTCAGCGGCCAGACGTGCAGGTCGTGGATGCGAACCACGTGCGGACGGCTCACCAGGTAGTCCCGCACCGAAACGATGTCTACGCTCTCCGGCACGGCATCCATGGCATAGCGCACGGAGTCGCGCAGCAAGCCCCACGTGCCGAACAGGAGAACTACCACGATGCTGAGGCTGATGACGGGGTCTATCCAGAGCCAGCCCCTGACCATGATGACGGCGCCCGCCACCACAACGCCCAGCGAGACGCCAGCATCCGCGGCCATGTGCAGGAAGGCACCGCGAATGTTCAGGTCGTGCTTCCGGCCCCGCATGAACAGCATCGCCGTGACGGCGTTCACCACGACGCCCACGCCCGCCACTACCATCACGGTCGTGCCCGCCACCGGCGCCGGGTCCATCAGCCGCCCCACCGCCTCCCGGGCGATGCCGCCGAGCGCCAGCAGCAGCAGCACCGCGCTGATGAGCGACGCCATCACCGTGGCCTTGCGCAGGCCGTACGTGCGCCGCTCGGTTGCGGTCCGCGTCGCGAGCACGCTTGCCCCCCAGGCGAGCAGCAGGCTGACCACGTCGCTCGCGTTGTGCCCCGCGTCGGCCAGCAGCGCCAGCGAACCTGCGAGCAGTCCGTAGACAGCCTCGACGACGACGAACGCCGTGTTCAGCGCGACGCCGACGGCGAACGAGCGTGTATGGTTGCCGGCCCCGCGGCCGTGGCTGTGGTCGTGCTCGTGGCTCATGGGCTCCCTGGTTCGACGCACGAACGCGTACGTCCCAGGAGCATAGTCTACTACGCGCGCGCCGAAAGGCCTCGGCCCGGAGATAGCGGCAAGGGCGCCGGAGAAGGTCCGCCGGGAGCCAGTTTCTCTCCGGGCCAGTGTCAGCGTGAGTGGGTGGAAGAAGGAAGCCTCACGCGGCCAACGCCGCGTGCGCTACGAGCTCGGGCCGCTTCTTCCTCTTGAGCAGGCTCTCCAGGAACACGGTCAGCGCCGCGAATGCTGCAGCGATGGAACCGTACGTGGCAATCATGCTCAGGAGCTCGGTCGGGCTCGACGTGCCGCCGGCCCCGTGCAGGCCCTGGCCGTTGCCGCCGCCTCCGCCTCCGCCCGTGAGCGGGACTGACCCATCCGCCGCCGTCATCAGGGTAGCCGGCTCGGACAGCCAGCCGGAGAAGCTGCTGGTGACCATGCTGTACGCACCGAAGACCAGGATTGCGGCGAGCAGCGCGATACCCGCTGGCTTCGCCACGAGGCGCGGCAGCCTCAGCATCTTCGCCAGCGTGTTCTTGATGAACGACCAGTGCAGCCCGATGTGCGCTCCCACGAGCACGAGCGCGAGCGCCGCGGCGAAGTAGTGGCCGAGCCTCCAGCCGATCCAGGAGCCGGATATGCCCGTAAGGACGGTCTTCGAAATCATGATGCCGCTCACGGCGATGGACGCCATGCAGACGAGCAGCAGCACATCGACCACATACCCGAGGCGCGTTCGCCGCGCAAGCGCGCGCCCGAACATCCTCCTGCCCACAGCCGCAATCCATCTCCGGTTCAGCAGGTTGTGGAACAGGAACAGGCCGCAGACAACGAGGCCGCCGGCCTCGTGGAACTCCATGCTTATCGCCGTCTTCTTGTACATCAGGACGAGCAGCGCGGCCATCGCTGCGTCCAGACAGATCTTGAGGATGTTCTTCTTCAAAGCCCTTCTCCCCCTCCACGCGCGAAGGCGTGGTCACGGACATAAGCATAGCGAGAGAATGTCAATTTCCAGCGAAGGAGAGGAGCGGAGAGCACGCACGAGGACCTGTTCTTCGCGGCAACCGGGCCGCAACGCGCCGTCAGTGTTCCCTGCTGGCACGGCGCTCCACAACGGCCCGACTGCCCGGTTGATGCTTCCGGTCCTCCCGGGCCATTCCCCCTACAGCCCCGCCGGGGGCACGCGCGGAGTATAGGTGTTGTCCGCCAGGCACGGGATCGGCTGACCACCGTCCACCTTGATGCACGTACCGGTCACGAACGCGGACCGATTCTTGTCCGCCAGATACACGATGGCCGGTGCAACGTCATCAGGGTAGCCCAGGCGCGATATCGGCGTCCGCGAGGCGAACTGCGTCTGCCGCGGCGTGACGGAGCCGCTGTCCACCTTGATGGTCCCCGGCGCCACTGCATTCACCCGGATCCCGTACGGCGCGAGCTCGAGCGCCTGGTGCTTCACCATCTTCAGGAGTGCCGCCTTGAACGAGCCGTAGATGCTCGCTTCCGGCAGCACTATCTCCTGCTGCACCGATGTCACCGTGACGATGCGGCCGGGAATCTTGTTCTCAATCATGTTCTTCGCCGCACGCTGCGTCGCGAAGTAGTGGCTCCTGAGGTTCGTGTACAGGAGCGTGTGGAAGAACTCGTCCGTGACCTCGAGGAACGGCTTGTAACCCGTGATGCCTGCGTTGTTCACCAGCACGTCGAGCGGGCCGAACTCGGCGAAGAGCCGGTCGAACATGCCGTTGAGCTGGCCCAGGTCCTTTACGTCGGCAACGAGCACGATTGACTTCCTGCCCATCGACTCGATGGCGTGCGCCACCTCCTCCGCCGCAGCGACGCTCTTGCCGCAGTGGACGGCCACATCGTAGCCCTCCCGCGCGAGCGCCAGCGCCGCCCCCCTCCCGATGCCGCTTGATGAACCCGTCACCAGTGCTCTCTGCGCCATGGCTCCTCCCCGACTCAGCCTCAGATGCCCTTGAAGTAGCAGATGGTCTCCGCCCCCTTGGGACGGATGTCCGTCAGTGTGCCATTGTAGTGCCGGAGCTGGATCGGCTGATACGGGTGCTTGAGGCACGCCGCCTCGTTGAGCTCGATACCTAGTCCCGGCTTCTGAGGTATCCTGATGCAGCCCTGCTCGAAAACGACTTCCTCATTCGTCAGCTCGGGCCGCCAGGCAACGTCTGTCAGCATTATCTCCAGGATGAAGAAGTTG
>CAZVCS010000058.1:7449-12271 GCA_964625765.1 uncultured Dehalococcoidales bacterium | reverse complement strand
CAGGGTCAACCTTGAGCGCGCCGTCACTCCCTCGACTCGGCTGGGCGGCCACATCGTGCTCGGACACGTGGACGGCGTTGGACGCGTCCTGTCGATGGTGGCGGAGGAGTCTGCTACGATCATGGCGGTGCAGGCGCCCGCCGACGTCATGCGCTATGTGGCGTTCAAGGGCTCGGTGGCGGTGGACGGTGTGAGCCTCACGGTGGCGCGAGTAACGCCCGATTCGTTTGCCGTCTCGCTTGTGTCCTATACTACATCGCAGACCACGCTTGGCACGGCCCGGCCGGGACGCATGGTCAACCTGGAGGTGGACGTCATCGCGCGGTACCTGGAGCGACTCCAGGGACAGCGTGCGGAAGGCGAAGGTGTGACGTGGGAGCTGCTTCAGGAACACGGCTACGTATGAGGTGACACGGAAGACTATGCTTGGACGCATCGAAGACGCGATTGAGGACATCAAGCAGGGGCGATTCGTCATCATCGTTGATGACGAGAATCGTGAGAACGAGGGAGACTTTGCCATCGCGGCGGAGAAGGTAACCCCGGAGGTAGTCAACTTCATGGCCCGCGAGGGCAGAGGGCTCATATGCCTGCCCATCATAGGAGAGCGGCTCGACCAGTTGGGCATTCCTCTGGCTGTGCAGGACAACACCTCCAAGAACGGCACTGCCTTCACAGTGCCGGTGGAGGCCAAGACAGGCATCGCCACCGGCATCTCGGCTGCGGACAGGGCGAGAACCGTGGCCGTCATGCTCGACCCGAAGTCGACGGCCTCTGACCTGGCGCGGCCGGGACACATGTTTCCCATTCGGGCCCGCGAAGGCGGAGTGCTGGCTCGTGCCGGCCACACGGAGGCGATTGTGGACCTCGCGCGCCTCGCCGGTCTCTACCCTGCGGGTGTCATCTGCGAGATCATGAACGAGGACGGTACGATGGCGCGCCTGCCTCAGCTCGAGCAGATCGCGGAGAAGCGCGGTCTGAGGATAATCGCGATACGGGACCTCATCTCATATCGCTGCCGGCACGAACGACTGGTGAAGCGGGTGGCCGAGGCGAAGCTGCCGACGAGGTACGGCGAGTTCCTCGCCATTGCCTACAAGAGCAGCGTCGATACGAACGAACACGTGGCCCTTGTCAAGGGCGACGTCACGAACGGCGGTCCCGTGCTCGTGCGTGTGCACAGCGAGTGTCTCACCGGCGACGTGTTCGGGAGTTGCCGCTGTGACTGCGGCGACCAGGTCGGCCTGGCCATGAACCTGATCAATCAGGAGGGCAGGGGAGTCCTGCTTTACATGCGCCAGGAAGGCCGCGGCATCGGCTTCCACAACAAGCTGCGCGCCTACGAGCTCCAGGACAAGGGCATGGACACGGTGGAGGCCAATCTGGCGCTTGGCTTCGCGCCGGACCTGCGCGATTACGGCGTGGGCGCCCAGATACTGGCGGACCTCGGGTTGCACCAGATCCGCCTGTTGACCAACAACCCGCGGAAGGTTGTCGGCCTTGAAAGTTACGGCATCGAGATCGTGGAGACCGTGCCGGTCATCGTCCCGGCGAATCCCCACAACGCTCGATATCTCAGGACGAAGCAGGAGAAACTGGGGCATCGTCTCGGCATTGAGGAGGAGAAGCATGGCCAAGTCGTATGAAGGGATGCTCACCGGGGAGGGACTGCACTTCGCCATCGTGGTTGCCCGGTTCAACGAGTTGATTACACTGCGGTTGCTGGATGGGGCCCGAGACGGCCTCAAGCGTCACGGCGTTTCGGATGAACTCGTGGACGTGGCCTGGTGTCCCGGCAGTTTCGAGATCCCGCTTGTGGCCAAGGTACTTGCGGAGACCGGTGACTATGACGCCATCATCTGCCTCGGTGCGGTGATTCGCGGAGGCACACCGCACTTCGACTACGTCGCGTCGGAGGTCAACAAGGGAGTCGCCAAAGTGGCCCTTGATTTCGGCTTGCCCGTGATTCAGGGCATCATCACTGCCGATACGCTGGAACAGGCTATCCAGCGCGCTGGGGCAAAGGAAGGTAACCGGGGTTTCGCGGCCGCGCTCAGCGCCATCGAGATGGCCAACCTGATGCGTGCTATTCGATGACTTTGTAGACCCGGTCGCCGGGGCGGACCCTGTCCGGGACCTTGACGCCGATGAGGTCCCCGGGCTTGGCCTCGAGCACGCTGATGTGCTCGATCTGCATCGAGGCAAGCACGAACTCCAGATCGGTGGTGGCTCCCTTGATGCGGACCAGGTCGCCCTTCTTCAGGGACCCCTGCACGTCGATGCCCGCTACTACCGGCTTGGCGAAGAAATCGGTGACTCTGCCTACCTCTATCTCCTCCACGGGTTGCCTCCTTTGCGTCCGGTACGTGCGACATAATGTAGCACCAGTGGCTGGCTCCTTCAATGGATGCGGTTGATGCCTTGACAGTCCATAGGTTGGTACCTATCATAAGGGCGCGGCGAAGCAGCGACTGGAGGTCATCAGCGATGGTACAGAAGAGACAGGAGAAGCCTTACAGTTGGGAAGAAGTCTTCTCGTTCGATCGTTTGAAGCGGACGATGGTCGGCCGCGTGCTCGAGAGCGTCGAGGCCATGTGCGAGGGCAGTGAACCGGTTACTCCCGAGCAGATTAACCAGGTCATCAAGGACGAGTGGGAGGAGGTCAAGAGGGCGGTGCGGTCGTCTCCCGCCGCGAAGGAGTCCTTCCGAAAGTATCTCGAGAGGACCGTCTCGGAGAAGGTCGCAGGGTTAATCGACCAGGACAAGGCCGAGCTCGAGTCTCTCGGGGTCATCGAGAGGGGCCTCTGACTTGGCGCCCAAGCACGATAAGGACCGGAGCTCGGGCGTAGCGTCTCAGGGGCACGATGATGTCGAGCAGTTGATGCGCCGCGTGAAGATGCTCGACGAGCGGCTGGACAACCTTGATTCCATCGTCACCTCGCTGGTGCAGCGAGTTATGGACAAACCTCTCACCATTGAACTGACGTGTCCGAAGTGCTCGCAACAGCTTGAGGTCAACATCACCAGCACCATGCGGATGCGCGGTGGATTTTGAGACCCGGTATCCCACGGGTTGAGTGCACGATAGCCGGCCCTCTGGGGCCGGCTATTTCATCGGATGACCGGTGAGCACGCCGGCCACACGGGGGGCCAAACGTGGTGCGAGCGGAGCGCCGCTTGCATCGAATGCTTCTACGTCGAGGCCGGGCAGGTCGGGTAGCTCGCGAGCGGTTGCGTCCGCCACAAACACGTCCCGATTCAGAAGCTCATGCTCGACCAGCGCTTTCGCGGCCGCAAAGTTGCGGAAGTCCTCTTCGGTGTCCGGAATGCCTCGAAGCACGTACTTGTGGCCGTCGTCCGCGACGATGCTGCCTGGGCTGATGACCTGCCGAACGGTGATTCTCCGTGTCTCCACTCTGTTCTCCTCTCACGGCAAACGGGAGATTGTACCGTCCGAACGGCGGCGTGGCAACCGGCAACGAGTGGCGGTTCTCAGCCGGGGAGCTGCCTGAGCACGTTGCGGCTGCTATCGCGCGTGGCAACCGGGGACTGGCATGGGGCAGAGGGGCGCGTACTGCACGGCGTCGGTAGATGACATAACATCACGGCGGGCAGGGGAGGGCTGAGGGAGCACGGCTACAGGGCTAAACGGGCTCACGGGGCAGGGCGGGTTCCTTCTTCTGTTCCTCCGGTGTCAGCGCATCCCATGCGTCCTTGACCTTCGTCCAGGCGTTGAGCAGTCGGCTATACGCATTCCGGTCTGCGCTGCGCTGCCACGCGGACATGAAGCGGCGTCGCTCGGCCCGGTATTTCTTCACCTCAGGTTCGGCCATGTGCGTTACCTCCGGATGGCTATTCTAGCGTACCTGCCGCTTGACAGCCAGCCGCATGCACGGATGGGACGCAGTCCGCGGTCCGGACGTGAAGTGCCGTGACGCACTCTGGGGTCGGAGAACTGTCGAACCCGGTGGCCGCAGCGCGGCCGGCCGCCCAAGTCCGGACTTCCCGGACCGCGGGAAGATGGCCGGTCGCTGTTGCAAGGCTCGCGGCGCTCGACAGCATCGATGCCTCCCTCGTCGGTTCCGACGCCGCCGGCCACACCGGCGCCCCCCCCGGGATCGCACAGGTAGAGGCCCCTCGAAATCGCTCGAAATCGGCCCGTTTTCGGCATGGCTCGCCTCTTTGGTCGCACCGAGGGGGTTTCCGCGCATCCGCCGGGCAGTCCATGACCGTGCCGTGCCGGGTCCCGGGGCCTGCCGGTGGGACTCAGGTGTCACAGGGTCCCTGCGGGCGGCTGAGGAGACTGTGGGGGCTGGACACGCCGGTATGTCCAGCCGAAAGAGATATCGCCTGGTGGCCGCTCAGGCACAGACGGCTCGCCCGACAAGCATGTGCGCGGAGTGCAGGAGGCGACTGGAGTGGCGTGAGCGGTGGCGAAGCCGCCGGGGGCATGTTGGACGCAGACGCGTTGCGCAGTGCCGAGACAGGCGTGCGAAGTGTCCGACGCCGGATGGATCTGGCGTCAGTGCAGCGGTGCAGCCAGCGCAGTTGCGGGAATCGACCGGTCGTTTTCGGGCACGTCAGGCGAAGCCATGGGAGAGTCAGTCAGTGCGCCTTGACGACTGCGTATAATCACTGTTATACTCAGTCAAGACTTGTGTGACGCACGATGGAGGCCAATCGATGCTGCCGGAACTGGACGACTTCCTTCTGCACCTTCAGGCCAACAGCTACTCCCCGCGCACGGTTTACAACTATGAGCGGGACCTGCGAGTCTTCGACCGATTCATGACGGACAGCAGGCTGCAGTTCGCAACACTCT
>CAZVCS010000058.1:0-7439 GCA_964625765.1 uncultured Dehalococcoidales bacterium | reverse complement strand
ACTACAAGGCCTACCTGTCTTCGCGTGACCGTGAGACGGCCGCGGGCGTGGAGGCTACGGCGATCCAGCTCGATTCTCGCTCCATCAACCGGATGTTGTCGGCGCTCCGGTCATACCTCAAGTACCGGGTCGATACCGACCTGCCCTGTCCGCTGGCTCCCGACGCGGTGCAGATGGCGAAGACGATCCGGAAGCACCCGCAGGTCGCCGAGCTGGATGCGCTGACGGCCCTGGTGGAGTCTCCCTCCCAGTTCGAAGGAGATGCACGCATCGCGTTGCGGAACCGGGCCATGCTCGAGGTCCTCCTGGCCACGGGCATGCGCATCTCCGAGCTCTGCAATCTCAGGCGCGCCCAGATAGATGGCTCGGGGCGCATCTTCATCACGGGCAAGGGGCGGAAGCAGCGGTTCGTGTATCTGACCGAGCGCGCGCAAACGCACCTGGACGCGTACCTGGCGACCCGGAACGACAATGCGCCCGCCCTGTTTGTGCCGTATGCCGGCAGGAACATCAATGATCCCCGCCGCCGCATCTCGACGAACTACGTTCAGGAGCGCATCAAGCAGTACCGGGAGAGACTGCGCATCAACGTGCCGACCTCGGCACACTCGCTGCGCCACGGCTTCGCGACCTACCTGGCGGAGGGAGGGGCTAACCCGGCTGCTCTGCAGATTCTGCTCGGCCACGAGTCGCTCGACACAACCACGCGCTACGTGCATGCCTCCGACCGGTACGCGGAGGAGACGCATCACAAGTACCATCCCCGCGCGAAACCGTAGGCGCGCAAGGGCGTCAACGAGCGTCTTTCCGTCACGTCGGTGAGGGTGCGTTCTCGATGGGCCCGGCAGGGTTCGAACCTGCGACCAACCGGTTATGAGCCGGTCGCTCTAACCGCTGAGCTACGGGCCCGTGCGGGGCGAACGTGGAAGTTCAGGGGAATCGGCGATTCGTATGATACACCGGCCGCGAAGCGAGGCGCAACACGAGACAGGTAACCGGGAGGACACCCTGATATTATGTCACTGACCGTCCGGCGAAACGGCGTCCAGAGCGTGCGGCGCTCACGATCGATGATGCGTGTGCGGTCGCCAATCACGCCGAGGGCCTGCTGCAGGGCAACCTCAATCAGGTTGTCCCTGGGTTCGGGGCTGCTGAGCTGCGTCAATAGGCCCCCTGCCGTCTACAGGAACCAGCGTATCACAGCGGACTGAGCAGCTTGCGCAGTTCGTCGAGTGCGTGCAGAGCACCCATGGCGCGCCGCCTGAAGTGGCGCGACCTCTGGCTCGTCACCGTCTCGACGCCACGAGCCGGCCAGAGCACCGCGATGTCGAGCTCATGCATCTCGGGATCCGAACCGGGAACGAGGTGCCCCACCACTCCGAGCGCGATGTCCGCCGGGAACTGTTGAAGAGCGCGTCGGGCAAGTGCGACCGCATTCAGGTCCGCGGAGCTTTCGGGCACGATGATGCCGCCGCGAAAGCGAGCCGCGCCCCGGTCGTTCCCGGCGAGCATCGAGGTGAGCTGTCCGGCGGTGACGGACTCCGCCACGGCCAGACTGAGGTTTCGCCTGTCGAGCAGCGCCGCCACCACAGAGTCGAGTGTGTCGTCGTCTGCGCCCCATACGACGTCGCCCAGGATGCCGCGCGCCTCGCGCTCCGTGGCGGCAATCGCGGTCAGCGCCGCGGCGTCGTCCCGTGCTTTCGCGGTGATGCGCACGTGTATGCCGTCTTGCTTGGCATAGATGCCCACCGTGGGATTGGCGGCAGGCGTGAGCGGCTTCAGCATCTCGTCAACGCGCGATTCGGAGATGTTGAACAGCTTGAGCGTCCGCGACCGTATCACGGCCTCCCCTGTCTTGAGGTTGGGTTCGACTTCGTGCTCCCACATGTGGTGCATCTCGCCGGGCGGTCCGGGCATCGCGATGATGGTCTTGCCGTCTTTCTTGACCCACCAGCCCGGCGCTGTGCCGCGTGCGTTCGGGATGGCGCGCGCCGAGGGGATGAGCCACGCCTGCTTAAGGTTGTTCATCGTCATCGGCATCTTGCGCAGCTCGAAGAAGCGGCGAAGGGACTCGGCCAGAGCGGGCTCAACGGCAGGAGTCTCTCCGAAGAGGGTAGCTATCGCCTCCCGCGTCAGGTCGTCGTCCGTCGGTCCGAGCCCTCCGGTCGTCAGCACGATGTCGGAGCGCTCGATCCCGACTTTGAGGCACTCGACAACGCGTCCGAGGTTGTCGCCCACGGCCGTGGTGTGGTGAAGGTCGATACCGATCCCGGAGAGGCGCCGCGCCAGGTACTGAGTATTCGTATCCACGATGTCGCCAAGCAGCAGCTCACTGCCCACGCAGACTATCTCGGCTCGCATCTTCTATGACTCCCTCCCCCGATGGTATCCGGAAGTATCTCGGGGGCTATCCTGACGCCGCGGTTGACGGCGGACGCGTTCACTATGCGACGGGAGGCTATGCCACGGGGGTGGGTGAGCGGAGGTCTTGCGGCTGAATGCCGCCGCCCTGCCGGCAGAAGCGGATGATCTCGGCGAAGTTCTGGATACGGGTGAGGTTCGCGGACTCCATGATGCCGTCGAACGTCACGTTGATCCACGGCTTCTGGTACGTTGCACTGAACTTCTCAGACATCGCGGCCACGATGCCTCCCGGCATGCAGCCGTGCGGCATAACCGAGATGACGCCGGCAAAGTGCGGGTTCTCCATCCACTCCACGCCGCTGCCGATGCTGAGGACTGCTTCGCTGCCGCACTTCGACGAGAGCCACTGCCGCGAATAGTGCAGCAGATGCTTCGTCGGAGGGTCCTCCTCCACGAAGCCACCGCAGAGCCCCTCGATGGACCGTTCGGTCTGCTCCTGGAACTTCTCCATCGTGTAGTTGACGACCAGCCGGCGGACGCTGCGGTCGCGGATGGAGTCCTCGACGTTCCTGCGTGCGACGTACTTCATCCACTCTGCCATCGGCGAGACGATGACCTCGAGACCCGCATTCTCGCAACATCGCACGAGGTTCGCGTTGGAGAAGTCGTTCGACCGCAGGAATATCTCCCCGTTGATGCCGACGAGCGGCCGTCGTGGCAGAGACGGGTCGATGACGCTCTTGAAGTCGCTCGTCGCCTGACGGAGGACGTCCCGGTACGGGCGGTTGTTTTCGAGCCGCTGCCTTATCTCATCCACGCATCGCCGGAAGATGCGGTCCGCGCTGCCCGGCTCGGTCTCATATGGCCGGGACCGCCAGACCATCTTCTGCAGCAGGTCCACGGCCACGCATGCCTTCCATGTGCGCTGCACGAACATGAGGAGGTCCCATCGCGTGCCGACCTGCATGTCCCGGTAGCCGTTGTTCGACACGCTGGCCAGCATGGGCATGTCGATGCCGAGGTCCCGGAAGATGCGCAATTGCTCCCCGGCGTAGTGGCCGAGCCTGCACGGTCCATAGGCGCTCGCCATGAACGCTGCTACCTTGCTCTGGTCGTGTCCGTTCTCGTAGTAGTGCTGCAGGAAGCCGCCGAGCGTGACCCGGAACGGGAGGCACTCCACACCGGAGGTTACCTTGTCGGCGTAGTGCAGCACGCGGGAGTCGGGCTCCGGAAGCACCACCGCGTTGATTCCGAACCCCTTCATTGCCGAGCCGATGATCTCGGCGTGCGGCGACATGTACGGGATAAGAAGCTGCTGGTCGGACCGGGACAGCACGCCGATGCCACGATGAATGCTGCCGGGGTCAACCAGAACCACCTGGCCGGTCTTCGCGTGTCCCACGATGGTGTCGACGTACGCTTCGAGCCTGGTGACGATGCCCGCCTCGGCGGCGTGCTCGTCTATCTCGAGCTGCCCCATCGGCTTCCCGCCCATGATGTCATGCACCATGCGCAGCATGAACGAGTTCGGGCCGCAGCCGAAATTCGTCAGAGCGAGGCCGTAGAGCTGCGGGTTCTCGCTGACGAGGCGAGCAGCCGCGATGAACTTCCCTTCATACGCCCAGTACGGCCGGTCCTGGTACTCTTTCGGGTCGACCGTCTCGAGCGGCAGATAGTCCAGAGGTATGGGGACGACGCCCAGTTGCGCCAGTTTCTCGGCGATACCGAGGTTGGCGCCCGAGTCCTGTCCCATGTATGACCGGGCAAAAAGAACCACACCAAGCTTCCCGCTCTCTCGCAGCTCTGCGAGCGTGCGCTTCCCCGCTTCCGCCTGCTGTGCGCGGAACTCCTCCAGCGCTTTGATGCCGGCCTCAGCGGCTCGTTTCCCCTGCTCCCTGCTGAAGCCCATCTTCTCCGCTGCCTCGGTGAGGTTGAGGACGGCGTCCTCGTCCCCCTGGCTGAAGTCGAGCGTCGGGATAATCAGCCGATCGCCCAACTCGACTGACTGCCGGATGATGTACGGTGATGCCTGGACCAGCGGGCAGGCGTACTTCTGGTTCTCCGGTCCCTCCATCCGTCCGAGACGTATGGCCGATGGATACAAGATGTAGTCGACACCCTCGAGTGCCGCGGCATGCCCGTGCAGGATCTTGACCGGGAAGCAGCTATCCGTGTAGGCGAGCTCCGTCGACTTGTGAATGATGTCGCCGGTCGACTTGCTCGTCACGACGGGGCGAGCCCCGAGCGCGTTCACAAAGCCGATGAGAAGAGGCGCGAAGTCGTAGACCAGCAGTGCCCTCGGGATGCCGACGGTCGGGCCGCTACCGCTGCCGCCCTCCGCGTGTGCGAACAGCAGGTCCTCCCTGTCATCGAATGCCGTCCGTTGCCGGGCGTGACCGGCTGCGGCGTCGTACCGGTCGCACCGGCTGCCATAGAACGTGGCGCTCTCTCCCGGCACTTGCATCTTCGTGATAGTGCAGTTGTTGTCGCATCCCTTGCAGGTGAACGTCGAGAGCGTGACGTCCGCGTCGATGACGTTCCGGAAGCCCTTGAAAGACGAAGGCCGCCCCTCCATCGCCTCTTTCGCCAGCAGTGCTGCGCCGATGGCGCCGGTGATCTCCTTGTGTTGCGGGACGATGAGTTGCCGGTCGGGCAGTTCGCGCTTGAAGGCAGAGACGACCGCCTCGTTGTAGAACACGGCGCCGGTCAGTATCACCTTGTTGCCGAGACGCCTGTTCTCGACCACCTTGGAGAGATAGTTCTTGGCGATGCCGATGGCCAGACTGGCGGTAATGACTTCGAGTGGCAGACCCTCCAGTTGGGCTCGAGCCACCGATTGGGCCATGAACGAAGCGCATCGAGTGCCGAGGTCGATGGTGTACGGGGCATCGAAGGCGAGCCTGGCGAACTGACCATCGGTCACGCTCACGCCGAGCATCTCGGCCAGCTCGTCGATGAAGCTGCCGGTGCCTGCGGCGCACGCCTTGTTCATCTGGTAGTCGACCACGATGCCGTTCCGTTTGATAACCAGCTTGGAGTCCTGGCCTCCGATCTCGATGATGTCCGCCGCAGGGTCGAGCTCGGCCGCGGCTCGCGTCTGTGCCGTGATCTCGTTCTTGATGAGGTCGGCCCCGACGAGGCTACCAACGAGATACCGGCCGGAGCCGGTGATGCCGACGCCGGCCACGCGAGCGTGTCCAGCCCCCTTCTCGAGCAGCTTGCCAAAGAGCTCCTTGACGGCTGTCACGGGCCGGCCCGCGGTCATCAGATAGTGCTTGGTCAGCACTGTGCCGTTTTCGTCTACCAGCACCGCTTTCGTGCTGGTCGAGCCGATATCGATGCCGAGATAGGCCTCACATGCCGCGGTCATGACCGGCGCCGCGGCCGAGGCAGCGGTAGCCACTTTCTCGAGTGGTGGCATCTGGAAGTGCCTCGTGGCCTCATCTTGCGCGTCGAGGATGATGCTGCTGGAGCGCTTGCCGATGGCGAGAAGCGCAGTACCGTGAGCTTGCGCATGCAGGTAACCGTCGAGCACCGTGACAGGTGTCGGGCTGCCGTTGCGGATGGAGACGACCTCTTCGAGCGCCTTGACGATGGCCGCGTTGGCGGCCACACCGCCTACAGCGTAGATGGGTGCGGCAAACGGCCCCTTCTTGAAGGAACCGACCATCCGGGCGACGCTTTCGCACAGAGCGTAGAGCATCGGCTCCACCGTGACGCCCTTCTGCTGCAGGTGGATGAGGTCCGTCTTGGCGAACACGCTGCATCTGGCGGCGATGCGCGGCGCCGCGCCCTCGCACTTCAGGGCGAGCGACGCGAAATCGTCCATGCTGATGCCCAGACGATATGCCTGCTGCTCAAGGAACCGGCCCGTGCCGGCGGCGCACAGAGGATTCGATTCCACCCTCCAGGGCTTTCGGAGACCGTCCTCCAGCTCGATGATGAGGGAAGACTGCCCGCCGATCTGGATGATGGTTCGCGCATCCGGTCGGGCATACAGGACGCCCGAGGCGATGGCGAGAGAACTGCTGCACCCGGCCCAGCCGAACTCAGGAGGAATGGCGGAACTGCCCGACCCGGAGACCCCCACGGCCGCGATGTCGCCTGCGGCTATGCCTGCAGTGGCGCGCCGGATAAGCTCGCTGACGGCCGCCCGCGGCCCGGTGCTTATCTTCTCAGTGTCCCGGAGTAGAGGCTGCCCACTCTCATCTATGAGGCACAGCTTGACGCTGACCGAGCCGATGTCGATTCCGAGGTAGTATGGCATGTGTCCGAACGGGGATTGTAGCACAACGTCATCGCTGCTGTTCTCGCTCTTATGTGATGCCGGCGGCAAAAGAGAGGCGCCGCGGTTGGATTGCCCGCGGCGCCTCTGAGCACGCTGGACCAAGCACTAAGGCAGACGGACGACGTGGTATGGACCCTGGCATGCCGGTCCTTCAGAGTAGCGCAGCGTCAACTCGGTGAGATCCAGGATAATGGAGGATACGGTCATCCACTGGTCCATAGGGGGATACTGCTCGTCCGGGTGCCGGCAGATGGAGTCGGGAGCGCTGAAGTGGTCGGTGAGCGCCTCGCGTATCGTGTCCAGGTTGAGCCGGCCCCGCCTTGCCTCGAGCAGTCGCCGCAGTCGCCTGCTGCGGTAGATAGTGTCGGGCAGGGTGCTCTTTCCCGTGTCGCGCACGCGGAGCATCGGCGACTCGAAGTGGTTCGAGTGCGTCAGAATGCCGTCCTGCGGATACAGGAACAGCAGGTCGTTAGGCAGATTCTCGACGTCGACTATCTCGCCGCCCTGCTGAGCGAGAATCATGTTCATGCTGTTGGGTCCAACGTAGGTCATCAGCATCTTGAGTGCGTTAGACATGCGTGTCGAGTTAAGGATGCCGCGCAGCTTGATGAGGAACGGCAGGCCCGGCCGGAAGGCGTCGATCTCGGAGCGGATGTAGTTGATGCAGACCCCCATCCCGGCCGAGTTGATGCCGCGATGGCCGATGGTCCCGGCCTCGGCGTGCATCACGATGCTGGGCTTCCCCTCCTGGACGATCTGCAGGACGACACAGGCGTCGCGCGCCTCC
>CAZVCS010000057.1:0-12298 GCA_964625765.1 uncultured Dehalococcoidales bacterium | reverse complement strand
TCATCCTTCCCTGAACCCCAAGGAGGGGGCCTCACAGGCCCCCTCCTCCGTTTCCGCCCCCATCACACATCCCAACCCGCCAGAACCCTTTCGATGTAGGGGCCGTTCGTGAACGGCCCGGCGGACGCGCAGCACCACGGTTGAGTCGAGCCATCGGAGAGACGCCCCATCGTCCGCACATGCAGTCCCTTCGAAGCCACCGTGTTTCGAACCACCGTCACCCGGCCGTTCCCGAACGGCCCCTACGGCACAACGTCGGGCGGCATCACGGCCGCAGAGTCAGGCGCCTCGCGGTCCGGAACAAGGCTTCAGACCGTGGGGCAACGCCGCGTTGAGCACGTTAGAGGGGTTGACAGAAGCGCAGATTTGTATAAATATATCTTCTGGCGTATGCTGACCAGCACAATACGAATGAATGACTGGCGGTGATGAGGCCATGAAGCACGCGAGTGTGAACCTGTCCCCCATCCGGACCCACGGCAAGTTCGCAGACGCCGCGTACGAGGCAATACGAACCGGCATCCGCATGGGGCGCATCCCGCCCGGCACGCGCCTTCACGAAGCCGACCTCGCCGACCAGCTCGGCATCAGCACTACGCCGGTGAGAGAGGCACTCGGACGCCTCGTTGCCGACGGTCTCGCCACGAGCAGCGGCAGGACGGGTGTCTACGTCACCCGGCTTTCGCACGACGAGATTGCCGACCTGTACGAAGCGCGGGAGATCCTGGAGCCGCCGCTGGCGCGGCTTGCGGCGGAACGTGCCACCGAGAGCGAGATAGAGGCGCTGCAGCAGAGCCTTCGCGAGTTCGAGGCGGCGCTGGAGAGTGACGACGTCGACTCGCTCATGGAGCTGGACAGCCAGTTCCACGAGATGCTCGCCTCCATCGCGGGCAACCGCTCACTCGCCGAGGCCCGCGAAAGGCTGGACAACTACATCGCCATTGCCAGGGTGGCGTCGGTGCTGAGGGCCCACCGCAGGACATCGCCCCTGGCGCTGAAGGAGCACACGCAGATATGCAGCGCGGTGGCGGCACACGACGGCCGCAAGGCAGAGCGCCGCATGGCGGAGCACATCCGCAGGCGGCGTGACGGCCTCATCGGAAAGGCGGACAGGGTCGGAGGGGAAGCAAGCGATGGCGGCGCTCAGGGGTAGGAAATGACGGCGCCCGCCGCAGGAGGCACTCAGCAATGGCAAGCCAGATGAAGCGACTGTGCAGCGCTCCCGCAGGGACGACCGAAGTGCTGCAGGGCAACATCGCCTTCGCGGTGGGCTGCGTCCGGGGCGGCATACACGCCGCCGACGGCTACCCGGGCACGCCGAGCACCGAAGTCATCGACCGCGGTCTCTCGGAAGTTCAGGACCTCATCAACGTGGGCTGGTCGGTCAACGAGGCCATCGCTTCAGCCGTGGCTCACGGCCACTCGATGGCCGGGCGTGACTGCGTCGTCACAATGAAGATACCGGGCCTGTTCCAGGCGGCGGACGCATTCACCACCGGCGCGCTGTACGGCATGCAGCGCGGCGCAGTGGTGTACTACATCGCCAGCGATTTCATCCCGAGCGCAACGCAGCACACCATCGATCCCCGGTACCTCTTCCGAAGCTGCTTTGTGCCGGTGCTCGAGCCCCGCAACCATCAGGAGATGCTTGAATCGGCCTCCATCGCGGTCGAGATAGCGCGAGCCCACAACACACAGGTCGTCGTGATGCCGAGCGGCACACTCTGCCACAGCGAAGGTCTCGTGAGGCTGACGGAACCGCAGTCGCGAGCCCCCGTCGACGTCACCACCTGCTTCCGGCAGTTCAACGCTCTGCCGAACATGGCTCGCGCCAACTACGACCGCGCCGTCAAGGAGCGCATCCCGGCGCTGACCGAAATGGTCGAGCACAGTCCGCTCAATCACTGGACGAAAGGCTCGGGGAAGATCGGGGTCATCACCTATGGCATCTGCGACCTGTACGTGAGGCAGGTGAAGGATTCCTCCCGGCCCGACCTCGACATCCTCTCCCTGGCCTTCTCGAACCCTCTGCCAATGGGCCTCATCCGCCGCTTCCACGAGTCAATCCGCGGACCCGTGTACGTGATTGAAGACGGCTACCGCTTCGTGCAAGAGAGCCTCGAGCGGGCCGGGTTGAAGGTGCAGGGCAAGACGACGGAGGACCCGCTGACCGAGTGGTCGCCGACCCTGGTAGCGCAGAGGCTGGGGTTCGAGCTTCAACGTTCGCGCCACGCCGCGTCTCCCGTGCCGCGTCCGCCGGCCATCTGCGCCGGTTGCCCCTATCGGCTCTTCGGGCTCGAGGTAGCCGCCATGCGCAAGAAGGGACTGATAGATGTCATCTTCGGCGACATCGGCTGCTACGCGCTGCTCTACTACCTGAACGCCGTTGACACCGCCCTCTGCATGGGCGCCGGCGAGGCGATGCGGCAGGGCTTCGTGCTCTCCCGTCCGGAGGAGGTATCCCGCTGCCTGGCGGTGGTCGGCGACAGCACCGAATGTCACACCGGCATGGCAGCAACGCGAAATGCCGTCTACCGGAACATCGCCGGTGTGAAGGTCATCCTGGACAACTCCTGGACTGCCATGACCGGCGGCCAGCCCTCGCCTACCTCCCCGGCAAACCTGGCAGGCCAGTCCATGCGCTTCGACCTGCCGGCTACGCTAGCTGCGACCGGAGCGAAGGTTGCCGTGGTCCACGCCTACGACCGCTCGGAGATACGCGAGGCGTTGAAGTCCGCCCTGGCGGAAGCCGCTGAAGGCGTCTTCTCCACCATCGTCGTCCGCGACGGGCAGTGTCTGAGGCAGAGTGACGCGAGCACGCAGCGCGTGATGGCAGACTCCGAAGTGTGCAAGCAATGCGGTCTCTGCCTCGTCTGTCCCGGCATCGAGAAAGGCCCGGATGGCGTGCCGGTAGCGACGCAACTCTGCTCCGGCTGCGGTGGACACACGCCGGCATGCGTGCAGATATGCCCCTTCGGGGCGCTGAGCGCGGTGGGTCCGGGCGATTCGGCGGCAGAGGCCGGTCCGCGCTTTCCGGAGCCACCCGGCGGCATCACGCTGCCCGACGTGTCACAGGTGCATCTCCCTGAGCGCCTGGCTCTGGCCATTCGAGGCGTGGGCGGACAGGGCAACCTTTTCTTTGGTAGAGTGCTGACCCGGCTGGCCTTCCTCGCCGGCTACGGCGAGAAGAACATCGTCAAGGGTGAGACGCATGGCATGGCGCAGATGGGCGGACCGGTCACAAGCACCTTCGCCTGCGGCGATGTCGTCAGCCCGGTGTTCCTGCCCGGCACCGCCGATGTGCTCATCGCTCTCGAGAAGAGCGAGGTACTCCGGCCCGGCTTCCTGGACATGCTGAACCCGGCCGGGACGGCGCTGCTGGCAACGACGCGGATAGTGCCGCTCGGTCTGCCGGCGGAGAAGTACCCGACCGATGCGCAACTCGACGAAGCGCTTCGCGGCTACTACGTCCGCAAGGTTGACGTGCTGGGTCGCGCGCTCAGCCTGGGCGACCCGACCGGGCGCATGGCGAATGTCGTGATGCTCGGCCTGCTCAGCACGCTGAAACCGTTCGACGTCTTTCCGGTCGAGCTATGGCACGAGGCGCTCCGCAGCGTGAATCCATCCCCGGCCATCTGGGCGGCCAACTACGCCGCGTTCAACGCCGGGCGTACAATGTAGTGTCGACCAGAAGCCGGCGCAACCGGCCGAGGTCACTTCCCCGAAGGAGAGGAGGCCCCGGGAGAGAATGGCAGCTCTCCCCGGGGCAGGGGGCCACGATTATGACAACGTCAGCAACCCTCCGGACGCTGCTTGAGCCGGCAAGCATCGCGGTCGTAGGCGCGAGCGACGACCTCTCGAAGCCCGGCGGCAAGCTCGTGCGGAACATTCTGCTCCGCGGCTTCGCCGGTCAACTCCTGCTCGTCAATCCGAAGAGCGCCGAGGTGCAGGGCGTTCGGACGTATCCATCGGTCGCGGACCTGCCCGTCGCCCCCGAGCTGGCGTTCATCGCGATACCCGCACGTTCTGCCCGGCAGGCGGTCGAGGAGCTTGCGGGGAAGGGCGCGAGCGCGGTGGTCGTGCTGAGTGCCGGTTTCGGCGAGGTGAGCGAGGAGGGGCGCGCGGAAGAGCGCCGGCTCGTGGACATCGCGAACGCTCACGGGATGATGCTCATCGGCCCCAACTGCTCCGGCATCGTCTCGCACGCGCACGCCGGCAAGTTCAGCGGCGTGCCGCCGGTCAGCCGCAAGGGGGGCATCGACTTCCTCAGCGGCTCGGGGGCAACTGTTGACTTCCTGTACGAGCTCGCAACGCGACGGGGTTTGCCGTTCAACTCGCTGCTCAACGTCGGCAACTCGGCGCAGACCGGCGTGACCGACCTTCTCCGACTCTACGACGAGGCCCAGGACGGAGACAGCTCGCCTATCAAGCTGCTCTACATCGAAGTGCTCACGCGGCCACAGGAGTTCCTGCGTCACGCCCGGAGCCTGGCCCGGAAGGGCTGTACGGTGGCAGGCATCAAGTCCGGCGCCACCGAGGCCGGGAGCCGCGCGGCGGCGAGCCATACGGGCGCTATGGCGACGAGCGACACGGCGGTGCAGGCGCTGTTCGACAAGGCGGGCATCATCCGGGTGCAGTCGAGGCAGGAGCTTGTGGACGTAGCCACGGCACTTGTGTGCGCCCGTGGCCGGCTGGACGGACGTCGCATCGCGGTCGTCAGCGACGCCGGAGGACCGGGCGTCATGCTGGCC
Source organism: uncultured Dehalococcoidales bacterium (assembly GCA_964625765.1). Lineage (GTDB taxonomy): Bacteria > Chloroflexota > Dehalococcoidia > GIF9 > AB-539-J10 > SKVJ01. The sequence goes on along the minus strand of CAZVCS010000057.1, from coordinate 7,547 downwards.
GACGAGCTGAACCGGCAGGGATTCACCGTCCCGCCGTTCGGCCCGCGCGCGAAGGAACGCATCGCCGGGGCGCTGCCGCCCGGCGCGGCGGCGGGGAACCCGGTTGACTGCCTGCCCACGCGCAACGGGGAGAGCATCGGCAACGTGCTCCGCATCATCGCGGAGGAGGAGAAGGAGAACGTCGACTACATCCTCTTCATCGACGGCGACTCCGGCCTGGCCGACAACTGGGAGATCTGCAAGTCGCTCATGCGCGCGCAGGACGAGGGCGGCATCCCGATACTGCCTGCCTTCCTCTCGCCCGTCTCGGCGCAGGAAGCGCTGGCGAAGCTCAAGCAGGCCGGCCGCTGCTGGTTTGAGGACGAAGTGGCCATGGCCCGCGCTCTGGGTCGCGTCGTGAACCGGCCGCGCATCACGGAGCCAGCCCGCGAGGCAGCCGGATACGACCGTGAGCGCATCGCCGCGGCCCTGGACGGGCAGAGCGGCGCGCTGCAGCCGCACGTCATTCGGCAGGTGCTCGAAGCGGCGGGCATTCGAGTCCCGGCTCAGGCCCAGGTGGCGCAGAAGGCGGACCTCGCCGCTACCGGCATTCCCTTCCCCTGGGCCATGAAGGTGATCGGGCCGCTGCATAAGAGCGACGTGGGCGGCGTGAAACTGGGCATCAGAGACATGGACGAGGCGCGCGTCGCCTGGGACGTGCTCATGCACATCGAGGGCGCGACCGGCTGCCTGGTGCAACAGATGGTTCCCGGCACGGAGGTCATCATCGGCGCCAACCGCGAGGAGGGCTACGGCCACCTCGTGGCATTCGGCCTCGGAGGCATCTACACCGAGGCGCTCAAGGACATCCGGTTCCGCCTCGCGCCGCTCTCGGCGGAGGAGGCGGAGGGGATGATACGGACGGTGCGCGCCTTCCCCATCATCAAGGGCGTGCGCGGGCAGCCGGGTATGGACACCGCTCTGCTCGCCGATATGCTCATCCGGGTGGGACTGCTCATGTCCGGCTTCCCGCAGATACGGGAGATGGACCTGAACCCGGTCAAGGGCCACGGCACGGACCTGTATGCCGTTGACGCGCGCATCATCACGGACTGAGTCGCTGCGCCTCCTCAATCCCGCATGGGGTACGGGTGCTGCACCGGGTGCCTCGGGTAGGGGCCATTCGTGAACGACCCGGCGGCCGGACATCAACCACGGACGAGTCCACCCTCCATACGCGCACCTCTTCTTTCACAGACGCACGCCTTCGGAAACAGCCGTGTCGACGGCCACAGTCACCCGACGCATCGCCGGCACTGGCGCCCTCCGCTGCAACAACCGCGTGCCGAGCACCCCCGCCGGACCGCTCTCGAACGGCCGCTATTTCGGTCATAATGCTCCGTCGTTTTGCCCGGCGTCGTCCCGGCAATGTACACTGTGCAAACCAGTTAGGAATCATTCTCAGTACGACTGGAAGGGAGGAGAGCATGTCGAAGACCGAAGCGTACTTGAAAGAAGCCTTTGCCGGCGAGTCCCAGGCGAACCGCACCTATCTTGCCTTTGCGCAGGCAGCCGACAAAGAAGGTCATCCCCAGGTGGCGCGGCTGTTCCGGGCGGCCGCCGAGGCGGAGACCGTGCACGCGCTCAACCACCTGCGCGCCCTGAAGGGCGTCAAGAGCACGAAGGAGAACCTAGAAGCGGCGATATCGGGGGAGACCCACGAGTTCACTCACATGTACCCGGAGATGATCGAGGCGGCGAAGGTCGAGGGGCAGAGGGAAGCGCGACAGAGCTTCGCCTACGCCAACGACGTGGAGAAGGTCCACGCGAAGCTGTACAAGGATGCGCTCGAAGGTCTCGGCACGGAGATGGAGTCGCACTCCTACAGCTACTACGTCTGCCCTGTCTGCGGCTTCACCGCTGAGGTGGACGCGCCTTCGGCGTGCCCCATCTGCGGCACCCCCGGCAAGATGTTCAAGAAGATAGACTAGCGACCGGCAAGTATGACGTTGCTGCGGGCGGCCCGCATGACCTGCGGGCCGCCCGGCCATTTGTCCGGTCAAAGGTCCCGTTGAACCGCTCACCTGAGGAAACAGCAGCGGGGCGGTCTTCCGACCGCCCCGCTGCGAAATCAGTCAGTCTCTGTCTAGTCCTTCCTGAACAGCATCACGAGCGCGATGGCGAGGGCGATGCCGACGGCAACGATGGTGGCAGTTCCCGCCGTGCCCAGGCCGGTATCCTGCTGAGAGGGAACCGAAGCCTGCACGGTCCGAGGGGCGAGCACGCTGAACTGGCCCGTCATTCCGTCGATCGATACCTGGTAGGTGCCGGGAACCGCACGCGTGACCCGGAAGCTGACCTGCTGGCATGAGCCGCCTGATACCCCGACTGTCTGGCTCTGCTCCGCGACCCCGTTGACCGCCAGTGAGGCGGTCTTCGTTCCAGCTTCTTCACCGCTGTTGCAGATATTGGCGGAGACGATGACCTCCTGGCCCGGCAGCACCTGCTGCGGGTCGATATTGAGGTAGGAGACCAGCATGTCAGCCGGCTCCGTCTCCCGCTCCTTCTCCTTCTCCAGGACCGTGATGTACATCTTGCGAGTCTCGGTGAACGCGAGGGTCCGCGGCGCCACATCGCCAGGAGCGAAGGCTTCACACTCCCACTCGTAGGTGAGACTCACCGTGTACTTCCCGGGTTTCGTGTACGTATGGTCGCTGTCGAACGGCGGCACATCTTCGATCGCTGCCACGTGCCGGACGGCGGTTCTGCCGTCGCCGAAGTCCCACGTCACCACCCAACCGCAGGGGACGCCTTCGGGCTCGTCGGAGGTCGTCGTCGACATGCACCAGTCGGTCTGGTCCGAGAACTGCACGTACAGCGGTGCATAGCCCGTGGTCGGCGTGGCGGAGAAGCCGACCGGGCAGGGATGCTCGATTGGCGATGGAACCGCCAGGACGGGGCTCGCAGCGAAGGCAACGGACAGCATGACCATGAGAACAAGAGCGAGAACCGGTTTCTTCACGAAGCCGCGCATGTGCACCCTCCTCACGACTCTCAAGACTCGCGGAGTTCACTCAAGCTACATGCGATTGTGTCATTCCGCGGTGCAGGTTTCAAGCAGCACCTGCCGACTCTTCGCCGATCGACGCACAAGACCGCACTCCGCTGCAGTTCACCTAGAAGCGCGCACGGAATCCCCGACAGGTCGTACCATCTGCGCGACGGAATCCCCCGGAAGTCCATAGACGCCCGACCGGTCACAGCGTAGAATCGTTGTAGCCTCTGCTCCCCAGAGTCCCGGAGGGTTGGCTCTGTCGCCGGCGCTCCCTGCCGCGGCAAGCGCGATTGTGAACCCGGCGTCCAGGAACTCTCGAGGCTCCGGCCTGCAGACACAGCACGTCCGGAGGTCACGCATGGCATTCGGTCCCGCTGGCGTAGCGCCGCGCCTCTGCCCGGCCGTCGTGACCGTCCCATTCGACATCCGGTCAAGTCTTGAAGGTCGTCTACGCCCACGGCTGCTCCGGCGCGAAGAAGCCGGCACGGGAGGAAGGAGGTGATACCGGCAGCAGAGACACGGATGCGGCAACAGAGCGAGGGTCTGTGAAGAGGAGGATTGCATGTTTCGCACGTTGGTCGCATGGATGGAGCGGAGCCATCTGCTCCGCAAGAAGACGAGGGCAACACTCCTGGTTGGCCTGTGCGTCCTGAGCCTCGCGCTCAGTGTCACAGGCGTGCTCCCCTGGGCGGAGCGGGAGACCGCGTCCGCCGACCCGGGAGGCATCTTCGACCTGTCAGTGTTGCTGAGTGAACAGTACCCGGGCTGGTGGGTCGGGCTCGCCGAGTATCAGACCATCCCGTACCGCGAGATAGGTCCGGACCCGTGGCGGTCTGACGTGACCATCATCGATGAGCACACGGGGACGCACTTCGACGCACCACCGCACTGGATACCGCCCGCCGCAAGCGGACTACCGCACGCGACGACATACGGCGACCTCACCGCGGAGAAGGTCCCGGTCTGGCTGTTTGCCGGAGAGGCCTGCGTCATCAACGTCACTGCTCTCCTGGACAAGGCTGACAACGGCAAGAGCCCGATAATCACCACGGACATGGTGAAGAACTGGGAGAAGAACCACAGGGATCTTGGGCCTGGAGACGTTGTGCTCTTCATGAGCGGGTATGACGACAAGTACTATGTGAAGCTGCCCGAGGGCAGACGTCTGCTCGCCGAACCGCTGGAAGGCACCGCGCCCGCATTCCCGGGTCCGAATGAGGCGTGCATCAACTACCTCGTCGGCAAGGGTATCCGCTCCATCGGCATCGACAGTCCGAGCATGGGGCCCTTCCCGGGCGCGGCCGAGACGCACTGGGCCGGACTCGGCGCGGGGGCCATCTACTTCGAGCAGCTCGTCAACCTGGACAAGCTGCCGGACACCGGTTCATTCTTCATGATGCTGCCGTTGAAGCTAGAGGGCGGCAGCGGCGCCCCAGGACGCGCGGTCGCAATCACTGAGACAGCCCTTGCGGCGAAGCTCATCGAGGCCGTCAAGGAGCGTGGCATCGTCGACCTGACGGTAACGCTGGGGCCGCAGTACCCCTGCGCCTGGCCCGGAGCGGGACAGGGCAACTACTCCTATCTATACGTCGTTGCCCCTTTCAACGACTGGACGAACCAGGCGGCTCCGTACTTCACCCGCGTCAACATCTTCGACGCGCACACCGGCACGCACTTCGACCCGCCGACCCACTTCCTGCCGGGTCCTGAGTTCGACAACGACGACTACAGCGACTTCGTGAAGGAGGTGCTGGCCGACTACGAGAGCAAGTACGGCAAGCGCGCCACAAGCGAGGTCTACGCCGCGGAAGTCCCCGTCGAGCAGATGATGGGCCCCGCCCGCGTCATCGACGTGACGCACCTGAACAACACAACCTCCTCCTGGCCGGCGAGTCCCGTCATCACGGTCGCCGACATCCAGGCGTACGAGAAGGTGTACGGCAGCATCGAGGCCGGCGACGTGGTCCTGTTCAAGTCGAACTGGGCCGACCGCTGGTACGCGAAAGCTCCGTACAACACCGGCGTGGCTGATGCGCTGAACGGCAAGATAGAGGGATGGCCCTCTCCAAGCCCTGAGGCACTCATCTACCTGGCCGGGAAGGGCGTCAAGTGCGTCGGCACCGACGGCGCCAGCATGGGCTCGGTCACCGGCAAGGAAGCCATCCAGACTCACTGGGCCGGCCTCACCAAGGGTCAGGTCTACGTCGAGTTCCTGACCGGTCTCGGCCAGCTCCCCGCCGAAGGCGCGTACTTCGCCTTCATGCCAATCAAGGAAGAGGGCGTTCGCGGGGGCAACGGTCGAGCCGTGGCCTTCATCCCGTAGCCTCCCGAGACGACCTGCGGATCGTATTGAATGGGAGAGGCGCATCAGAGCGCCTCTCCCATTTGTCATGGCCCGCTCCCTAGCAGCCGGACGAGGCGGGCAGCACACCCGCTCAGTCATTGGCGTACAACTTGTCCTCGAGCCAGTCGGCCATCACCTTGAGCGCGAGTCCCATGTTGCCCACCTGGCAGTGGTTCTGCGCCTGCTCCTCGCGGGTGAAGATGCGGCCGGTCACGGACCTCGCCCGAGTGAGCGCCTTCACCTGCATGTCGTGCATCTTGAGGGGGATAAAGTGGTCCTCGCTTCCGGTCAGGATGAGCACGTCCTGCTCCACGAGCCACGAGAGCAGGTTCTTCGCACTCAACTGGAAGACCATGTCCATGGCATCCATCGGCGTCTTCGTGTCGGTGATGTACATCAGGTTCGAGACTGACCAGCGGTGCATCAGGTCCCTGTCCATCTTGAGTCTGGCCGCCCGGTTCGAGAAGCCGCGCATATGGGTGAAGAAGAAACGGGAGAAGGCCTCTGCTGCGGGGTTCAGGAACTTCATGTAGTCGTACGCAATGCCGGACGCGATGACGCGACTTATGCGCGTATCGAGCGCGGCGGCGCGGAAGCAGAACCAGCCGCCCATGGAGATGCCAAGCAGAGTAACGTCGTCGAGTTCGAAGAAGTCCAGTACGGCGCCCGCCGGCTGCTCCCAGCGGTAGTCGAGCGGCAGACCGTACTTCCTCCGGGCGGCCCCCTGACCGGGCCCTTCGAAGGCGATGACCTCGTGACCCCGGTCGGCGAAGAACCGCATCCACGAGTAGAACTCTTCGATGAGTGAATCGAACCCGCCGTGCATGACGATGGTGCTGCGTCGTCTTCCGACAGCCGGCACACGCATCACCGGCAGGTACGAGTCACGGAAGGGAACTACGTACCGCTCGATGCCCTCGTGTCTGAAGGCTGAATCGAAGAGCTCGATGAACCGGTCATAGAGACTGCCTTTCTCCGGCGCATCCTCGAGCGTGTAGAACTCAGCGCCTCGGAAGAAGAACGCCGCGTTCATCAGCCGCCCCTCGGAGGTCGCCGCATCTCCTTGCCTCACCATCTCCGCCGTCCATTCAGCGAAGCTGTTGACGCGCCGGCCGACCGACAACATATCCTCGAACCGCGAGTAGCCGAGCGAGTGCCAGCGATTGAGTTGGAAGTTGAAGACCTGGTCTGGGTGGAAGGGGTGATAGCCGACGGGGAGCGCGAACCTCGCCCATCCACTCTCTTCCTGCATCCGTTCGTCCTCCGATGTGCGCCGCGCCATCGCGGCGCGGCGCACATCGTCTGGATACTCCCCGCGAGTAGGAAACGCAAGCAGACGGAATCCCAGCCGGGAGCGCACGCAACTCGACTCAAGGACATGGCGCCGCGCCCGCGGTGCGACACCACAAGAGCCCAGGGAAACCACAAAAGGACTACAGAGAGCACTGGCGCCGTGAACCGAAGTAGTCAACAATAAACTCATGGGATACGGAGGAGAACCCCCCACTGAAGAACGGCAACCTCTGAACGGGAGGGAGGCCGTTCCGTTCCGGTTGCAGACAGCAAGAAGCCGAGCCGGTACGCTGCATGCCGAATTGGTATGATACTCACGAGCACCGGGATGACAGCGCGGCGGTCGCTCAGACGGCACACCGGGGCCTACGGAAAAGCGTGAACATGAGCACTTCAACGAGAAGCGGCTTGCTCCCGGCTCTCTGCCTGCTGGCGCTGTGCGTGTTCGTCCCTGCGACGGCCGCCGCGGCGAATCCGCTGACCGTCAGGGTCGGGGCCTACGAGAACCCTCCCAAGATATTCACCGACGAGGACGGCGCCGTCTCCGGCTTCTGGCCGGACATCGTGGCATACATCGCCGGGCAGGAGGGCTGGGAGGTGGAGTACGTGCCCGGCACGTGGACGGAGTGCCTGGAGCGACTCAAGAACGGCGAGATCGACATGATGCCCGATGTGGCGTACACGGCCGAGCGGGCTGCAATGTACCGGTTCCCGACTGAGAGCGTCTACACGAGTTGGTCGATGGTGTACGTGCGGGAAGGCTCCAGCATACAGTCCGTGCTCGACCTGGAAGAGAAGACCGTGGCGGTGCTGACGGGCAGCGTCAACGTTGAGGGCCCGAACGGCATCAAGGAACTGGTCAAGGCGTTCAATGTT
>CAZVCS010000056.1:8961-12323 GCA_964625765.1 uncultured Dehalococcoidales bacterium | reverse complement strand
TGGTCCGGCCGTCAACTATAATGCGGCTTCAACCATGGAACCGGCTGTCATCGTAGGACTCGGCAACCCCGGCGGCGAGTACGAGCGCACCCGGCATAACATCGGTTTCCGCTGCGTCGACCGGCTCGCGTCGCGTCACGGGGCGCGCTTCTCCAGGACGGCCTGCAGGTCCCGCCTGGCGCAGTTCACGATGGGTGGCCGGCAGATTGTGCTGGCGAAGCCGCGTACGTTCATGAACCTCAGCGGGCAGGCGGTCCAGGGCCTCGTCCACTCGTACCGCATCCTGCCGGAGGACCTCATCGTCGTGTATGACGACGTTGACCTGCCGCTGGGCAAGCTTCGCATCCGCCCCTCCGGGCGAGCCGGCGGCCACAACGGCATGAAGTCCATCATCGCCGCGCTCAACACCGAGAGCTTCATACGGCTTCGCGTCGGAGTCGGCCGGCCCGAGCGTGAGGTCGATGATTCTCTCATCGGCCACGTTCTGGGCGGGTTCACCGCGGCGGAGGAGGACGTGGTCCAGGCGGCCGTCGATAGAGCCTGTGATGCGCTCGAACGGCTCATCGCCGACGGCGTCGACGCGGCGATGAACGAGTTCAATTAATGGTAGTATAGGCTTCATGCCCATCTCTATCTCGGTCATCGGCGGGAGCGATTGCTCGCCACAGGATTCGGCGGTTGCCGAGGAGGTCGGGGCGGCGCTGGCGGAGCGCGGCGTTACGCTGATTTGTGGTGGGATGGGCGGTGTCATGGAGGCCGCGTGCAGGGGAGCTCGCTCGCGCGGCGGCTTCACCGTCGGCCTGCTGCCCGGCAACGATGTTCGCATGGCGAACCGGTGGGTGTCCCTGCCCATCGCCACCGGCGTCGGGCAGGCGAGGAACATCGCCGTCGTGCGCTCGTCGGCTGCGGTCATCGCCATCGGCGGGGCACACGGCACGCTGACCGAGATAGCCTTTGCGCTCGACTCCGGCATTCCGGTCGTTGGAGTAGGCACGTGGCGCATCTCGGAACGCGGCACCGCTCCGAATCCGGTGCGTGAGGTTGAGACAGGCATCGAGGCCGTCGACCTTGCGCTGAGACTGGCCACAGGAAAGGAGTGAGCAACGGTGAATCCTGGTGATAGGTCTGTGCGAATCGCGGATGTGAAAGCCCGCGAGATCATCGACTCACGCGGCAACCCCACGGTTGAGGTCGAGGTCTGGACGGAGGGCGGCCGCTGCGGCATGGCCGCTGTCCCTTCGGGCGCGAGCACCGGGGCCTTTGAGGCCATCGAGTTGCGGGATGGGGATGGTGCGCGGTTCCGGGGCAAGGGCGTGCTCCAGGCGGTCCGCAACGTTGCGGAGCGCATCGCCCCGGCGGTTCGAGGCATGTCCGTGCTGCAGCAGGCGCCCCTGGACGAAACGCTCATCCAGCTCGACGGTACGCCGAACAAGTCCGCTCTTGGCGCGAATGCGACGCTGGGCGTGTCGATGGCGACTGCCCGGGCGGCCGCCGCGGTGCAGGATATCCCGCTCTACCGCTATCTGGGTGGGGCCGGAGCCACGCTGCTGCCTGTCCCCATGCTCAACGTCTTCAACGGCGGCAAGCACGCCGTCGGCTCGACCGATTTCCAGGAGTACATGATTGTCCCCGTTGGAGCCTCGACGTTCTCCGACGCGCTTCGCATGAGCTGCGAAGTCTACCAGGTGCTCAAGTCGGTGCTGCACTCCCGCGGCCTGGGTACAACGGTAGGCGACGAGGGCGGCTTCGCGCCGGCCGTATCCTCCAACCGCGAGGCGGTCGAGCTCATCCTGCAGGCCATCTCGCGCGCCGGTTATGAGCCCGGCAAGGAGTTCGTCCTCGCGCTCGACCCCGCCGCCTCGAGCTTCTACTCGGAGGGCAAGTACGTCCTTGAGCGGGACGGGCAGAGCTACAGCGCCACCGGCATGGTGGAGCTGTACGCGAAGTGGGTCTCGGACTATCCCATCTTGAGCATCGAGGACGGTCTGGCCGAAGAGGAGTGGGACGGATGGCGCATGCTGAATGCGCGTATCGGGCATCACGTTCAGCTTGTCGGCGACGACCTCTACGTCACCAATGCTGAACGTCTCGAGAAAGGCATCGAGTTGAAGGCCTCCAACTCCGTCCTTATCAAGGTGAATCAGATCGGCACTCTTACCGAGACGATGCGGGTCGTCGAGCGTGCCCAGAAAGAGGGCTGGACCGCGGTGGTCAGCCACCGGTCCGGCGAGACGGAAGACACGACGATTGCCGACCTGTCGGTCGCACTCAACACCGGGCTCGTCAAGACAGGCGCTCCGTGTCGCGGCGAGCGCGTGGCCAAGTACAATCGCCTGCTGCGCATCGAGGAGGAACTCGGCAGCGCCGCCAGGTACGCCGGCAGAGACGCATTCTACAGCGTGAGGTAGTGCGACGTGGAGATCGTCACAGGTGTGCACCAGCTTCGTATCCCCTTCCCGGAGGGCGCCGAACGGGTAACCAACGCCTACGTCGTCGAGGGCAACAGGGGCAGCATCCTCATCGACTGCGGCTGGGACACCTCCGAGGCAATCTGGGCATTCCGTGAGGAGCTGCGAGTCGGCAACCTGTCCTTCGAGGACGTCAAATGGATAGTCATTACCCACGTCCACCCGGACCACTTCGGTCTCGCGGCCAAGCTGAGAGAGCTCTGCGGGGCGAAGGTTGTCATGCATCGCCTCGACGCCGAGCTGGTCGATGCACGCTACGTACACTCTGACCGGTTCGCGGATCAGATGGAGGCGACGCTGCTCTCTCACGGCGTGCCGCCGGACGAGGCGCACGAAATGCGGGAGGCCGCCGGCCAGGGCGCACAGTTTGTGACGCCGCTGGACCCGGACGTACTGGTGGACGAGGGCGATACCGTCTCAAACGGCACGTTTCAGTTCGAGATCGTGCATACCCCCGGGCACACGCCCGGGCACATCTGTCTCTACGAACCGCGCAAGCGGCGACTGTTCTCCGGTGACCATGTGCTCTTCGATGCCGTGCCTCACGTCTGCGCTGACATGCGCGCGGGGGCCGATCCGGCCGGCGACTACGTGCGCTCCCTTGAGTCGCTGATGGAGCGTCAGGTCAGTTTCGTGTTCCCGGGCCACGGACCGGTGTTCAACTCCCTTGGCATCCGCTCGGAGGAGATACTGCGGCTCTGCAAGGTGAAGCAGCAGCAGATGCTGTCAGTGCTGGACGAAGGGCTGAAGACAGCCTACGAGGTCACGCGCGCCATCCCGTGGAGGGTCAACGGTGGCGAGGTTCCGTACGACGAGCTTCCGTTCCGTGAGAGGAGAGCCGCCGTGTGCGAGGCTGTTGCCTGGCTGAAGCGCCTCGCGCTCGACGGGAAGGTG
>CAZVCS010000056.1:0-8951 GCA_964625765.1 uncultured Dehalococcoidales bacterium | reverse complement strand
CCCCTTGAGCGGGACGGCAGAGTATCATATCTCGCGAAGTAGAAGTGTAGCCGGAGGTGCAACAATGCCTGTGAAAGTTGGAATCAATGGCTTCGGCCGCATCGGACGTCAGGTGCTCAAGGCCATCATGGAGCGCTCGGGGGGCGCACTCGAGGTGGTTGCCGTCAACGACCTGACGGATGCGCAGACGAATGCCCATCTCTTCAAGTACGACAGCAACTATGGCGCGTACCCCGGGACGGTCGAGGTGAAGGGGCAGGCAATCGTGGTGGACGGGAAAGAGATCCGGGTGCTTGCCGAGCGCGACCCGTCACGCATCCCCTGGCGCGACCTCGGTGTGGACATCGTCCTCGAATCGACCGGGCTGTTCACCGACGCGGAGAAGGCGGCGGCACATCGCACGGCCGGCGCGAAGAAGGTCATCATCTCGGCCCCCGCCAAGGGTGAGGACGCCACGCTGGTGATGGGTGTGAACGAAGGGTCATACGACCCGGCGAAGCACCACATCATCTCCAACGCCTCCTGCACCACCAACTGCGTCGCCCCCGTCGTGAAGGTGCTCAACGACGCCTTCGGCATCAGCAGAGGCCTGATGACCACCATCCACTCGTACACCAACGACCAGAGGATACTCGACGTTTTCCACAAGGACCTGCGCCGGGCCAGGGCGGCCGGCCTCAACATGATCCCGACCACGACCGGCGCGGCCAAGGTGGTCGGAGTGGTCATCCCCGAGCTTAAGGGCAAGCTGCATGGCATCGCTGTCCGAGTGCCCACTCCGACGGTGTCGCTCGTGGATTTCGTGGCCGATGTGAAGCAGAAGGTAACTGTCGAGCAGATCAACGCGGCCTTCCGCCAGGCGGCCGACGGCTCGCTGAAGGGTCTGCTGCAGTACTGCACCGAGCCGCTGGTCAGCAGCGACTTCAAGGGTTCGGACTACAGCTCCATCTTCGACAGCCTGAGCACGATGGTCCTGGACGACAGCATGGTGAAGGTGCTCGCCTGGTACGACAACGAGTGGGGTTACAGTTGCAGGCTCGCCGACCTCGCCCGCTTCGTCGCTGCCAGGGGACTCTGACCGTTGCGCCGCGCATGACGCGGCTGCCGGTTGCGACCGCCGCAGACACCGCCTGATGGGACGTCTGCGGCGGTCGCGTCTCCGGACCGGGGCACCTGCCGCCCTGCACCATTCCTCCGGTTCTTCCTTGCGGGACCTAAACCTCCGAACAAGCTGGCACGTTTCCCTCTATAATAGGCATCGACGTGACGCCTATTGAAGAGGACATCGTTGCGCGGGCAGCGCGTGGAGATGCCGATGCGTTCGCAGAGCTCTATGAGAGCAACTTCGACCGTGTCTATCGGTATCTCTACGTGCGACTCGGCAACCCGACCGAAGCAGAAGACCTGACGCAGGAGGTGTTTGCCAAAGTCCTTGAGGTGATCGGTACGTTTCAGTGGCGCAACGTGCCGTTCGCGTCATGGCTGTTCAGGATCGCTCACAACAAGATGATCGACCACATCCGCCGTGAGAAGCGGGTGGAGCGAGTGGATTCGGAGGAGACCGTACTGTCTCTGGATGATCCGGATCCCGCTGAGATAGCTGAGCACAACCTGCAACTGGAGAAAGTGAGACACAACATCGGACGGCTGTCGCCTGCCCAGCGTGAGGTCATCTGGTTGCGCTTCGGCGCCGGGCTGTCGACGACCGAGGTGGCAAACGCACTGGGCAAGAGCACAGGCACGGTCAAGGCGCTGCAGTACAACGGCATCGTTGCACTCAGGAAGCTGATGGAGCAAGCGGGATGAGCGAGAGAATCGAAGACGCTCTGGACAGGTACATCGATAGCCTCGTCCGCGGAGAGAGGCCAGACGGTGTCGCGCCGGACGACGGCGAACTCGCCTCTCTGCTTGGGCCGCTGGTGCAGACCAGCGCGCTTGTGGCGACCCAGCTTCACTCTATCCAGCCCACGCCCGACTTCAGACAGTCGGCCCGGATGCGTACGCGAAGTCTGTTCTTCGCCAAGCTTGCTCGCAGGGAGACCCATCCCGGCTTCCTCTTCATGTGGTGGCAGCGGCGCTGGGCAACCGCGATGGCGACGGTCATGGTGAGCTGTCTGGCAAGCCTCGGCGTGCTCGCGGCCTCCGTCAATGCGCTCCCCAGCGGGTTCTTCTACCCGGTGAAGACGACGACCGAGCAGATGAGGCTCAGCCTCACCGTGTCCGAGGTGGACAGGGCTCAGCTACAGCTCGAATACACCGAACGGCGCCTGTCCGAGATGACTCGGATGGCGGGACGGGGCGACACCGAGTCGGTGCTCATGCTCGCCGCGGAAGCGACACGCCTCATCGCCCAGATGTGCACCGGAGGGCTGTTCGGTGTGGAAGGCGCCCAGGCGGACGCGGCTCTCCTGCTCAGCGACCCCGGCGCTTCGGCCGCAAGCCTTGCCCCCGCCGTCGTGCTGACTGCCGACCGGGATAGCTCGCTTGAGCTGCTGCAGTGTGCGCTCCAGGTGGCGCCGGAGGAGTTGCGGCCTGAGATCGAGCTCCTGGTGACCGAGCTCACCCGGGAGTTCGATACCACCATCGCCCACCTCGAGACGGCCACCACCGCCCGGTAGGTCCTCGCGCCCGGCTCGACGCTGGGCTTTGTCGACGGCGGTCTCTATAATACGCGTGAGCATATGGAGCCGCAGGTCATCTATCGGCGCTGGCGACCGCGCAACCTCTCCGAGATTGTGGGACAGGAGACCGTCACCACGACCCTCCGCAATGCGGTGCGCACGGGCCGTGTGGGCCATGCCTACCTCTTCAGCGGACCGCGCGGCACCGGCAAGACCAGCACCGGCCGCATCCTCGCCAAGGCCGTCAACTGCGAGAACCCTGTCGAAGGCGAGCCGTGCGGCGTGTGCCCCTCATGCCTCTCCATTGCCCGGGGCGAGACCCTCGATATCATCGAGATAGATGCGGCCAGCAATCGTAGCGTTGACGATGTCCGCATGCTCCGCGAACGGGTCGGGTACGCCGCCGCCAGCCTCAAGCGCAAGGTGTACATCATCGACGAAGTACACATGCTCACCGAGGTTGCCTCGAATGCGCTGCTGAAGACGCTCGAGGAGCCTCCTCCGCACGTCATGTTCGTGCTCGCAACCACGGAGTTGCACAAGGTGTTGCCGACCATCGTCTCCCGATGCCAGTGCTTCGCCTTCCGCCGGCTCGCCTTCGAAGCTATCGTGTCCAAGTTGAGGCGCGTATGCGAGTCGGAGAGCATCGATGCAGGCGATGAGGCGCTTTCGCTCGTCGCTCGCGCAGCCGGCGGCAGCCTGCGCGACGCGGAGAATCTGCTGCAGCAGCTCATTGCCAGCCACGGGACGGTTCTCCGTCCGGCGGACGTGCGCGACGAGTTGGGTGTCGTCGAGGATTCGAGTGTGCTGCGGCTGGCTGAGTGCGTCGTCTCGCGCGACCTGCCAGGGTCCCTGCGCCTGCTCCATGAGGCGGCCGATGCCGGCGTCGATGTCCGGCATCTTGGACGCCAGATAGTCGAGTCGCTTCACGACATGGTGCTGCTCAAGTCCAACTGCAGGGAGTTGGTCGAGGCCGGCCCCGAGCAGCTCGACACGTTGCAGCGGCTGGCCGACAGTACCCGCATGGAGGATCTCGCCCGTGCCATGAAGCAGTTCTCCGGTGCGTTCGCCGGCGATCCCTCACGGCAGTTGCTGTCCCTTGAGCTTGCGCTGGTCGACTGGTGCGTGCTTTCCGGCGCAGGAACCCCGTCTCCCGACATGCGTGAGGAAGCCCCCCACCCCTCTCGCGCCGCACGGAGCACGCCGCGTTCGGGGACCGGGCAGGCTTCGCCCCGGCGCCCCGCCGCTGCGCCGCTCGCGCCGGTGGAAGCTCGCTTTCCTCGGGGAGACGCCCCGGTCAGAGGAGTGGCCGAGGCGGTCCCTGTGGCTGAGGCGCAGACGACGCAGCCTGCGACCGCAGCGCCCGCGCCGGGCGTTGCTTGGCAACCCGCCGTGTCTTCCGGCGACATAGCCTTGGCCGGTGAGTCCCCCTCTGCCGAGGCGGCGCCAGAAGCCGTTCCGGCGAGTGAACTCGACCGCGTGCGCTCCAGGTGGAAGGATTACGTGTCTTCACTGCGGGGCTCGACCGGCAACCTGGATGCGCTCCTCAGGAGCGCATGCGAACCTGTGGCGCTGGAGAATGGCGTTCTCGTCCTTCGGTTCGCGTGGGAGCTGCATCGCGGCAGGGTGGAAGAAGCGAAGTGCCGGCAGATCGTCGAGGAGCAACTGCAGCGCTTCTACGGCCAGCCGTATCGCATCTCCTGTGTCCTGGCGGGACAGCCCGAGCCCAGGAGCGCTCCTGCTGCCGCGCCGGCGGGCGGTCTGGTCGACGCCCTCGTCGCGCAGGGCGGACGCGTGAAGCAGCAGACGGCATCAACTACCCGGGAAGGCGGTGACGAGCCTCAATGACACTGACGGCGGAGCCGATTGCCAGACTGACGCAGGCTCTGAGCAAGCTGCCGGGCATCGGCCCGAAGAGCGCGCAGCGCCTGGCCTACCATTTGCTCAATAGCCAGGATGCGGAGATAGAGGAGCTTGCACAGGCACTGCTCAACCTCAAGGGCAGCTTGACGCTGTGCTCGACGTGCTTCAACGTCTCTGACACTGACCCGTGTCTGATCTGCCAGGATGGCCGGCGAGACCGCTCCGTCATCTGCGTAGTCGAGAGGCCGCCTGACGTGCCTCCCCTGGAGCGCACATCTCGCTTCGCCGGCATGTACCACGTGCTGCACGGGGCTCTGAACCCCTCCCGCGGCATCGGTCCTGACGAGCTCCGCATTCGCGAGTTGCTCTCGCGCCTGCAGGGCGGAGAGGTCCGGGAGGTCATACTCGCCACGAACCCGAATGTGGAGGGCGAGGCGACGGCACTCTATATCCGCCAGGTGGTGGCGCCGCTGGGCATACGCGTCACCAGGCTTGCCCGGGGTCTGCCGTACGGCGCCGACCTCGAATATGCAGATGACATAACGTTGTCCCAGGCGATAGAGGCGCGGCAGGGGTTCTGAACGGTGGAGCATGACCGGCTCCCGTGAGTACGAGGTCGAAGGCATCGTCATCCGGCACGCTGTTGTCGGCGAGCGCGACCGCATCATCACCCTGTTCACCGCCACGGAGGGCAAGCTCGCGCTGATCGCGCGCGGAGCGTTGCGCCCGGGAAGCACACTCGGACCCCGCGTCGACATGCTCTGCTACGGCCGGTTTCACTGCGTACATCGCCGCTCTCTCGACCTTGTCTCCGAGGCTGCGACGCTCGATTCCTTTCCCAGCCTCAAGTCGGACCTGCGGCGCATGTCCTTCGGCCTGTATCTCGCCGAACTGATTGACGCTTCGACGGCGGATGGCTCGCCCAATCAGACGCTCTTCAACCTGCTGCTCACCGCCGTTCACCGCATCGATACCGGCGAATACGACGAGAGGCTGCTGCGCGTCTTCGAGCTGCAGATGCTTGACTGCCTCGGATTCTGCCCGTCGCTTCGCCGCTGCGTCAGTTGCGGCAGGGAACTCCGCCCGGTCGAGAACGGTCTCAGTGCCGCCCTCGGTGGAGCGGTGTGTCCGGATTGCGCCTCGAGCTCGCCAGACGTCTGTCCCCTCAGTGTCGATGCCCTGAAGGTCATGCGCTTCTGGCTGTCCCATCCCCTCGATACGTCGTGTCGTGTCAGGGTAGGCGACGACCTGGCGGGAGAGTTGGAGAGACACGCCCTCAGCTTCTGCCGGCAGGTTCTCCAGCGGGACCTGAAGTCGAGGGAGTGGTTGCTGCGGTTGCGAAACGAGAGTTCATTGACAAGCTGCGGCGCAGCCTCTACAATCGCCCGGCGGGTTGAATCCGGGTGAGTGAGGTATCGCGGGTGCCGCGATGCCGGTGGGTATGAGAGGGCAGCGTTGCGGCGATAGCTTCATCGTCGCTCTTGGTGGCGGTTTGGGGTGGTGTCGCGGACCCTGCGCGGTGGCTACCAACCCCTTCCAGAAGACAGCATGTACATCGTAGTTGTCGGCGCCGGCTCTACCGGTTACTACGTGGCGAGCCTCCTCTCGCGCGAGAAGCACGAGATCATCGTCGTGGAGCAGGATGAGGAGTCCGCTGAACGTGTTCGAAGCGAACTCGATGTCGGCGTGGTCGTCGGCAACGCCGCCACGCCGATGATGGATGCGTTGATCTCGGCCCGCGAACCAAAGGCCGGTCCCGACGGCACCCTGAGCTGGACGGTGGACATCGGCAACCCGACCACCGGCGACGACTTCGTGCTGTTCCTGAAGGAACTGGTGATGCCGGGCGGCCAGCGCCGGCCGTACTCCATCTGGCTGTCCGGCGAGTATCCGCGGGTGCTCGACGGGCTGTGCAAGCTGCTCAGCCTGGACATGCGGGTACTCGACCTGGCCTGGATCGGCATGAAGCTGCGCAAGCTGCTGAACTACAGCGAGGTGGGCGGGGCCTTCATGGCGCGGGTACCGGGCACCGACCGCTCGCAGCTGTGGCCGTCCACCGTCGCCTACGTCGCGCGGCTGGCGATCCACCGCTACGCGATGCTGGGGCTGCTCGACGAACACGGCTACCCGACCGCCGACGCAGGCATCCTCGCGGTGCCCAGCGACGAGGGGCGCGCCGCGGCGGGCGCGGCGTTCGCACCGATGGCCGGCAAGCGCTGCGAGGAGTGCGGCAACAATACGCTGATCAATCGCGACGGCTGCGAGTTCTGCACGGCCTGCGGGCACATCGGGGCCTGCGGCTGAACGAGGCGAGGGGCGAGCGCCTCGTCGTCACGGGCAGCGGCGCACGCCCCCTCGAGATCCGGCGTTCCGTCGCGCGCGGCGCGCGGCCCGGTCAGCCGGCCGCCACCCGCTGCGCGACCGCCTTGCCCAGTTCGGTCGTGTTCGCGTTGCCGCCCAGGTCCGGCGTGCGCGGCCCGTTGGCCAGCACGTGCTCGATCGCACCGAGGATCGCGTCGTGCGCCGCGCGGTACTTGCCCTGCCCGCGACCGAGGAAGTCCAGCATCATCGCGCCCGACCAGATCATCGCGATCGGGTTGGCGATGTTCTTGCCGTAGATGTCCGGCGCCGAGCCGTGCACCGGCTCGAACAGCGACGGGAAGCGCCGCTGCGGATCGAGGTTGGCCGACGGCGCCAGGCCGATCGTGCCGGTGCAGGCCGGGCCCAGGTCGGACAGGATGTCGCCGAACAGATTGGTCGCGGCCACCACGTCGAAGCGGTCGGGCTGCAGCACGAACCGGGCGCACAGGATGTCGATGTGCTGCCTGTCCATCGCGATCGCCGGATAGTCTGCCGCGACCGACTCGGCGCACTTGTCCCACCACGGCATGCTGATCGCGATGCCATTGGACTTGGTGGCCACCGTCACCTTCTTGCGCGGGCGCTGCATCGCCAGGTCGAACGCGAAGCGCAGCAGCCGTTCAGAGCCCTTGCGCGAGAAGATCGACTGCTGCAGCACGATCTCCCGATCGGTGCCCTCGTACATCGTGCCGCCCACCGAGCTGTATTCGCCTTCGGTGTTCTCGCGCACGACCAGGAAGTCGATGTCGCCCGGCTTGCGGCCGGCCAGCGGGCACGGCACGCCGTCGAACAGCCGCACCGGCCGCAGGTTGACGTACTGGTCGTACTCGCGGCGGAACTTCAGCAGCGACCCCCACAGGGTCACGTGATCGGGCGCCACCGCCGGCCAGCCGACGGCGCCGAAACAGATCGCCTCGGTACCGGCCAGCCGCTGCTTCCAGTCGTCCGGCATCATCCTGCCGTGCTGCTGGTAGTAGTCGGTGCTGGCCCATTCGATGTGGGTCGGGTCCAGCCCGATGTCGAAGCGCCGCGCCGCCGCCTCCAGCACCCGCAGGCCCTCCGGCATCACTTCCTTGCCGATGCCGTCTCCGGGAATCACGCTGATCTTGTGGCGGGTGGCCATGGGGGCTCCTTGTCGTGGGCACTGTCGAGGAGCAGGATCGTAGAGCAGCCGGCGGACGTGCACAAATCGGCGGGCAGGCTCTGCGGGACGTGCCGGATCAGGGTTCAGGCCCTCATTTCGCGACCGCCCAGCCGATGGCGCGGATGGCAGAAATACTGGACATGTTGTCGAATAAACGACGCCCGACGAGCGCGAACCGAACCGGCCCGGCCGCTCGAGGCGCAGGATCGTCGCGCAGCGGCCGGCCCTGCACGCGGGCCGCGGCCGCCGCGTCGTCGTATGCGTCGGTCTTCCATTGCATACGGCATACTGTGAGGCGGTGCACGAACACGACGATCCGGAAGGAGTGGACATGACTGAACCCGTCGCGATGATCGGCCTGGGTCAGATGGGCGGCGCGATCGCGCTGCGGCTGCGCGCATGCGGCGCCGACGTGGTCGGCTACGACGTGGCCGAGGCGGCCCGCGCAAGCTGCGCCGCGCAAGGCCTGAAGGTGGCCGCGTCGATGGCCGAGGCGATCGCCGGCCGCGGCCTGGTGCTGACCAGTCTGCCGAATCCGGCCGCCGTCGACGCGGTGTGGGCCGGGCCGGGCGGTCTCGGCGAACTCGCGTCGCGCGGGCAACTGTGCATCGAGTTGAGCTCGATCGATCCTCAGACGATGCAGCGCGTGGCCGGGCGCGTCGCTGCCACCGGCGCGTCGGTGATCGACTGCCCGGTCAGCGGCTCGCCACCCGAGGCTGGCGAAGGCAAGCTGGTGCTGATCGTCGGCGGCGCGCCGGCCGACATCGAGCGCGCACGGCCGGTGCTGGCGATGTTCGGCGGCACGATCCGCGTCGCCGGCGGGGTCGGCACCGGCAAGGTCGTGAAGATCATCAACAACATGATGTCGATGGCCAACATCCTGGTCGCGTCCGAGGCGTTCGCGCTCGGCACCAAGGCCGGCGTCGAACCGGCGGTGCTGTTCGACATCCTGTCGGTCAGCG
>CAZVCS010000055.1:3708-12452 GCA_964625765.1 uncultured Dehalococcoidales bacterium | reverse complement strand
GACCTTCGTGTCTTATGGCTGGGGCATCGCCACAACTACTATCAGGTATACCCAAGTAGCAACAGGGGAGGAAGACGATGCCCACGACACTAATGGGAACCCGGTATTACCAGACCGCCGAAGCTTGCCAGCTAGCCGGCATCAGCAAGAACACGTTCTTCCGCTGGCTCCGTTCCGGCGAGATAGACGACGTCAGCACGGTCGACCGGCACGGCTGGCGGCTGTTCACCGACCAGGACCTCGCCCGGCTCTGCCGGAAGGCGCAGCACGTGACCACCAGGGAGCTTGCGACAGCGGCGTAGGCGCGACCGACTGGAGGGTGAGGGAGAGGCAGATGCAAGCAGTTGCCACGCCGACGCTCCGGTGCATGGGGTCTGACGCAGCCTCAGGTATTCCGTCGCAGGTTGATACGTGCGACGTGCGCGGCATGCCGAATGAGACTGCCTGGCGCACATTCAGGAAGCGCCTGTTTGGGCAGCTCGAGTCCAACGAGTGGTCGAGCGCCAAGCCTCCGCCCATCGTACAGGGAGTCGCAGGCATGCTCCGGCACGCTCTCGGGGCGTCCAGTTGCACCGTCTTTCTTCCGAACGGCAATGGCGGCGGTCTCGGCTCCTGGCGCAGCACCGGCGGCAACGACGTCGTCCGCATCCGCTCCGACGAACTGAGCGAGGCGGCGGAATGGGTGATGCAGCACGCAACCCCGCTTGTGCTGAATGAAGCCGGCGACTGGTCCCAGCTGGCTCCGGCCGGGGACAATCGCGGGCAGGACAACCGCGTGCTGTGCGTTCCCGTGACGGCCGCGGGACGCGTCATCGGCGCCATTCAGGCGACGCGACCGCAGTTGGAACCGTCATTCACCGAACGTGATCTCGATACGGCCCTCGTGACAGGAGCCACCACGGGCACGTCGATTGAGAACAACAGGCTGCGGGAGTCGGTCGAGGAAGGCTACCGCAGCACGATCCGAGCTCTGGCAAGCGCCATAGACGCCAAGGACCCGTATACGTGCGGGCATTCACAGAGCGTTGCCCAGTACTCCCTGGTCGCAGGGCTGGTGCTCAACCTGGGCGTTCAGGAGATGCAGACTCTCGAGACGGCAGCGCTGCTGCACGATATCGGCAAGATCGGCATCGACGACGCAATCCTGCGCAAGCCGAGGCGGCTCACGCCGGCCGAGCGCGCGGCAGTGAAAGACCACCCTGTCATCGGGGCCGCCATCATCCATGACATCGCCTCCCTCCGTGAGGTGGTTGAACTCGTGCTGCACCATCACGAGGCGTTCGACGGAAGCGGCTACCCGCACGGCCTGCGTGGGGAGCAGATCCCCCTTGGGGCGCGGCTGATAGCCGTGGCCGATGCGTTTGACTCCATGACAACCAACCGCCCCTACCGGGCCGCGCTGACGATCAACGCGGCGATGAACGAGCTCGCGCGCTGCAGGGGAACCCAGTTCTGCCCCCAGGCGCTGGACGCATTCGCCGTGGGATTCACGCGCTACTACGATGACCTTCCTCAGCGTCGCCGTGTCCTGCACCGACAGGGCGCCGGTCCGATTCCCATGGGGCAGTAGGACGCGCGGCCGTGCCGCGCGACGGCGAGGAATCTCGACAACCAGGGATGACGGGATACGCCGGAGAAAACCGGCCTCCCCGCCTTCACAGACTCAGTCTCCCAGCTTTCCGCCAGCCGGCACCTGCGGCACGTCCCAGAAGCTGCTCATGTCGTGGTACCGGTACGGCCGCGTCGACAGCGCCTCTTCGATGAGGTCGACGCCCAGTCCGGGCCGGTCAGGCAGCCGCAGACACTCGTCGACCAGCGCTGGGAACGGCTCTTTGAGTATCTCCCTGTAGAACGGCGGGTCGGGCGCAAAGAACTCGTGAACGATGAAGTTCGGCGCGCACGCTTCAACGTGCAGGTTCGAGGCAACCATGACCGGCCCCCCGGCGCTGTGCGGAGTGAAGCCGACGTAGTAGGTGTTGGCGAGTTCGCCTATCTTCTTCATCTCCGAGATGCCGCCCGCGTGGCACGGGTCCGGGTTGATGGCCGTGGCGGCGCGCTTCTCGACGATGTCGCGGAAGCACCACCGGGTCACCAGCCGTTCGCCAGTGACGATGGGGATATCGGTAGAGGCAACCACCCTGGCGAGGTCCTCGGGAGCTGCATCGGTCGGCAGCGGTTCCTCGAACCAGGCGGGGTTGTACTGCCGCACGGCTTGCGCGAAGCGTATGGCGCTGTTCGTCGTCATGCGGGAGTGGCAGTCGAGCATTATCTCGACCTCGTCCCCGACAGCCTTTCTGACACGGGCGACGTTGTCCAGCACCTTGCGGATGTCCGCCTCCGTGGCGGTGAAGACGTCGGTGCCCCAGAACGGGTCGTACTTGATGGCCCTGGCACCCCGCTCCTTCACCTCCCGCTCGGCGAGAGTCACGTAATCGTCCGTGCTCTTCGCCGGGAACCACCAGCCGTTGTGGTACACCTTGATGCGATCCCGCACGGCGCCGCCGAGGAGGCGGTACACCGGGACGCCCAGGCTCTTGCCGAGGATATCCCACAGCGCCATGTCGAGACCGCTCATAGCGCTCGTGATGACGAACGACGGCCTCCAGTAGGCGTTGCGGAACATGGTCGACCAGTGCAGTTCGATGTCGCGGGGGTCCTTGCCGATGAGATAGTCGGCCAGGTTGTGGATGCAGGCCTCGATGGGTTTTTCCTGGGCCTGGCAGGTAGCCTCTCCCCAGCCGTAGAGCCCCTCGTCCGTCTCCACCTTGACGAAGAGCCAGTTCCAGGTAGGCCGGAAGAGATACGTCTTGACGCCGGTAATCTTCACGCTGCTCTCCTTAGCGATGCGCAGAGGCGAGGGCCAGGCGCATCAAGCACGGGCTCCTCTACGCCACGCCGCACTCCACCTGCCTACGGAACTTCTCCCAGCCCCTGTCGAGGTCGGCTTGTATCCTGGCGAGCGCCTGCTCGTTCCTCTCGGGCTTGAAGAGATGGGCGAAGCGGCCCTGGAGCTTCAGGTACTCCTCTATCGGTTTCGGCTGCGCCTTTCCCTCAAGGATGGACTTGCTTTTCAGGTTGAAGCGGAGCTGTCCGTCCTCGTATTCGTAGAGTGCATGGGCGCCGGTATCCACCGCGAGCCGGCCCATCTCCAGCGTCTTCTCCATCGGGAAGCGCCAGCCGGGAGGACATGGCGCGAGTATCTCGATGTATTTGGGGCCTCGGATGGACATCGCCTTGCGCATCTTCTGGAAGAGGTCCTCCGGGTAGCTGGGCGATGCCGTGGCCATGTACGGCAGGCCATGGGCGCGCATGATGGCGGGCAGGTCCTTCTTGCCCTCGGTCTTGCCGGTCCAGGTGGTGGTCGTCCACGCGCCGAACGGCGTGGCGCCGCTGCGCTGGATGCCGGTGTTGGAGTACATCTCGTTGTTGTAGCAGACGTAGATGAAGTCAGTGCCGCGCTCGACAGCGCCGGACAACGCCTGAAGGCCGATGTCGTACGTGCCTCCATCGCCGGCCCAGACCACGACGTTCGTATCGGCCTTGCCCTGGCGCTTCAAGCCGGCGACGATGCCGGAGGCGCCGGCTGCGGCCGCCTCGAACAGGACGCTCATGACGGGAACCTCGAACGAGCTCCTGGGATAGCCGCCGACGCAGACGACCGCGCAGGCAGCGGGCATGACCAGGATGGTGTTCTTGCCGAGCGCCTTGAGGGCGACTCGCAGAGAGATGGTGGAAGGGCAGCCGGGACAGCCGCCGCCACCGGGTCTCAGCAGCTCTTCAGCGGGCAGGTTCTTGATTGCCATTCCGTATCCCCCTTAGTCCTGGATTCCCCACCAGTTCACGTCCGCCGCCCCTCCGCTTGCCGTCTTCTTCACCATATCGCACAGGTCGGTGAAGGTGACGTCCCTGCCGCCCAGGCCGGCGATGAAGCCGCGAACCGGAGCGTTTGCGTAGCCGTACAGTGCGGACTTGAGCTGGCCGTGGAGGGCGCCGCCCGCGCCGGCGGCGACATTCCGGTCAACGACCACGAACTTCTTGCCCGGCGCGAGCTTGCGGAAGACCTCGTCAGGGAAAGGCCAGAGCATCCGCACGCGCGCGAGGCCAGCTTTGATTCCCTGCTTCCTCAGCTCCTCGACTGCGATCCGGGCCTCGGCGCCGAAGGCGCCCATGGTGACGATGACGTACTCAGCATCGTCACACCGAACCAGCTCGACGAGGTCGCCGCGCCAGGTGCCAAAGCGCTGCTTCCACTCCCGGCACACCTCCGGGAAGCGTGCGAGGGCGTTCAGATGTCCCTCGTGCATGTTCTTGCGCATGTCGCCGTAGAACGCCGGCTGAATCATGGAGGCGTAGGTGATTGGGTCGGCGGAGTCAAGTTTCCAGAGTGGCCGCCGGGCCGGCAGGAAGGCATCGATTTCGGACTGCTCGGGCACCTCGACGGGCATGGAGGTGTGGGAGAGAACGAAGGCGTCGAAGCAGACCATGACCGGGAGCTGAACGTCCTCCATCTCGGCGAGACGGTAGGCCTGGACGACCGTGTCGAATATCTCCTGGCCGTCGGAGCAGTAGAGCTGTATCCAGCCCGTATCGCGCTGCGAGGTCGAATCGCTCTGGTCGGCCCAGATGTTCCAGCCCGGGCCGAGGGCCCGGTTGACGTTGACCATGACGACGGGTAGCCGCGAGCCCGCGACCCAGTGCAGCACCTCGTGCATGAGGGCAAGGCCGTGGGAGGAGGTGGCGGTGAAGGTCCGAATGCCTGTCGCGGCGGCGCCGACGACCGCGACCATGGCGCTGTGCTCGCTCTCGACGCGGACGTATTCAGCGTCGAGCTCGCCTGACTCGACCATCTCGGCGGTCTTCTCGACGATGATGGTCTGCGGCGTGATGGGATACGCCGCGATGAATTCCGGTCGCGCCATCTGCGCGGCCTTTGCGGCGATGCGGTCTCCGGTATCAATCATTATCATTCGCCCAGTCCCTCCCTCGTCATAGTGATAGCAGAGGCCGGGCACTCGTTGGCACAGATGCCGCAGCCCTTGCAGAACTCATAGTCGACGGAGATACTGTCGTCCGCTCCCCGCTTGATGCAGGCGTCCGGACAGGAGATCCAGCAGCGGAGGCACTTGACGCACTTGCCGGAGTCCACCGTAGGGCGGAAGTCCCTCCACAGGCCTGTCTTGCCCATGGCCGCATCAGCGGGACGCGACAGGGTGGTCTTCGCTTTGTAGGTCACCGGTTCACCTCCGTGAGCTCGTAGGCGTCGCGGGCGGCCTGCGCGTTCCGCAGGCCGGCTTCGCCCTTCCACTGCTCCTTGATGGCACTCTCGATGGACTTGATGGTGACCACGTCGGTCACCCTCGGGATGCAGCCAAGGATCGGCGTGTTGATGACGGGGATGCCGCCGACCAGCAGCTTGTGCCGTATCGAGATGCCCGCAGCGTCGACTGCCGCGACCTTGAACTTCTTCGAGAACTCGAACGCGCCCGGGCCCGATGTGGTGTTCAGGATGAGGATACCCTCAGGCTTGAGGCCCTCGGTCACGTCGACCATCTTGAGCAAGGCGGGGTCGACGACGACGACGATGTCCGGGTTGTATATCTGGCTCCTGAGATTGACCTCGCTGTCCGCTATGCGGGCAAACGCCTTGACGGGTGCGCCGCGGCGCTCCGAGCCGAAGAGCGGGAAGGCTTGGACGCCCCGGTGGCCGTCCTTGAGGGCCGCCGCGACCAGGACGTTTGCGGCTGTGACCGCTCCCTGTCCCCCTCTACCGTGAAACAGGATTTCGAGCATGCTCTCACACCTCCTTCAGAGCACGGCATACGCCGCACCCCCGTGCACTTCGCCGCGGCGTCGCTGAGCATCAGTCCCGCCGCAAAAAAAGGGGGGCATGTCGTATGACATGCCCCCCACCAGGTTCACTGGTGCAAGTACACTACAATGACCACGCCCACTCCCGTCATGTCGTCTTCCCCGGGGGGAAGGATACTCCTCCCCCGCCGGACATGGCAAGTCGGCATCGTGCCATCTGCCGTCCGCATGAGTGTGATACGCTCAAGATGAGGTTCCGGACGAAGACCGGCGCGGAGGGGAGAACGGAAGAAGATGGAGGGTCGAGCTTCGTCAATCGCATGCCTTGCCGCCGCGGCTGTCCTCTGGTCCGGCGCCGCCTGCGAGCCTGCTCAGGCGCCCCAGCCGCCCCCGCGCGAGAGCGCCATTCCGGCTGACGCAGTCAAAGCCACGCCGGAGCAGGACGTCTACCCGCCCATCCTGCACAGTCGCATGTTCCATCCGCCTGAGCCTGTGCAGGGCATCAGTACCGCCGGCGCCGAGGATTCGCCCTTCGTGACGCCGGATGGTTCACGGCTCTACTTCTTCTTCACGCCGGATGTGCGGGTGCCGGTGGAGAGGCAACTGCTCGACGGCGTCACGGGCGTCTACGTGAGCGAGCGCCAGGGCGATGGATGGGGAGAGGCGCAGCGCGTGGTGCTGCAAGACCCGGGAGAGCTGTCGCTTGACGGCGCCGTGGCGGTGCAGGGCGACGTGCTCTGGTTCGCATCAGCGAGGCAGGGCAACTACCGGGGCGTGGACATGTGGACGGCCCGGTGGCGCGACGGACGCTGGCGTGACTGGGAGAACGCCGGAGAGCAGCTCAATGCGGTCTATCAGATAGGCGAAGTGCACCTTGCGCAGGGGGGAACGGCGCTCTACTTCCACTCCGACCGGCCGGGAGGCAAGGGCGGGTACGATATCTGGGTCACTACTCGCAGCGGCGACGGATGGACTGAGCCTGTGAACCTCGAAACCGTGAACAGCAGCGACACGGACGGCTGGCCGTTCGTCACTGAGGACGGCAGCGAGCTATGGTTGACGCGTACATACCTGGGCACGCCCGCCATCTTCCGCTCGGTCCTCGGCCCACAGGGCTGGACCGAACCCGACCTCATCCTGTCGCAGTTCGCGGGCGAGCCGTCGATGGACGCCGACGGCAACCTCTACTTCGTGCACCACTACTATCGCGACGGCGTCATGCTCGAGGCCGACATCTACGTGGCGCGGCGCGCCTCGTGACCGGTGTCCCGGTCTAGCCGGACGCCTGCATCAACGCCCGTCTGTCCACCTTGCCCGAGGCGATCTTCGGCAGCTCGGTCATGAACTCGATGCGCTGCGGCAGCTTGAAATCAGCCACGCTCTTCGCGCAGAAGGCGCGCAACTCGGGTTTCGAGACCTCCTGGCCCGGCTTCAGGACCACGAACAGCGTCGGCACCTGCGCCCCGCTGGCATCCCTGATGCCGACGTACGCTGCCTCCGCGACCGCCGGATGCGTCAGCACGACGTACTCGACCTCCGTCGGAGCTATCTTCGTGCCCGCAGCGGTAACGATGAGGAAGCTCTTCTTCTCGACGTAGGTGACATAGCCGTCGGCATCCTGAGTGACGAGGTCGCCGGTGTGGAACCAGCCGTCCTTGAGCACGAGCGCCGTGAGCTCAGGCTCCCGGTAGTAGCCTCGCATGACATTGCCGCCGCGGCAGAGCGCCTCGCCGACCTCGCCGCGCTTGACCTCTTTGCCCGTCTCATCCACGACCTTGAACTCAAGGACGGGCAGCCCGGCGGTGCCGAGCTTGCGGTCCTTGGTGCTGCCCATGGTGATGATGGGGCACTCAGTCGTGCCGTAGATCTCCGTGACGACGACGCCGTACTTCTTCTCGAAGGCCGCCATGGCCTGGGGCAGGCTCTTCGCGCCGGCGGTCAGTATCTTGTAGAGAGATGAGAGGTCGAGGCTCTTCACCACCTCATCCGGCACCTGCAGCAGCGCCATGAACATGGCGGGAACGCCGATGAGGTTGGTGACCTTCTCCGCGGCTACGGTCTCGAGCACGGCTCGGGGCACGAAGCGCCGCGGCAGCACCAGGGTAGCGCCGCGGAAGAACGCGCCGAAAGAGACGACCAGGCCGAGGACGTGGTAGAAGGGGATCATGCCGAAGAGGACATCCTCACGGTTGTCCTCGATGCGAGGGGCGGCGGCATCGAACACCGACATGAGTGAGCGGTGCGTGTGGACGACGCCCTTCTGCATGCCGAGCACGCCGGAGGTATAGATGATGGTGCACTCGTCATCCGCGTTCATGGAGACGCTCGGCCGGGACGCCGGCGCCTTGGCAAGGGCGGCCTCGAAGTCGGGGGAGTCGATCTGCAGCAGCCGCGGCATGGGCGCCCCGACAGGGGCCATCTGCTTGATTGCGGCGGCGAACCGGGCCTCAGTGATGATGGTGCGGGCGCGAGACTCGACGAGCTGCGCGAGCAACTCCGCCGGCTTCAGCATGCCATTCAGAATCACCGCCTTCGCGCCGGCCTTCAGCACGGCGAAGTACGCCACTGGCCAGTCCATGGTCGGCGGCAGCAGCAGCGCCACCGGCTCGCCTTTGGCGACGCCGGAGGAGACCATCATGGCGGCTATTCTGCTGGAGCGTCCGTCGAACTCGGCGTACGTCATGCGGCCGGTCTCGGACACCATGGCGGTCTTGGAGGGAACCTCGCTTGCATTCAACTCGAGCAGCTCGTGCAGAAGCATTCTCTTGCACCTCCCGAGCAGGGGACGCTACACCCATGAAGCAGCGAGTGTCAACGGGGCGGTGAAAGCAAAGAGGCGCCGGCGCGGGGGCGACGGCGCCGCCCGAACCGGCCCCCCGGCCACCCGGCGGCCCGACACACGCCCGCCCCGGCGGCCACATGCGCCCGGCCCAACT
>CAZVCS010000055.1:0-3698 GCA_964625765.1 uncultured Dehalococcoidales bacterium | reverse complement strand
CGCGGGGCCCCCACCCCCCATCACGCCGCGCGGGACAGGGGGGGGTTCACCCAAACGCGGCGCGGGGGGGGGGCGCCCGCCGCCTCCGGAACGGGCACGCGGTCCACCTGGCGGCCGTACTCAGGCCGTCCACTGCTGCAACTTGCGCCGGTCCATCTTGCCGGAGGCTATCTTGGGTATCTCAGCGATGAACTCGATGCGGTGCGGCAGCTTGTAGATGGCGATGGTCTCGGCAAGGAAGCCACGCAGCTCGGTCTTCGTCACCTGCTTCCCTTCCCTCAGAGCCACGAAGAGCGTGGGCAACTGGCCGCCATCAGGCTGAAGCAGGCCGACGTAGGCAGCCTCGGCGACAGCCGGGTGCGTCAGGGCAACCTCTTCGACCTCGGTCGGCGGGATCTTCACGCCGCTCGATGTGACGATGATGAAGGATTGCTTCTCGACGTAGGTGACGTAGGAATCCGCGTCCATGACGACGACGTCGCCGGTGTGGAACCAGCCACCCTTCAGCACCTGCGCCGTCAGGTCCGGCGCGTTGAAATAGCCGGTCATGACCTGAGGGCCGCGGCATAGGGCCTGGCCGGGCGTGCCGCGGGGGACCTCGGCGCCGTCCTCGCTGACGACCTTGAACTCAAGCACGGGCTGTCCCGCCGTTCCGAGGCGCCGGTTCTTCATCCCGCCCATGCAGATGACCGGGCACTCGGTCGTCCCGTATATCTCCGTGACAACCAGGCCGTACTTCTTCTCCAGCGCGGCCATCAGGGTGGGCGACGACTTTGCTCCGGCCGTGAGTGCTACCCTGAGGCTGCTCAGGTCCATCGCCTTCAGCATCTCCTCGGGCACCATGGCCAGCCCGTTGAACATCGCCGGCACGCCCACCACGAGGGTGACCCGGTGTCGCTGAATGGTCTCGAGGACGTTCTTGACCACGAAGCGGGGAGCGACGACGAGGGTGCTGCCGCGGTTCAGGGAAGAGAAGGCGGTTTCAAGTCCGAGCACGTGGAAGAAGGGGATGAACCCCATCACCTTCCAGTCCGGCTGCAGCCCCATGAGCTCGCTGGCAACGTCCGAGACGGCGAGAAGGGAGCGGTGAGTGTGCACCACGCCCTTCTGCTTCCCCAGGACGCCGGACGTATAGAGCACTGAGCACTCGTCGGTCTCCTCCATCGGAACCGGCGGCGCATTCCCGGGCACCTCGGCAAGTTTCTTCCTGAAGTCCTCGTCATCGAGCGGCAGCACGTGCGCCACGCGCGAGGGTCCGGCGGAGGCAGCTCCGGCAAGCGCCTTTGCGAACCGGCTCTCGGTGAGGACGATTGAGGCGCCGGAATCGGCCAGCAGCGCCCCGAGCTCGGCCGGCGTCAGCATAGCGTTCAGTATGACCACGCGCGCCCCTGCCTTGGTCGCGCCGAAGTAGCCGATGAGCCAGTCGGCGGTGGGCGGCATCAGCACGGCGACGGGGACGCCGGGCCTGAGGCCGAGCCCGAGCAACATGTTGGCAAGCCGGTTGGTCACCGTATCGAACTCGCGATAGGTGAGGGTTCCAGCTTCGCCCTCGATGGCAGGCTTGTCCGGGTACCGTCGTACGGACCGTCCAAGCATGTCGACCAACGTCATGAAAGCACCTCCAGACAGGGATGACGGGAAGTTACCATTGTCAGCTTCACCCGTCAATCGAAACACCTTCACGACACGCGCAGTGTGTCCCGCGTGCCGGAGGAGCACGCGAGCGTGCTACAATCGTGCCGGCGCCCAGCCTGGAGAGCAGGCCTTCCGCGGCGCCGTCACCGCGAATGGCGACAGAGAGACGCGACTACTACGAAGTACTCGGGGTTGCTCGTGGCGCCGACGAATCCGACATCAAGCGTGCGTACCGTGCGCTTGCCATGCGCTACCACCCGGACCGGAACCCGGGCGACGCTGAATGCGTCGCACGGATGAAGGAGATCAACGAGGCGTACGCCGTGCTGTGCGACGGCGACAAGCGGCGCCTGTACGACATGTACGGGCACGCAGGGCTCTCCGGATACAGCCAGTCGGACATCTTCCGGGGCGCCGATTTCGGCGATATCTTCCGCGACCTCGGCTTCGGCGGCTTCGGCTTTGGCGACGGCATCTTCGAGAGCCTGTTCGGACGAGGCAGGACGGCAACGCGCGAGCGCCGTCGCGGCGCCGACCTGCGCTACAACCTCGAAGTGACGCTCGAAGAGGCGGCATCGGGCCTCGAGAAGACGCTCGAGATACCGCGACGCCGCACGTGCACGTCCTGTCGAGGCTCGGGCGCCAAAGAAGGAGCCGCCTCCACCTGCGAGCGCTGCCGCGGCACCGGCCAGATGGTGACGGAGCACCGCTCCGGCATCGGCGTCTTCCGCCAGATAAGCACCTGCAGCGCCTGCCAGGGCACCGGACGGCACATCAAGGAGCCGTGCTCGCTGTGCGAAGGCAAGGGCATTCTCGAAGAGGTGAGCGAGCTCACGGTCACCATTCCGAGAGGTGTCGACAGCGGCCACACCATTCGGCTTGAAGGGCAGGGGGAGTCGGCGGACGGGGACATCACCCCCGGCGACCTCTACGTGGTCGTCAGCGTCCAGAAGCACGAGGTGTTCGAGCGGCACGGCGACGACCTCTACATGGGCAGAGACCTCAGCCTCGTGGAAGCGGCCCTCGGCGCAACGATGGCAGTGGCTTCGCTCGATGGCGAGGCGACGCTCGAGATACCCGCCGGCACGCAGGGCGGCACGCTCTTCCGCTTGAAAGGGAAGGGAATGCCGAAGCTGGGCAGCAAGCACCACGGCGACCTCTACGTCGTGGCAAAGGTCGTGACCCCTGAGCGACTCACCAACGAGCAGAAGGAACTGCTGCGAAAGTTCCAGCGCCTGGAGACGGAGAAGGACTCCCGGTGACCGCGCCTCTCTCCCTCTCGACCATGTGGGCGCGCGGCAGGTACGAGGACCTGTACCAGTTCTCGTGCGACGCGAGCGACTGGGGCTTCACCGCGGTCGAGGCGAATGCCTTCGTGACCTCGATGGAGGCGCTCGAGCGTCTTGCCGCCGGACCGCTGCCGCTTTCGAGCTTGCACAACCCGGCGCCGAACGTGCGCTCGCCCCGAGGCGTGTCCGCCTACGACCTCAATCTGGGTGCGCTGGACGAAGACGAGCGGCAGGAAGCACTCTCACACGCCCTGAGCACCATCGACCTCGCCTCGCGCCTCGGCGCCCGCGCCGTCGTGCTGCACATGGGTCACGTGCCCATCGGCCGCGAGAAGGAGAAGCGCATCCACGCGCTGTGGCACGCCGGAGAGATGGAGTCGGACGAGTACTTCGCCATCCAGGATGCGATTCCGGGCATCCGCAACGGCGTCGAACAACTGCACCTCGAGCGGGCGATGGAGACGCTTCGCGCGCTACAGGACCGCGCCCGGTCGAGAGGCGTGCTCCTCGGCCTCGAGACGCGACACAACCTGCACGAGATGCCCAACGCCCGGGAGATGGACGTCATGCTGTCCGCGGCGGACCCCGAGGTGGTAGGCTACTGGCACGACACGGGCCACGCCGCCACGCAGGAGCGCTGCGGCTCGACGGGCCACGAGGAGTGGCTGCGACGCTACAGTGGCAGGCTCATCGGCGTGCATCTGCACGACGTCAACTCAGAGCGCGACCACCAGTGCCCCGGAGCCGGACGGCTCGACTGGAGCATGGTGAGCC
>CAZVCS010000054.1:0-12478 GCA_964625765.1 uncultured Dehalococcoidales bacterium | reverse complement strand
TTGCCCTCACGCTGCATGCCGTCCAGCACGTCGACAATGTGAGAGGGAACGGGTCCCAGGTCGTTGTTCACGTAGATGTCGCCAGTGATGGAGTGGCCGTACTTCTCGAAGTGGTCGAAGTCAGCGAAGTAGAGCAGTTTGTTGAGCTTCACCCTTCCAAGGCCGGGCACTCGGCGAGCGAAGAAGAGGATCGCGTTTTCGTACTTGCACTTGTCCATGTCACGCACCTCCAACGCGTCCTGTTGACAACAGTAAGACCCAAGACAGGCCATTTGTCAAGGAAAGCGTTGGACGTATCTGCGTATGGTAGCACGTGGCGAATGATGCCATCCATCTGAGGACCGCACGCCGGTCGCACGGGAGCATTCCCGTGCTCCAATAGTGCTTCACTGCGGCGACTCGACAGCAATCCGAGGCACCAGACAGGACACCGCCCTGGCCGACGGCACGCAACTACCCGGCAGCGGCGGGCTGTCGGTGAACGCGGGCACGCCACGGGTAGTACAGACAGTGAAAGGGGCGCTCTTTCGAGCGCCCCCTGCGAACCTGCACTCAGCCGAAGCTAATCACCACTGGACGAACATCGGCATTATGACATGCACATAGTTGTCCGTGCCGATGGGGCGGACGACGCCGGGACTCGACGGGGTCGTGACCTCGAGCGCCACCTGTGACTGCCGGATGACGCCGAGCACGTCCACCAGGTACTTCACGTTGAAGGCGATCTTCGCTTCGCCACCATCGACCAGCGCATCGATGTCGCCCGTGTTGCCGCCGACCTCCTCGGCCTGCGCCGTGATGGTCACCTTGCCGGCCTTCAAGTCCGCGCCAGGAGTGACAAGAAGCCGAACGATGTTGCTGGCATCGCGCGCAAAGACCGAGCACATCTTCGCGACACGCGTGAACTCGCCCACCTCGACCACCGCGCGGGTGTCGTACTTCTTGGGGATGACCTGGGAGTAGTTGGGGAACGTGCCCTGGACGAGCTGCGTGACGACCTCGGCGCCCTGGAGGCGGAACAGCGCCTGGGTCTTCTCCGCATTCACGGTGATGACGACCGGCTCTTCCTGGTCGCCCAGCAGCCGGTTGACCTCATTGAGCGTGCGAGAAGGTATGATGACGGTCGTCTTGCCCTCCACCGCCTTCGAAAGCGGCATCCTGTAGACCGCGAGGCGGAAGCCGTCGGCCGCGGCGAGCGCGAGCTTCTCGTCCTCGAACTCGGCGTTGATGCCAGTGAGGACCGGCCGCGACTCATCGGTGGCAGCCGCCAGCGACACGCGCGAGATGCCTTCCCGCAGCGAATCCGCGGCGATCTCGACCGAGATGCCGCCCTCCACATCCGGGATGGGCGGAAAATCGGCGGCGTCGATGCCGTTCACGTGAGCCTGGAAACGGCCACAGGTGAACTGGACGGTGCGGCCGCTGGCCGGCATCTCGATGTCGATGAGCTCATTCGGCAGCGAGTTGACGAACTCGGTGAGGACCCTGGCGGGCACCGTGATGCTGCCCTCCTCCTCCACCTTCGCGCCGACCCAGCAGGTAGTCGCCATCTCGAGGTTCGTCGCCACGAGCTTCAGTCGCGACTCCTCGGCCACCATGAGGATGTTCAGGGCCACCGGCAGAGTGGACCTCACGGCCACCGCGCGACCCACCATCCCCAGTCCGCGGTTGAGATTCTCCTGCAGACACGACACTCTCATAACGCCTACCTCCTCCCGTCGGGGGGACACATCATATACTATCGGCACCTACCCGCGTCAATGAATCCGCGTATGACTTCCCGCGCGAGCGCCGCCGCTCTGCCTCGATGGCTGACGCGGTTCTTCTCCTCCGGCGGCAGCTCTGCCATGGTCACTCCGCGCTCGGGCAGCAGGAACGCGGGGTCGTAGCCGAAGCCCCTGGCTCCACGCGGCTCCGTCACGATGCGCCCGGGGCACTCCCCGCGAAAGTACGTGACATCGCCCTCCGGCGTAGCGAGCGCGATGACGCACACGAACCGGGCGCCGCGACGCTCAGGCGGGACGCCCTCCAGCTTACGCAGCAGGAAGGCCACGCGCTCGGCATCGCTGGCGGCGTCGCCGGCATACCGGGCCGAGTAGATGCCGGGCTCACCACCGAGCGCCTCCACCTCAATACCCGAGTCGTCCGCCAGCGTCACGAGGCCGGAGCGCGCCGCACAGGTGACAGCCTTGATGCGGGCGTTCTCGGCGTAGGTCGTCCCCGTCTCGGCGACGTCGCCGTCGATGCCGGCATCGCGGAGCGACAACAGCTCGCACTCGAGCCCCTGCAGCAACTCCCGGTACTCGGCCACCTTGCCGCGATTCGCGCTGGCAATCAACAGCCGGGGTCTAGTCGTCATCTATCGGCACGAACCTCGGAGCAAGCCTCTTGCTTACCTCGGGCATGGTGGTGTACTCCATCTGGTCCAGAGGCAGGCGGTGCGGCTCAAAGGGGCCGAGACTTCGCAGTGTATCGGCGACCTGCAGCGCCTTCTCCCTCGCGGGGTCGAACGCCACGTCACCGAACATGTCGCACGGGCC
This sequence comes from uncultured Dehalococcoidales bacterium, assembly GCA_964625765.1. Lineage (GTDB taxonomy): Bacteria > Chloroflexota > Dehalococcoidia > GIF9 > AB-539-J10 > SKVJ01. Next base: position 9,938 of record CAZVCS010000054.1, on the reverse strand, counting down.
GATGAGCATGCCATCCGCCAACTGGAACCCCGCCGCGATGCAGCGCGGAGGGCCGTCGAACCGCGTGCACTTGGCCGAGGCGAAGCCGACCGGCATGAGAGGACCGTTGTGTGAGCCGCGCATCCACCCCTCGACGATGTTCACATTTGAGAAAGCCTCCAGCACCTCGCCGACCGCAGGGAACGTGCCCTGGCAGCGGACGACGAGCACCGGATCATCCTTTCCCACGTACCGCCCGGCGAGCATGCTGAGCTTCTGGGTCGATGCCGAGGCGGCTATCTGCCCCGAGTCACGGTGATAGACGTTCTTGACAGCGAAGTGGCCCGGCGAGCCGAGGTACACCAGCATGTCGTAGACCTCTTCCGGGCTGTTGAACACTATCTTCTTCGCGGCCATCACGTCGTGAACCTCGAAGCTGAAACCGCAGTGCAGGTTGGGGGCGATGACCAATCCCGGCGTGTTGAACGGGTCCGCGAACATGCGGAACAGCGGCAGGTTCCAGGCGCCCGAGGCGGTCTTGTCCGCCATGAAGACGATAACCGTCTCGGCCTCGCGCTCCGTGACCGTCATCTCGGCCAAGCCGGGTCCCATCCCCTTCACGTTGCCGGAGAACGCATCGGCGAGCAGGTCCTGACCTGCTCCGTGGAGCTTCAGGCGCTTCGCCACCACGGTGCACTCGCTGAACGTCTCCCAGGCGAGTCCGTGGATGACCTCCGAGTCTTCCCCGTGCCGGTGCGTCATGATGAGCTGGAGGTCGTCGCCGCAGTTCATCACACGGTAGTCGAGCACGACGCCCTTCTTCCTGGCAGCGGCCATCAGCGCCTCAGCTCTCGCCAGGGTATCCGGATGCGTCACCGAGTGACCGACCCAGCCGCCGATGTCAGCCTTTATCGCACTGAGCGTAACTTCCATGCCGGCCTCCTTCTTTCGAGCGCCGCATCCGCGGCTCCGGGAGCGAACGAGTCGGTGCGGAGCGGTCAGGGAGCACCGCCGGGAAGTGTAACAACGGACCCTGCGGTTATCAAGGCATCCAGCTTCGGCAGGGCGATAGACACGTTGGCTCAAGACGCCTGACTGCGCGTCACGCCAGCGGCACAGTGACCTTCAGCACGGTACCCCCGGTGTCCGATGAGCCGACATCGACCTCCCCGCCCCAGGACCGCACTCGGGCGCGAATCCCCGCGAGCCCCGTGCCGCCGGGCCCGGCCAACGACTGCCCTGGCGCCTCACGTCCGTCGTCAGCCACACGGAGCACGACGATGCCGCCGCAGCGCTCAAGGTCAACCGTCACCCTGGTGGCGCCTGAATGTGTCAGCACGTTCTCGAGCGCCTCCTGCAGCACGCGAAACAGTCCGAGTGCCATCCGCGCCTGCGGCAGGGCTACGTCGTCCACGTGGCACACGGTGCTCCGCACACCTGCGCGCCGGCCGAAACCCTCCACCTGCCACTCGATGGCCGCCGCCAGCCCAAGGTCTTCCAGCATCACGGGAACGAGGTCACTGTAGAGCCGCCGCAGACGCACGATGGTGTCGTCAAGCAACTGCGTCATCTCATCCAGTCTCTGTCCCAGGGTCTGTTGCAGTCCGGCAGACAAACGCCTGCGGCATATGGCAATGTCCATCTTGAGCACTGAGAGCGTCTGGGCAACTTCGTCGTGCAACTCCCACGCCACTGCGGCGCGCTCCTCCTCGCGCGCGGCATCCAGCCGTGCGGCGAGTTCGCGCAACTCGGCGTTCGCCTCCCTTAGCAGGCGCTCGGACGTCTTCCGCGCGGTGACATCCCGGTGGACGCCCTGGTAGGCGATGAGGTTCCCGTCCGAGTCCCTCAGCGGAACCACCGTCCGCTCGCAGTCGAACACAGAGCCATCCTTGCGCTTGAAGCGCACCTCGTCTCGAAGGAATGCCTTCCCCTCCATGCGTTGCAGGAAATCCAGCCGGTCGGCCGGGTCAGCGTACAAGCTGACCGCGTTGAAGGAGGCAATATCCTCACGCGAATAGCCGAACAGCTCAAGCCATGCGTGATTGGCGTCGATAGTCGCTCCGTCGGGCGCGACGACGTAGATGGCATCGAGTGACTGCTCGAACAGCAGCCGGAAGCGCTGTTCGCTCGTGCGCTGTGCCTCCCCGGCCAGCGCCCGCTCGGTCACGTCGTGATACACGGTCGCGAAGTACCCCGTCTCATCGCTGTAGGCAAACACCTCGTACCACCGGCCGGCGGGCTCCGAGTACTGCTCCACGCGGGTAGACTCGCCCGCGAGCGCTACCCGTCCGAACGCGGCAACCTGGCCGAGCAGCGAGCAGGCAACACCGGTCAGGACGGTCGTCGCCCTCTTCCCGATGAGTTGCTCGCGGGAGAGGCCGGTCAGTCTCTCAAAGGCGGGATTCACCTCAAGGAACACGTAATCGACCGGCAGACCGCCGGCGTCAAGGACGATGCGCTGGTAGGCAAATCCATCGGGCAGATGGTCGACGAGCAGGCGATAACGGTCCTCCGGATGATACACGGGCAACCACCTCCATCCTCACCGGAACAGGGAGACCCTCACACCATGCCGTATCCTGAGTTCACCCGAGCCCACAGCGCCGGCGCCGCGACCGGAGCCTCCCCCCGGTCCAGCGGTCACGCGGAACGAGACCACCAGAACCGGCGAGCAGACCCTGAACAGCGACCGCAAGGCAAAGACCGGTCGCCCGGGACCTTGCCGGCGGCGCAGTTGCCGCCGCCTTGCCCCAGAGCCTCCGCGTGTGGGAACAGGGAGGTAAGCTGATGTTATCACAGAGGACGGGAGCCTCGGCAGGGGCGCGACCGGAATCCCGCCGTGTGGCAGTGCAACAGACAGGGGAACAGCTCACTTGGTTGCGGCCCGCGCGTGCACTTCTCGTGCCGCGACGACCCCGGAGATGGATGCCTGCACCAGCCCCCGGCTGACGCCGGCGCCGTCACCGACCGCGAACAGATTGTGGATGCCAGTCTCCAGCCCCGGACCGAGCGCCAGCCGGCCGGAGTAGAACTTCACCTCGACGCCGTACAGAAGGGTATGCTCTGACGCGGCCCCCGGGGCAAGCAGGTCCAGCGCCCTGAGCATTTCGACGATGTCCGTGAGGTACCGGTACGGCAGCACAAAGCTGAGGTCGCCCGGCGTCGCCGCCGCCAGCGTCGGCCGCACCAGGCTGCGCGCAAGCCGCTCGGGCGTCGAGCGCCGGCCAGCCAGGAGGTCGCCCAGCCGCTGGACCAGCACCCCTCCGCTGAGCAGGTTGGCGAGCCTTGCCAGGTACTTGCCATAGGCGATGGGCTCGTGGAACGGCTCGGTGAAGGAGGTCGAGACGAGTACTGCGAAGTTGGTGTTCGGGGTCGTCCGCTCAGCGTAGCCGACGCCGTTCACTGTGACCACCGGGTCCGCGCCGCCGGTAGACTCCATCACGACATCGCCGTTCGGGCACATGCAGAATGTTCGGACGCGGTCGTCGAACGTGGAGGAATAGTACTCCAGCTTCGCCTCGTACAGGACGCGGCTCAACTCCGCCATGACCGGCGCGGGCGTCTCGACTCGGACGCCGACATCGACCGGATTGGCCTCCACCGCAAGCCCGTGCTGCCGCGCGATGTCCGTCAACCACTCGGCGCCCTCGCGGCCGGGGGCACAGATGACAAAGCGGCAGGTCAACACCTCGCCCGAAGCAGTGCGCACGCCACGCACGCCGCCAACGTCGCAATCGATATCGACGACGTTTGTGTGAACCCGGATGTCAACCTTCTGCCTCAGGTGGGCGCGCATCGCGTCGAGCACGCTGGCGCAGTACTCGCAGCCGAGGTGACGCAGCCTCACCGGCACGAGCCGCAGGCCCGCGAGCGTCGCGCGGTTGACGAGTCCCTCAACCTCCGGGCCGACGCCGAAGACGCGGTCGGGCGCTCCGAAGCGCACGTAGACAGAATCGACGTAGTCGATGAGCTCACGCAGGGCGTCGGGCTCCAGCATCGACCCGAGGCGTCCGCCGACGTCCGCCGAGAGCGTCAGTTTCCCATCGCTGTAGGCGCCGGCGCCGCCGAAGCCGCTGACCATCCGGCATGGGCGGCAGGAAAGGCACCTGCCGGGATGGCCGCGCATGGGGCAGGCACGGTCCTCCAGGTCGCTGCCCTTCTCCAGCAGCAGCACCCTCAGACACGAGTCCGCCAACTCGAGCGCGGCGAACATGCCCGCGGTCCCCGCTCCGACGACAATGACGTCGTAGTCGTTCGCCCCGCCAGCGCCCGCAGCCATCACGCTACCCCCTGCTGCGATTGTAGGAGCAGGTTGAGACAACGTCAATCGCGAGTCAATCGCATCCCTCTGCCAACAGCCCGGACGCACATCGGGGCGAGCGGCGCCGTGTTAGCATTCCCACAGATGCCGACGCCGGAACCAGAACGAAGCACGATGTCGGAGCTGAAAGACCTGCTCCGGCAGCACGATGTGCGGGCAGACAAGCGGCTCGGCCAGCACTTCCTGGTCGACCGGGGCATTCTGCGCTCCATCGCCGCTGCAGCGGACCTGACGAGTGCGGACACGGTCATCGAGGTGGGCCCGGGGACCGGTCTGCTCACCGCCGAGCTGTGTACTCTCGCCGGTGAGGTTATTGCAGTGGAGCTCGACCCACGCATGGTGGACATGCTGCGCGAATCCCTCAAAGGCGTCGACAATCTCACGGTCGTCCAGGGCGACATCCTCACGTTGCCTCCTGCGGAGCTACTCGAATGCCACAGCCGCCTCCGGCCGGCGGCCTACAAGGTCGTTGCGAACCTGCCCTACTACATCACCTCGCCTGTGCTGCGGCACTTCCTGCACGCGGCGTTGCCGCCGCTGCTGATGGTGGTCATGGTGCAGGACGAAGTTGGCCGCGCCATGGCAGCCAGGCCCGGGGACATGAGTCTCCTGAGCGTGAGCGTCCAGGCTTTCGCGGTTCCCTCAATCGTGCGCCGCGTCATGGCGCACAGCTTCCATCCGCGCCCGAAGGTCGACTCCCTCGTCCTCAGGCTCGACGCTCTGGCGGCCCCCTCCATCGACATCGCAGAGGCCCAGGCATTTCTGGACTTCGTGGGCGCGGGCTTCCATTCCCCGCGGAAGCAACTGCACAACTCGTTCGGCCACGGTCTCACGTTGCCGCGTGAACGTATCCAGGAGATGCTTTCTCAGGGCTCGGTCGACCCCACCCGCCGGCCGGAGACGCTCGCGGTCGAGGAGTGGGTCCGGCTCTGGCGCATCTACGACGCGATGGCGGCGACGGAGGAGCCGCCATGCTGACCGTCAGTGCGCCGGCGAAGGTGAACCTGGTGCTCGAGGTGCTCGAGCGCAAGGACGCGTACCACCTCATCGCCAGCATCGCACAGACAATCGACCTGTGCGACACGCTCACGCTCGAGACCTCAGACGGCCTCAGCTTCACGTGCAGCGAGCCCTCGCTCGTGGAGGACAACCTCGTGATGCGAGCCGCGCACCTGCTGCGGGAGCGGTTCAACGTCCGCGCCGGCGCACGCATCCATCTCGAGAAGCGGATCCCGTGGGGCGCAGGATTGGGAGGAGGGAGCAGCGATGCGGCGGCCGCCCTTAAGGGGCTGAATCGCTTGTGGGCCATCGGCGCACGGCCGGAGCAACTCGACGCGCTGGGCAGTGAGATCGGCTCCGACGTGCCTTTGTTCCTCCGCGGTGGCACGGTGCTCGTCGAAGGGCGCGGCGAGCTAGTCCGGCCTCTCGCGGACCATCCGGCCATGCACCTGGTGCTCGTCGTTCCGGTCTCTCCATCGCCGGCGGGCAAGACGGGCCTGATGTACCGCCGGCTGGAACCCACGATGTTCACGCAGGGGCAGTTCATGCGCGCGGCCGTCTTCGCTCTCTCACAGGGCAAACGCGTGCCCCGAGAGCTCATGTTCAACGTCTTCGAGAAGGTTGCCGACCAGGTCTTTCCCGAACTCGCGCACGTCCGCGCGGAGCTGGGAGAGGCAGCGGGCACGAGCGTCCACGTGGCCGGCTCAGGACCCTGTCTCTACGCCGTTCTGGACACGCAGGCTGCAGCCGAGTCTGTCGTGAGGGAGCTGTCCGGTCGTGAGAACCGGGTCTTCACCGCGCGCTTCCTCGGTCGAGTGGCAACGGAGTCCGGCGGCTAGAGCCTGCTCGCGCTCAGTAGCCGCAGAGCCAGAGCCATTTCGTCATGGCGCGAGACAATCTCCCCGTTCAAGCGAGCCGAGCGCAGTGCCGCCAGCGCGCGGCCCAGCGCCGGACCGTCGGTGAAACCGAGCTGCAGCAGGTCGTGACCCGCGAGGGCCGGACGCACATGGCGCAGGCGCGACAGGTACAGCGCCACGTTTGCGCGGGAGCGAGGTCCGTCAAACAGCAGTCCGGCCACCAGCAGGGCCGCATAGCTGCGCCCGTGCAGCAGGTCGAAGACCTCGGCCGGCTTCACTTCCGGCAGGTCGAGGCGAGGTTCAAGCTCTTTGAGGACGAGCGCATCGGCGATACCCTCTGACACGGACCTCCGCACGTTCAGGCGGGCGCGAAGCGACGGCAGAGCCCCGGCATCGAGGCCCCAGGCAAGCACACACCAGCACACACCCGGCAGGACGGAGGACGAGAGCGCCCCCCGGCGCGCAGCCAGCAGCGCATCAACCCTGCGCGGCCCGAACCCAAGACCGGGATGAAGTGCGCTCAGGAGTCCAAGCACATCGAGCCGTCGCAGCGCCTGTTCCGGCTCCTCTTCCTCAAAGGTCCGCTCGAGTTCGTGGCGAACGCGGTCGCCACTGACGCAGTCGAGGTACGCCAGGTCCCGCTCGACCAGAGACAGCGTGCCCGGCTCGAAGGCGAAGCCGAACCGCTGCTCGTAGCGCACGCCGCGGAGCATCCGGGTGGCATCATCGATGAAGCTGCGTCCGTGCAGCACGCGAATGAGCCCGTGCTCAAGATCCCGTCGGCCGCCGTGAGGGTCGACCAGCTCGCCGCGGCCCTCTCCGTTGAGCGCCAGCGCCATCGCATTCAGACTGAAGTCCCGGCGTGCGAGGTCATCCTCTATGCTGCCGGGTCGCACGGAGGGCAGCGCGCCGGGCCGGTCATACGATTCGGCGCGCGCGGTGACGAGGTCGACGCGCCCGGTCCCGGCGCGGATTGTCGCCGTGCCAAACTCGGTGTGAACGACCGGAGCGGGCTCGCCCGGACGCGCTATCTCGCGGGCCAGCGTCACCGCATCGCCTTCGACCACTACGTCGAGGTCCAAGCTGGTCCGGCCGAGCAGCAGGTCGCGGACGGGCCCTCCGACAAGGAAGGCGCGCCAGCCGAGTTCGCTGGCGCGCACGCCCAAACGCTCAAGCACGTCCCGCATCCCGGGCGCAAGCCACCGGTCAAGTTCCGCCGAGAGGTTCATACGCACCGTCGTTGCTTCGGCCGATTATAGCACCCGTACCGTTCGCACGATTGCATGCCTCCGGGTGGACGCTCGCGGCGACAACGCATACAATGTCGCACCGGGCAGATCCGACGTCCGGCGCTCCGGCGGTCCTGCCGGGAGCGGCATCGACAGGAGGCAGCATGAGCTTTCGTGGATACGTTCGACCGAACGGCGACGTGGGTGTGCGAAACTATGTCGGCATCATCTCGACGGTCGCCTGCGCCAACGACGTCGCCCGGTGGATAGCCGACCGGGTGCCCGGCAGCGCCACGTTCGTGCACCAGCAGGGGTGCGGCAACCCGGGGTCCGATGCCGTTCTCGTACGCCGCACGCTCAGCAATCTGGGCGCGCACCCAAACCTCGGCGCCGTGCTGCTGGTGAGTCTTGGCTGTGAGGGGCCGGCCGACGATATACGCGAGGCCATTGCGAGGACGGGGAAGCCGGTCGAGAACATCGTGCTGCAGAAGATAGGCGGCGCGAGCAGGGCCGTAGAGGAAGGCGGGCGCATTGCGCGAAACATGCTCGCGACTATCTCAGGCCAGCAGCGCGAGGAGATTGACGACTCGCACCTCATCATCGGCGTCAAGTGCGGCGCGTCGGACACGACGCAGGGCATCGTGGCCAACCCGGCCATTGGCGCCATGTGCGACATGGTCGTGAACGCGGGGGGCACCTGCGTCTTCGGTGAAACGCCGGAGATGCTCGGAACCGAGCACATCCTCTGCCGGCGGGCTGAGAGCGAGCAGGTCTGCAAGCGCATCTGTGAGATAGTGACCGACGTCGAGAAGCGAGCCGGCATCCTCGGAGTCGACATCCGGGGCGCGAACCCCTCCCGCGGGAACATCGCGGCCGGGCTCAGCACCATCGAGGAGAAATCGCTGGGCGCCATCGTCAAGGGCGGTACAACGACCATCAGGGGGGTGCTGCAGCACGGGGAGCGCGCCACGGGCAAGGGACTCTATCTCATCGACAGCCCGGGACAGGAGCCGAAGGCGGTGACTGCTCTTGCGGCGACGGGCGCTCAGATAATCATGTTCGCCACGGGTATCGGCGCTCCGCAGGGATTCCCGTTCGTGCCGGTCATCAAGGTCACCGCCAATCCGCGCACGGCGGAGCATCTCGCCGAGCACATCGACGTGCTGGTGAACGTGTTCAGCGACGCGCCGATGGATGAGCACGGCCGCCGCCTCTACAGTGAGATGCTGGCGGTGGCGTCAGGGCATACGACGAAGGCCGAGGCGCTCGGATACAGCGGCTATCCTGACATCTGGGTGTCGGGCACCGTGTTCTGAACGCGTCTTGACCATCTCTGTCGCACTCGATACAATTTCCCAGCGCATGCAGGCGCAAGCCGCGTGAGGCGCCTGCGTGGAAGGGTGTGCGACTGGCCGTCCACGGACGCCAGTCGCAGGCAAGCTAGAGGCACTACGTCCCAACTGCTCTCCCGGCCACGACCGTGACCGGGAGACGGGATAATCGCAACGCGAAAGGCGCGAGAGCAGGCGTTCTTTCGCAATCCCGGCAGCCTCATGGCTGCCACGGGCAAGCAGAAGAAAGCCGAGAAAGCGGCCACGGGCCGGGCTGTGCCCCGGCGACTCGAGCCGCGATGGAGGGAGTATGGCATACCGAATAGTCGTTCCCGTGAAGCAGGTTCCCGACATGCAGCGTGTCCGGTTCGACACCAAGGCGGGACGCGTCGACCGCAGTTCCGCGCCCGGCGTGGTGAACCCGGTCGACCTCAACGCACTCGAAACGGCGCTGCGCATCCGGGACGCCCACGGCGGCAGCGTCACGGCCATCTCGATGGGCCCGCTGCAGGCTGAGTCCGCACTGAAAGAGTGCCTCGCGCGCGGCGCCGACCGTGCAGTGCTGCTGGCCGACAGGGCATTCGCCGGTTCCGACACCTGGGCAACGTCTCACACGCTCGCCGGCGCCGTGAAGAAGCTGGGCGGGTGCGACCTGGTCATATGCGGAGAGAAGACGGTCGACGGCGACACCGGCCAGGTCGGGCCGGAGATGGCGGAATGGCTCGGAATACCGCACGTCTCGTATGTGCGCCAGATAGTCGACCTGAACGGCCGCCTCAAGGTGCTGTGCGACATGAGTGACGGCCTGCACCTGGCCGAGGCGTGTCTCCCGGTGCTCATCACCGTCACGCGCCGCGCCTACCGGCCTCGCTACGCCACACCACAACGCATCTTCCAGGCTGTCACCACATCCATCGAGCGCTGGGGCGCCGAAGAGTTGAAGGACGTGGCCTCCGCCGACCACTTCGGCGTCAAGGGCTCCCCGACCCGCGTCACGAAGATAGTGGTCCCACCGGTTGAGGGACGAAAGGGACAGCGTCTCGCCGGTTCACCGGCAGAAGCAGTGGCGACCCTCGTGAAGAGACTCGAGACAGGAGGCATGCTGTAGTGATGGCTGCAACACACGGCGTCATGGTATTTGCGGAGCAGAATAGCGGGCATGTCCACCCGGTCGCCTATGAGCTGCTTGGCAAGGGCAGAGAGATAGCGGACAGGCTCGGCG
>CAZVCS010000053.1:0-12561 GCA_964625765.1 uncultured Dehalococcoidales bacterium | reverse complement strand
CGCCCGTGGGAGACTTCGCCACGACGCTCTGTGTCATCGATGGGCGGATGTGCATGCTCGTGGTCGACCTGCGCTCCCCGGGCGTGCGGGTAGGCCCGCCGGACCTCAAGACCGGCAACCGCGTGCAACTCACGGCCGATGTCTGGTTTGACGACGTGCGCGTGCCATGTGAGAACCTGCTGGGGACAACCGGCGACGGATTGCGCATCGCGCTGGGTGCACTGACGTGGGGTCGCGTCGCCGTCGGCGCGTCCGGCGTGGGCATGGCGCAGGCGGCCCTGGATGAGTCCGCCGGCTTCATGCGTGAACGGAAGATGTTCGGAGGCAGCCTTGCTGACATGCAGTATTGGCAGTTCCGTCTGTCGGAACGGGCGACTCAGATAGGCATGGCGCGCGACCTCTGCTACAAGGCGGCGCTGCGGTACGACCAGGGCGTGCGCACGCCCGAACCCGAGGTGGCGATGGCCAAGTACTACGGGACGCAGGTCGCGGGCGACATGGCGCGAGATGCCGTACAGGTGTTCGGCGGCCTGGGGTTCATCACGCGCCTGGGCGCCGACGGCTCGGCCTTCCGCGTCGAGCAGATATACCGCGACTGTAAGGTGGCCGAGATCTACGAGGGAGCGAACGAAATACAGAAACGAGGCATCGCCCGGCTTGTCCTGGGCAAGGAGTACGTGTACTAGCGCCGTTCGGCCGGTCCGCCGCAGCATGGGGCTTGCCGGTTCACGCGACGAGGAGTGACATGCCTGATCAGTATGAGAGGACACAGGACCGTCTCTACCACGTCATCGGCCTTCCGCCGGAGATAGATGACATCCGGGCCTCCGCGCGCCGCTTCGCGGAGAGCGAGGTGGCGCCGCGCGTCGCTGTGATGGAGGAGACTCCCGAGGATGTGTCGGCATTCCCGTCGACCGTCTTCCACCGCATGGCGGAGGAGGGGCTGTTCCGGCTGCCGTATCCGGCCACCGATGGGGGACCCGGCCTGGCGACTCCGGCGACGGCCATGGCCGTCGTGGTCGAGGAGTTGGCCTACTTCAGCGCCAGCATCGCCGTCATCTACGTGTGCCAGGCGGTGTTCTCCGGCGGCATCCTCACGCACGCCTCGCCCCAGTTGAAGAAATCGTACCTTCCGGCGATGCTGCGCGGCGAGAAGATCGCCTCAGCCGCAATCACCGAGCCGGAAGCGGGCAGCGATGTGAGGCCTGAGAGCATCACCACGGTGGCGAAACCGGTTCCGGGCGGCTGGACGCTCTCCGGGCGGAAGCGCTTCATCATCGATGCGCCGGTGGCCGACCTGGTCTGCGTGCTCTGCACCATCGAAGGCTCCCTCAGCATGCTCGTCGTCGATCTGAAACAGGATGGCATCGAGGTGCCCCCGCCCGACCGGAAGCTGGGGATGCACGCGTGCCTGACCTCTGACATAGTCTTCCACGACGTCTTCGTGCCCGAAGGGCACCTGGTCGGCCAGGTAGGGAAGGGACTGCGCATCGCGCTGGGCGCGCTCGTGCGCGGGCGCATCGCCGCCGCGGCTACCGGCGTGGGCGTGGCGCAGGCGGCCTTCGATGAGAGTACGCGCTGGATGCGGAGCAGGCAGGTCTTCGGCCACAAGCTGGCGGAGATGCAGCACTGGCAGTACCGGCTTGCCGAGCGCGCGACCCAGATAGGCATGGCGCGCGACCTCTGCTACAAGGCGGCGCTGCGACAGGATGCGGGTGAGGCCTTCCCCGAGCCGGAGACCTCCATGGCCAAGCTCCAGGGCACCCAGGTTGCGGCGGACATGGCGCGCAAGGCCGTCCAGTTGCACGGCGGCTACGGATACGCTTCCAGGCTGGGCGCCGGCGGCGCCAGGTATCGCGTCGAGCAGCTGTACCGGGACGCCAAGGGGCCGGAGATATACGAGGGCAGCAACGAGGTCATGAAGATGATTATCGCCCGGCAGATGTTCGGCCGGTAGGTGCCAACCGGTCAGCCTGCCGTCCGGCCCTGCTGCTGTCCATGGACGCCGAGGCTGTCGAGGAAGCTCTGCAGGATGACTGCCGCGGCATGAGCATCGAGAGCTGGCCTCTGCCCGCTCCGCCTTCTTCGGTCTGTCACTTCGACGTCAACGAGCCTTCCGGCTTCCCACGAGCTGAGACGCTCGTCCCAGAGGACGATTCTCAGGCGCGCGCCCGCCTCCGCAGGATGGATGTCCTGCGCGCTGGACGGCGTCTCCGGAGTGACGCCGAAGTGCTCCGCAACGCGATGTGCGAACTCAACGACCGTATTGGTCTGCTCTGACGGTCTGCCGCTCATCGAAAGGGGCAGACCGATGACGACTCCATCCGGGCGGTACTCGTCCACGAGCCTTTCGATGTCACCGACGGTCGGTCCTTCGGCGCGGTGCCGCAGCACCCGCACCGGGATGGCGTACGTGCCCTCAGGGCTGCTCACCGCCACGCCCGTCCGCTTCTCGCCCGGATCCAGGCCCAACCAGCGCACGCCTAACCGCCTTTGCGGGTCGAAAGCTGCTCCTCGATGGCGCGCCGAGCCTCCGCGAGGGCTTCCTCGATCTTCGAGGCGTCCTTGCCGCCGGCCTGGGCCATGGTGGGCTTGCCGCCACCTCCGCCGCCTGTGACGCGCGCCGCGCGCTTGGCTATCTCGCCCGCGTGCACGCCCTTGGACGTCAGCGACGGCGAGACCATGACCAGGAACAACGGGCGCTCGTTCTCGACGGTGGCGAAGGCGACGACGGATTCACCGAGACGGTCGCGCAGAACGTCACCCATCTCGCGCAGCGCCTCAATCGATAGCTCCTGGACGCGGGCTGCGACGACCGGCACGCCCGCCACCTGTACCGCCTGGCTGACGAAGGAGGACACGCTTGCCGCTGAGAGCTGCTTCTCCAGCAGACCGAGCCTCCGCCTGGCTGCCTCAAGCTCGCCGAGCGTGGAGTTCACGCGTTCAAACACCTCGGTCGAAGTCACGCCGAGCTGCGAAGCTATCGACTCCAGGGTCTGCGTCCTGGAGCGGAGCAGCGCCTCCGCAGCGCGGCCCGTGACCGCCTCTACGCGGCGGAGGCCGGTACCGACGCTGCCCTCGGTGACGATGACCAGCATGCCTATCTGGCCGGTAGTGCGAACGTGTGTCCCGCCACATAGCTCGGTGCTCACCGCTGGCTGGCCGACGCTGACGACGCGCACGCGGTCACCGTACTTCTCATCGAACAGCGCGATAGCGCCTTCGGCGACAGCCTCGTCGTACGAGGCGAGGCGGGTGACCACGGGGAGGTCGGCGCGGATCTTCTCGTTGACCCACTGTTCCACCTGGACGATTCGCCCGCGGTCGACCGGCCCCATCCACGAGAAGTCGAAGCGGAAGCGCTCGGGCTCGACAAGTGAGCCGCGCTGGGCGACCTGGCGACCGAGCGTGGCGCGCAGCGCTGCCTGCAGCAGATGCGTGGCGGTATGGTTGCGCGCGATATCCAGCCTGCGTCCCTCCTCGACCTGGGCGACCACCGTGTCCCCTACGGAGACTGTGCCCCGCACAACGTGACCGCGGTGGACGGTGATGTCCGCGCCCGTCCTGATGGTCCCGCGCACGTCTATCTCTACCTCGGCATTCGAGAGCCGTCCCGAATCGCCCACCTGGCCGCCCATGTCGCCGTAGAAGGGCGAGCGGTCAAGGATTATGTCGACTTCACTGCCCTCTCCTGCCGTCTTCAGCATCGAGCCATCCTGCCGCAGGGCCATCACGGTGGCCTCCGTGGATAGACGGTCGTACCCTTCGAACACCGTGGCGGCGGTGCCCTTCAGGTCCACCGACGAGTCGAAGGCGACGTTGAATCCATGTGCGGAGCGGGCCTTGTCCCGCTGCTGAGCCAGCGACTTCTCGAATCCTTCGACGTCGATGGCGAGCCCTCGCTCACGGGCCACCTCGGCCGTCAGTTCCCTGGGGAAGCCGTACGTGTCGTAGAGGCGGAAGACGTCGGCGCCGGGCAGTGTGTTCCTGCCCTTTGCGAGCGCCTTGTCGACCAGGTCGTCGACGAGGCCCATGCCCGTCTCGAGCGTTGCGAGGAAGCGCTTCTCCTCGGCTTCAATGACGTCGTGCACGAGTTGGGCCTGCTGGACGAGCTCCGGATAGACGCCGCCCATCTCGCGGACGACGTCGGCGGCCACGGTGAAGAGGAACGGCTCCGTGAGACCGAGCCGCCTGCCGAAGAGGGAGGCGCGCCGCAGCAGGCGGCGCAGCACGTAGCCCCGGCCTTCGTTGGTCGGAAGCACGCCGTCGGCCACCAGGAAGGCCATGCCGCGGCCGTGCTCGACGACGATGCGCATCGCGCGGTCAATGGCGGTGTCCTCGCCGTACCGTTTGCCGCACAGTGACGAGACCCGCCCCAGCAGTCCGGCGAAGATGTCCGTCTCGTAGACATTGTTCTTGCCCTGGACGATGGCGGTGGCGCGCTCGAGACCCATGCCAGTGTCGATGTTCGGCTTGGGCAGAGGCGTGCGGGAGCCGTCGGGTTTCTGGTCGTACTGCGTGAAGACGAGGTTCCATATCTCGACAAACCGGCCGCAGGAACAGTTCGGTCCGCAGGTGGGCTTGCCGCAGCCGCGCTCGGCGCCGAGGTCGTAGTGCAGCTCGCTGCAGGGTCCGCACGGTCCGGAGTTGCCGGCGGGCCCCCAGAAATTGTCCTTGTCGCCGAATCGCCGTATCTTCTCCGCCGGCATGCCGATGGCGCGCCACATCTCGAACGCCTCGTCGTCGTCGAGGTAGATGGTCGCCCAGACGCGCGCGGGTTCGAGGTGCAGGTTCTTGGTGACGTACTCCCAGGCCCAGGCGATGGCTTCCTTCTTGAAGTAGTCACCCACGCTGAAGTTGCCCAGCATCTCGAAGAAGGTGAGATGGGTAGCGTCGCCGACCGACTCCACGTCGGTGGTGCGGAAGCACTTCTGGCACGAGGCCAGCCGGGGGTTGGGTGGACGCTGCAGACCGAGAAAGTACGGCTTGATCTGCACCATGCCCGCGGTCGTCAGCAGCAGCGTCGGGTCGCCATGCGGCACGAGCGACGAGCTGGGCAGGATGGTGTGCCCGTGCTCGCGGAAGAAACCAAGGTAGGATTCGCGCACTTCAGAGCTTGTCATTCATGAACGCCTCAACGAAAGATGTGGCCGACATCTTATCACAAACGTGGCTTGCCACGAACGGGGCGGCGACGAGTGAGGTAGCTCAGACCCTGGAGGCCGGCGGAAGAAGGTCGGTGACCAGCAGGTCCAGTGCGGTGCGGTCGGTGCACGCGCCCGTCTTGATGGAGCGGTCCGCTGCCACGATGGCATCGAGCGCCCGGCGGACGCGGCGTTCGTCGAACCGTCGAGACTGCTCACTCGCGCGGTTCCTCGCGAAGTCCTGCAACCCGGCGAGTTCGCCCGACGGCTCAACTCCGGCAGTGCCACGGCGTGCCTCGAGCAGTTGGGCGATGAGCCGCATCTGCCGCTCGACCATGGTAAAGATCTGCCCGGCGGATAGGCCGTCCCGGTACATCCGCTCGAGCCAGCGGCGCGCATTGGCCTGCCTGCCTTCGACGATGGCGTCGACAAGCGCGAAGATGGTCGAGGACGAGGAGTTCGCGGTCATGTCTCTGACCATGTCCGCCGTTATGGCCCTTCCATCGGCATACACGGCGAGCTTCTCTATCTCGGCGTGCACGATCCAGAGGTCGGCGCCCGCCAGGGCGCCGAGCAGCGCCGCCGCCTCAGCGTCGATGCGAGCCCCCGCCGCCTCCGCGCGCTGGCGAATCCAGGCGACCAGCTTGTCGCCCCTCGGCGGTGTCATGAGGCGGATGTCGAGTCCGGGCAGTGCCCTGAGCGCCTTCAGCAGGTAGTTGGCGGGCTTGAGCTCGGCGTCGATGAGCGCGAGCATGCTGGCGTCCGGCAGCGCGGCGGCCTGCGGGACAAAGGCTTCCCACTCGGGCGGGAGCCCGGCTTTCTTCGTCCGCGCCTTCCGGCTCCGGTCTCTGGACGGTTTCTCCGGCTCGAATCGGGCGAGCAGGCCTTCGACGACCACGATGCGCCTGCTGCTGAGCAGCGAGAACTGCTGGCACGCGGCGCCTATCTGCCCCGGCGTCGCCGTGGCGCCATCCATCCGGACGACCTCAGGCCTCTCGTCCTCCGTGCCGGTTCGAGGCTCGATGATCCGGCGCAGTTCCTCATGCACCGTAAACGTATCCGGACCGTAGAGGACGTGCAGCACCCGCTGATTCTAGCATGTGATTCCGGCGCCGGAGGGCTTCGCGGAGCATCGTCCGATGGTACAATGTGGCGTACAGCAAGCGATGAAAGCAGCAATCGTCGGCCTTCGGCACTGCGGCAAGACCACGTTGTTCAACGCGCTCACCCGGGGCGTGGCTGAGGTCGGCTCGTACTCCTCGGCCCTGAAACCGAACATCGGGGTTCGCAAGGTCGATGACCCTCGCCTCGAAGTCCTGGCGAAGCTCACCCATTCGGCCCGCATCGTACCGGCCGAGGTGAACGTTACGGACGTGAACTACGTCCCGCGCGAGTCGCAGGAGAGCGGGGGCATCTCCTCGGAGGTCCTCGGGTACCTGTCGACGGCCGAGGCGCTGCTGCAGGTCGTCCGCTGCTTCGACGAGCCCTCCGTGCCGCATCCGCTCGGGTCTATCGACCCGGTGCGCGACGTCGCTTCCTTCGATCTCGAGCTTGCCTTCTCTGACCTCGGTGTGCTGGAGCGCCGGCTGCTCCGTCTGAAGGACAAGATGAAGGCGGCGAAGCCCCAGGAGCGCGCCGCGCAGCAGGTGGAGCAGGCGCTCCTCGAGCGCATCAAGGTGGAGCTCGAGGCCGAGGTGCCCATCCGGCGACAGTCGCTGACCGATGACGAGCGGAAGCTGCTGACCGGGTACCAGTTCCTGACGGCGAAACCGATGCTGGTCATCGCGAACATGAAGGAAGGAGAGCTGTCGCGCGCCGCCGAGGTGGACGAGGCCATCAAGACCAGGTTCCCTGAGTTCCTCGTCCTTCCGGTGTGCGCGAAGCTTGAGATGGAGCTGCTGGAGCTGGGTCCGGAGGAGGCGACGGAGTATCGCGAGGCGGTGGAAGTCCCTGCCGGGAGCATCGAGCGCATCGTCTCCGAGTGCCTTCGTGTCCTCGGACTGGTGTCATTCCTCACCACCGGTCCTGACGAAACGCGGGCCTGGACCATCCAGCGCGGCACGCCGGCGCCGCAGGCGGCGGGCAAGGTGCATTCAGACATCGAGAAGGGTTTCATCCGCGCCGAGGTCATCACCTACGACGACTTCGTCGCCTGTGGCACGGAGCACGAGGCTCGCAAGCGAGGCGTTCTTCGTCTCGAGGGCAAGGACTACGTCGTCCAGGACGGCGACGTGGTCAACTTCCTGTTCAACGTGTGATTCCGGGCTCCCTCCGGTCTCATCTGGAATCTGGCTCAACCGCGAACCGCCGACGGAGCGGGACGCGCATACCGTAAGCGAAGGGAGTGACACACCATGGCTGAAGTGAAGGTTATCCCCTGCCTGGATGTGAAGGATGGCCGCGTCGTCAAGGGCGTGAAGTTCGAGAACCTGCGGGATGCGCGCGACATCGTCGAGGCGGCGAAGGCGTATCAGGCCCAGGGCGCCGACGAGATAGTGATACTCGACATCGCGGCGACCGTTGAGAACCGCGGGACCCGGCTCGAGTGGGTGAAGAAACTCGCGAAGGCCATCACCATTCCGTTCGCCGTCGGCGGCGGCATTCGCACGACCGACGACATGCAGGCGCTCTTCGACCTGGGCGCGGCCAAGGCCTCCATCAACACGGCGGCGGTGAAGAACCCGGGTCTCATCGAGGAATCGGCGAAACGCTTCGGCGCGTCGCGCCTGGTTGTCGCCATCGACGGCAAGAAGAACCAGATAGGCTCGGGCAAACCGAGGCTCGAAGTCGTGGTGAGCGGCGGCAACGAGTCCACCGGCCTCGACATCGTCGAATGGGCGCGCCGGGTGGAGCGCCTCGGCGCGGGCGAGATACTGTTGACGAGCAAGGATGCTGACGGGACGAAGGACGGGTACGACATCGAGATGACGCGGGCCGTGGCGGAGGCGGTGCGCATCCCGGTGACGGCGTCCGGTGGCGCTGGCAAGCTGGAGCACCTGTACCAGGCGGTCGTCGAGGGAAAGGCGTCCGCCGTGCTCGCCGCGTCCGTCTTCCACTTCGGCGAGATTTCCGTTCGAGAGGCGAAGGAGTACCTCCGCTCCCGCGGCATCGCGGTCAAGCTCTAGACGAGGGCGTGCCTCGACGTGGTCGAGGCGTGGACCTGAGAGAAACACAAGCGGGGCGCGCGAGCGCCCCGCTTCTGCGTTGTGGTTCGCACTGCCGGTCAGGAGTGCAACTCGGCGATTGCCTTCGTAACGTTGGCCAGCGCCGCGGTGCAGTCGGCCTCGCTCACGGCCAGTGAGAAGCGGATGTGCGTATCAAGGCCGAAGGGCCCGCCTTCCACCGCGGCGACGAACGCCTTCCGCAGCAGGAAGTCGCGGAAGCCGGTCGAGTCCTTGATGGTCGCCTTGCCGGCATCGTATTCGTACGATTTGCCGTAAAGCCCCGACACGTTCGGGAAGCAGTAGAAGGCTCCCTCCGGCTTCGGGCAGGAGACGCCTTTGATAGCGTTCAGTCCGGCAACGAATACGTCGCGGTTCTTCTCATAGCGGGCGACCATGTTCTTCGTTCCCTGCCGAGCCTGCTCGCTGCGGTATGCCACCTCCGCCGCGTACTGAATCGGGCGGGAGGCGTTGCTGGTGTGCCCGAGGATGGCATTGCAGGCCTTGATGAGCTCCACGGGCCCGGCGACGAAACCGAGGCGCCAGCCGGGCATGCCGAAGCGCTTGGACGGGCCATCGATGAGCACCGTCTTGTCGTACGGCAGGATGACCGAGAAGATGCTGGGAGCGGCCTTGCCGTCGAACGCGAACTCGCGGTATATCTCGTCTGCGATAAGCCAGACACCGGCTTCGCGTGCTATCCGGGCGAGCTCGGCCAGTTCGTCACGCGTGTAGACCGCGCCGGTCGGGTTGCTGGGCGAACTGTAGATGATGGCCTTGGTGCGGTTCGGTTTGACGGCGGCGGCAGTCGCCTTGAGGTCGGGGTGCAGGTCCGGCTTCGAGGGCACGCAGACCGCAGTGCCGCCGCAGATGCCGACGACCTCCGTGTAGGTGACCCAGTACGGAGCGAGCACGATGACCTCGTCGCCGGGGTCGAGGATGGCGCGCATGACGGTATCGATGGCGCCCTTTGCGCCGACCGCCACCACGATGTTGTCGACGGTGAAGTTGGAGCCCGTCTCCTTGTTCGTCACCTCGGCGAGCAATGGCCGCAGGCCGGCTTCCCCGGGGATGGGGCCGTACTTGAACAGCTTGCCTCCCTCGACGAGCGCGGAGAGGACGTCCGGCGTGGGACCGACGTCCGGCTGTCCGGCGGTGAGGTCCAGTATCTTGACCTTGTTCGCGGTCTCTATCCGGGTGATCTCATTCTTAAGAGAGAGCGTTGCCGAGGGTTTGACTGCCTTTGCGATTGCGCTGAGTTGAGCTGTCATAGCCGAACTATCCTCCGGGGGGACATATTCTCCGAAACGGCTGGCCCTGTCAATGGCGCAGGAAGGCCGGCGAACGGGCGAGAGCGCATCTGTCCGGGCGGTCACGTACCGGCGATGTCGACCAGTTCGTCCAGCACCTTCATGCCGGTGCCGGTCAACGGGATGAGTACCGTCGTGCCAGGTGTGACGCTGCCGTCGCCCAGCGCCTTGAAGAAGGCGGCCACGGGAACGGCGCTCGTCGGTTCAACGATGTAACCCCTGTCGATGAGCCAGCTCAAAACCGCTTCGATTTCCAGGTCGCTCACCACCACGCCGAAGCCGCCTGTTTCCCGCACAACGCGCGCCATCTCCCTCTTGCGGGGTGGGTCAGCGATGGCAATGGCGTCGGCCAGGTGGGAGAGCTCGTCATGCTCCGGTGCTACGCCGAGGTCAGCGCAGACCGGCGCATACCCTTCGGCCTGCGCGGCGACGAGTTGCGGCATGTTCGCCATGAGGCCGGCGGAGTGCAGTTCGGTGAATCCCCGGTGGAGGCCGAGGAGGACGGTGCCCGCGCCGACAGGTGCGAAGACCATGTTGATGCGGCCGAGGTCTTCGATGACTTCGTATGCCATCGTCTTCACTCCGTGGGCGAAGTACGGCTGCCACCAGTGGCCGGCGTAGGCGGCCTTTCCGTCCGTGGCAGCGAGCGCCGCTGCATGGACGGTCATGCGGTCTCCCTCGACCTCGTGCAGGCCGGCTCCCAGAAGGCGCAGCAGCCTCTTCTTGCCTTCCGGCGTGGACGACGGCAGGAACACGTCCACCTTCAGACCCAGACGCCGGCCCATGCAGGCGGTGGCGACGCCTGCATTGCCGGATGAGTCGATGACGATGGAGTTGAAGCCGAGCTCGGCGAGACGCGCAACCGTCACGTACGCCCCTCGGTCCTTGAACGAGCCGCAGGGATTGAGATAGTCGAGTTTGAATGCGACGCGGACGCCTTCGACTACCTCGAATGCCAGTGGAGTGTCGCCGATGGCGGTCGCCGGCGCATGCCGCAGCGGCAGGACCGGCGCGAAGCGAGCGAGCCCTCGGACGATGCTTGAGCGAGAGGCGTTCACGCGGGCGGCGTCGACGTCAACGTCGAGCTGGAGCGTCCCGCCACAGGTGTGCCGCCACGTCCATTCGTCGGGCGGGAGCCTGGCGCCGCATGCCTGGCACGTGATGCTGAAGCCGGGGGTGGTCGTTGCCTTCGTTCTGTTGTCCATCGGTGGCATCCTTGAGCGTCCCGACGATGATAGCATGGGCGCATCCTGCGGTGGTGCCTGTGGAGGCGCCCGTCGGCAACGTCCTACGCCCGCCCGTTGTGCTGGGTGGATGCCCCTGCTACCATAGGTCACTCGCGTCCAGCCGGCTCCCATCCAGCGGGCGCGGCACATCGTCTTCGGAAGCCATCGTGGCAGAGATCGGCGTCGACATCATCGAGATACCCCGCATCGCGGAGGCCATCGGGCGCTTCGGAGACCGGTTTCTGCGCCGGGTGTACACCGAGCGCGAGATAGCGAAGTATCGCGACCGCACGCCGTCGCTGGCCACCCGGTTTGCCGCCAAAGAGGCCGTGATGAAGGTGCTCGGCACGGGTGCGCGCGGCGTCGGCTGGCACGACATCGAGATACTGTCGGACGAGCGTGGCAAGCCGGTCGTCTTCCTGCACGGACGTGCGGCCGAGAGGGCGCAGGCCATCGGCATCGCCTCCATCGCGGTCAGCCTCTCGGACAGCAAGGAATACGCGGTGGCGGTGGCGCTTGGAAACTGAGAGAGGCGGTCGGTAGCGCCATGCTCGCCAAGGTGATGAGCTGTGCCGTGGTCGGACTGGACGGTGCGCTCGTCGAGGTGGAGGTTGACATCTCCACCGGGCTTCCTTCGTTCGCTGTCGTGGGCCTGCCTGACAAGGCCGTTCAGGAGGCGCGTGAGCGCGTCCGCTCCGCCATCCGCAACTCGGGCTTCCGCTTCCCGTCGAAGCGCATCACGGTGAACCTCGCGCCGGCCGACTTGAAGAAGGAGGGCCCGGCGTACGACCTCGCCATCGCCATCGGACTGCTGATGAGCTCCGACCAGTTGCGCGCCGACGTGCGCGACACGGTCTTCCTCGGGGAGCTGTCACTCGACGGCCGGCTGCGCCATACGCATGGCATCCTGCCGATGGTGACCGTCGCGCGGGACGCGGGCAAGGCGCGCGTATGTGTGCCGCTGGATGACTACGCCGAGGCCTCGGTGGCTGGCGGCGTGCAGGTGTGCGCGCCGGAATCGCTGGCGCAGCTCGTCGCCTTTCTCAAGGGCGAGATCTACCTGCCCGAGCCGCCTGCGATTGTCTCGACGGGCGCCCCCGCACCGGAGGAGTCCTTCGACCTCACCTACATCAAGGGACAGGAGCACGCCAAGCGGGCGCTGGAGGTGGCGGCCGCCGGCAGGCACAACCTGCTCATGGCCGGCCCGCCCGGGAGCGGCAAGACGATGCTCGCCCGGGCCCTGCCGACGATTCTTCCGCCGCTGACGCACGAGGAAGCACTGGAGGTCACCAAGGTATTCAGCGTCACCGGCATGCTGGCGAGAGGGCAGTCGCTCGTAACGGAGCGGCCGTTCAGGTCGCCCCACTACACCATCTCGAACGCGGGACTGGTCGGCGGAGGGCAGTCTCCCCGTCCCGGTGAGATCAGCCTGAGCCACCGCGGCGTGCTGTTCCTGGACGAGTTCCCCGAGTTCGGACACGCAACGCTCGAATCGCTGCGCCAGCCGATGGAGGACCGCCACGTCACGGTGAGCCGCGCGCAGGGCAGCATCACATTCCCCGCGAGCTTCATGCTCGTGGGGGCCATGAACCCCTGCCCGTGCGGGCACTATGGCGACCCGTTGAAGGAGTGCCACTGCTCCCTCTCTGACATCCTCCGCTATCGCAAGCGTCTCAGCGGTCCCTTGATGGATCGCATCGACATCTTCGTCGACGTGCCT
>CAZVCS010000052.1:0-12762 GCA_964625765.1 uncultured Dehalococcoidales bacterium | reverse complement strand
ACAGAATCGGACCCAGCCCTATTCCCTGCGACGAACGGCCATCGCAGTGGATTCCGCCAATGCTATCAAGCGGCAACAATCCGCACCAGACACGATGTGGCGCGGATGAAACAGGCGGGCCTCTGGCGTCAAGGATAGCGGTCAGGCCATACTATCCGGAGGAACAACCGAGTGATGAGAGACCCGACCACTGAGCTGGACCTGCATGGCATGACCGTCGACGAGGCCATACCGCTCGTCGACGGCTTCCTGCACAAAGCGCACAGAAGCCACGTGCTCCGCGTCTGGGTCGTCCATGGCAAGGGCACTGGCACGCTGCGCAGAGCCGTCAGAGACTATCTGACCAGGCACCCTCTGGTGATGCGTTGCTCGACGGCCGACGGGTGGCGCGGCGGGCTTGGCTGCACGCAGGTTGACCTGAGCGACTAACACGACACCCGACGCTACTGTTGAATCGGCTCCTCAGCGCTACGTCAGTGCAGGAGGGAAACCATGATCGAGTTGCCGGAAGCCGCAGTTCTCGCGAAGCAGATCCGCGGGACCATCGGCGGGAAGCGGATCCACAACATCGTTGCCGCCCACACGCCGCACAAGCTTGCGTGGTACTGCGGGGAGCCGCAGGCATACAGCGCCCTGCTGCGAGGCAGAACCATCGACGGAGCCGCAAGCCACGGCGGCCAAGTAGAGATTGCAGCCGGCGAGGCGCGGATGCTCTTCAGCGACGGCGTGAACCTGCGCTACTTCGAGACGGGTGAGAAGCTGCCGGACAGACACCAGCTGCTGCTGGAGTTCGACGACGGTTCGCACCTCGTGGGGTCGGTGCAGATGTACGGTGGGCTGTGCGCGTTTTCGGAAGGGAAGTACGACAACAAGTACTACCTCGTTGCGAAGGCGAAGCCGTCGCCCCTGACCCCCGGCTTCGACGAGGTGTGGTTCAACTCCCTGTTCAGCGAGGAAGCCGCGAAGCTGTCGCTCAAGGCGCTCCTGGCCACGGAGCAGCGGATACCCGGGCTCGGCAACGGCGTGCTGCAGGATATCCTCTTCAACGCGCGGATGCACCCGAAGAAGAAGACAGGGTCGCTGAGCCAAGTCGACCGGCGACTGCTCTTTGATTCGGTCAGAAACACGCTCGCGGCTATGACGGCTGGCGGCGGCAGAGACACAGAAACCGACCTGTTCGGCAGGCCGGGAGAGTACGTGACGAGGTTGAGCAGGAACACCGCCGGACAGCCGTGCCCCGTCTGCGGAGGGCCCATCACGAAGGAAGCCTACCTGGGCGGAAGCGTCTACTACTGTGCCGCGTGTCAGAAGATGTGAGCAGGCCGGCAATCTGGGAACGGACACCAACTGACAACGCCTCTCACCGACTCGTGTGAACGAAATCCGGCGGGGAAACAGACCAGGTAAACGACCCGGTCGGCAACATGCCTGGACTCCGCTTCTTGTGTTTCACTGCGTGGGCACCGATAATGCCCGGTCAGTGACTGTCTACAGGAACCTGTCGCGTCACCTGCTGCTTCCCGGCCTCGATGTGCTGCGGCACACGCATGCCGCGAGCTGCCTTGGAGAACTCGAGGAATCGCAGTGGTGGCCGCGGGAACGACTCGACACAGTACAGTCCGAGCGACTGCAACGACTCATCCGACACGCCTACGGGCGTGTCCCCCACTACCGGCGCCTGATGGAGCGTCTGGGCACAACGCCGGCGTCCATCCGGACAGCAGCCGACCTGCCGTCGCTACCGGTGCTCACGCGGGACGACGTTCGGGAACACGGCGAAGAGCTTCTGGCCTCGGGGTTTCCTCCTCGGGACTTGCTTCACGGGCGCACCAGCGGCTCCACAGGTGAGCCACTCTCGTTCTATTCATCGCGCGAGGAACGGTGGTCGCGTGGCGTGGCTCGGTCGCTTCGGGCCCTCGAGTGGGCAGGGGCCTACCCGGGAGACACCGTCCTTCACATCGTTGAGCGGGGGCACTTCGTCTCGTCCCCTCCCTTCAGGAGTCTCACGCGCATCCTCTCGAGGGAGAGCTACGAGGACCCTTCCGATTTCACTGAGTCATCGCTGCCGGCGGTGGTAGCCCGCATCGCGAAGCTGCGTCCGCGCGCTCTGCGCGGGTATGCGAGCGCCGTCTGCATCATCGCTGAGTACGTTCGGCAGAGCGGCGTGCCCGCGCCACAGGTCGGAGCCATCGTAACAGGAGGCGAGCAACTCTTCGAGGGACAGCGCGCTCTGCTGCGAGAGGTCTTCGGACGAGAGCCGTTCTCGAAGTACAGCTCGTTCGAGAACTACGACATCGCCATGGAATGCAGCGCCCACTCGGGATTGCACGTTGCCGCGGAGGACCTCATCGTGGAGGTCGTCGACGACGACGGTCGGCCGCTGGAGCCGGGGCAGGTCGGTCACATACTGGTAACGAACTTGCACGAATACGGCATGCCGCGGATACGCTACGACACATCGGACGAAGGCTCTTTCGTCGAAGGCTCGTGCAGTTGCGGCCGAGTCCACCCGCGCCTGTCGACGGTCATCGGCAGGACAGGAGGCGCCATCTACACGCCCTCGGGCAAGAGGCTGTCGACGGTCTCGCTCGACTCGTCCGGTCTTGTCCCTCTCGGCATCCGGCAGTTCCAACTGGTTCAGGATGAGTTGGACCATGTGACAGTCCGGGTCGTGCCGGGCGCAGCAGCGTCCGGAACGGAAGCCGCCGCGCTCGGCGAAGCCGTTCGTGCCCAGTTCTGCGACTGGCTTGGCGGAGATGTCCAACTGGACGTAGCGATTGTCGAGCGCATTGTCCCCACACCTGCTGGCAAACACCTGTACCTTGTCTCAAACGTGCCGCTCCCAGCGGCAGAGAGTCCGTTCCGCGAGCGGAGGGACTGACTCCCCTGTCAGAAGCATCCGAGGGCAGGACCGAACGTGGCGGCGCTCGCACTTGCCGGAAGAAGGGTCGCACTGTAGTATCGAGTACCGTGGCTCCGTACGGAAGCGATGGAGCCGGACCGGGGCAGACCGCTCGCCCCCGAGAGGAAGGCAAAATGAGAGTAGTCGAGTTACGCAGCGATACGTTCACACTGCCCACCGCGGCGATGCGAAGAGCCATGTACGAGGCAGAACTGGGCGATGACTGTTACGGCGAAGACCCGACCATGAACCGGCTGGAGCAGCGCTCAGCAGAGCTGCTTGGCAAGGAAGCGGCTCTGTTCACCGCGAGCGGGACGATGAGCAACTTGCTGGCGGTGCTGACGCACACACAGGCGGGTGAAGAGGTCATCCTTGGCAGCGAGTCGCACATCCTCTGGTACGAGGTCGGGGGCGCCTCGGCGCTCGGAGGCGCCGTCCTGCGCACCGTGCCCAACAAAGACGACGGCAGCCTGGACCTCACGGCGGTCGAGGCGACCATCCGGCCGGACGACATGCACTATCCGCCGACCAGACTGCTCTGCCTCGAGAACACGCACAACCGCTGCGGCGGCACGGTGCTGACCGCGGAATACACCGCAGCCGCGTGCGAGCTGGCGCACAGACATGGGCTCGCGGTCCACATCGATGGGGCTCGCATCTTCAACGCGGCGGCCTTCCTGGATATCGCCGCGGCACGGCTGGCGGCGCCCGCAGACTCCGTCTGCTTCTCCCTTTCCAAAGGGCTCAGCGCACCGGTCGGCTCGGTGCTGTGCGGCTCGGCAGAGTTCATCACACGAGCGCGGAAGAAGCGGAAGATGCTCGGCGGCGGCATGCGGCAGGCCGGCGTCCTGGCCGCAGCCGGGCTCGTGGCCCTGGACACGACGCTCTCCCGTCTGCCCGAGGACCACGAGAACGCGAAGAGACTGGCGGCCGGTCTCTGGGAGATTCCCGGCGTGAGCTGCTCACCGGCGAGGCCGCCGACCAACATCGTGATGTTCGCCCTGCCGCAGCACGTTCCCGTCGGTGCGTTCATCGACCGCCTGTTCGAGCGAGGCGTGAGGCTGAACTACCCCGAAGGCCCCAGGATACGCGCCGTCACCCACCGGATGGTCTCGGCCGACGACGTGGATTGGGCGCTCGGGCAGATGCGTGCAGTAACGAGTGAGTTTCACAGGTAGGGGAGCGGTCGTGCGCCGGCAGGCGCCAAGGAGCGAACATGCAGGGCGTACCTTTCAAGCAGGTTGACGTCTTCACCGGCGTCAGGTTCAAGGGCAATCCCGTTGCCGTCATCTTGAAGGCGGACACTCTGACCACAGGGCAGATGCAGCGGGTGGCCAACTGGACGAACCTGTCCGAGACCACGTTCGTGGTGCCGTCCGCGAATCCGCAGGCCGACTACAGCGTCCGCATCTTCACGCCCGCGTCCGAGCTTCCGTTCGCCGGCCATCCAACCGTCGGAACGGCCCACGCATTGCTGGAAGCCGGCCTCGTCCGGCCGCGAAACGGTACGCTGGTCCAGGAGTGCGGAGTGGGGCTGGTCAGTCTCAAGGTGGAGGAATCACACGACGGTCGATGGATATCCTTCGAGCTGCCGCAACCGTCCGCGACGCCGCTTGCCGAGAGCACGGTCGCGGAGATAGAGGCAATCCTCGGCGTCACGGTTTCGCACGAGCACGCTCCCTGCCTCATAGACGCGGGGGTGCGCTGGGTGGTGGCGCAACTGCAAGACGCCGAGACCGTTCTGGCTGCGAGACCCGATCTTCAGCGTCTTGCATCCATCGACCTTCAGTCCGAAGGCGTAGTCATCTTCGGCGAGTATCCCACCGGGTCGCCGGCTCACATCGAGGTCCGTGCCTTCGCTCCCCGACAGGGCGTCAACGAGGACCCCGTGTGCGGCAGCGGCAACGGCTGCGTGGCGGCCTTCATCCGACACACCACACAGACGGCTCACTTCGGCGCCGAGTACCTGGCTTCCCAGGGAGGGGCGCTGGGCAGAGCGGGACGGATACGCATGTCAATCAGCGACAGCAGCATACGCGTTGGCGGACAGGCGGTCACCTGTGTCGATGGACGGCTCTTCGTCTGATTCGGCATAGCGCCCGGACAAGCTGCAAGGCCGCGGCCACCTGTGCGGACGACGGCGTGACCGCAAAAACCCCGCAATCCCGTGCGCTATAGTGTAGGCAGTCGACGTGCCCGGTGCAGGACACGTCGACACCGGGAAACCGCCGGGGTTCATGTGTTCGAGCAGTTGCAGGGGTGGAAGCACACCGCCAGACGGGACACAAGAGTCTCGTACATGGCTCTGCGCGACCCCCGGGCGCCGTGGTACGTCAAGGCGCTTGCGGCCGCAGCGGCTATCTACGCCATCAGCCCGGTCGATATCCTCCCGGACTTCATTCCGCTCCACGGCATACTCGACGACCTTGTCGTGATTCCGCTCGCCATCATGATGATGGTGCGGCTCATACCCGAACCGCTCAAGGCTGAATTGCAGCAGACGGCGGAAGCTCGAATGGCCGTGAAGCGACCGCACAGCCACGTCGGAGAGGTCATCATCGCCGTCTGTGTGCTCGGAATCGCAGCAATCGTCTCCTGGCTCGTCTGGTTCCGCTGATGTGGGTCACGCCGGCACGTGGACCGCGACAAGGCGGGACGGCAGGAGGCAAGGCGAACGAAGAGACCGAAGGGAGGAAGGACGTGAGCAGAGCCGTACGCATAGGGCTGAGCAAGGACGTGGTCGACGCAGCGGGCAGCTTCATCGCTCCCGGTCCGGGGCTCAAGCTGCTCGAAGGGATGCCCGGCGTAGAGTACAGGGTCTTCTCAGAGCTTCTGCGGGAGGTCACTCCGCAGCAGATAGCAGGGTACGACATGGTCTTCAGCCTCACGCCGCGATGGACGCCTGCGACGCTGGTGGGCAACGACCAGTTGCTGTCCGTACACCGGTTCGGTGTGGGATACGACATGATAGATGTCCCGGCACTCACTGGGGCAGGCGTGGCCCTGTGCATCACACGCGATGCGGTGCGCCGCCCCGTCGCCACCGCAATCCTGGCGTTTCTGCTGGCGCTAAGCACGAGGATGCCCTTCAAGGACAGGCTCATAAGGTCCGGCCGGTGGACGGAACGCGCCATGCATCACGGCATCGGGCTGATTGGCAGGACGCTGGGAGTGATAGGTGTGGGCAACATCGGCCACGAGGTCTTCAGGCTGGCGATGCCGCTGGACATGCGGCATCTCGGCTGCGACCCCTACATCAAGCCTGAAAGCGTGACCGATGTGAAGGCCACGCTCGTGGACATGGACACCGTCTTGCGGGAGTCCGACTTCGTCAGCATTTGCTGCCCGCTGAATGAAGAGACCCGCCATCTGATCGGAGAGCGTGAGCTGCGCCAGATGAAGTCGACGGCCTTCCTCATCAACATGGCACGGGGGCCGATAGTGGACGAGAAGGCGCTGCTACGCGCTCTGACCGAGAGGTGGATACAGGGAGCGGGGTTGGACGTGTTCGAGGAGGAGCCGACACCCGCAAGCAACCCTCTGCTGAAGCTGGACAACGTCATCCTGGCGCCGCACTCGCTGGCCTGGCTGGACCAGATGTTCGATGGTCAGTGGGACAGCATCCTGGAGCAGTTCCAGGCGCTTCGGCGGGGCGAAATGCCGAAGGGTCTGCTGAACGTGGAGGTCTGGGAGAGCCCTCTCTTTCAGCGCAGGCTGCGGAGGTTCCTGGGGTCCACGCGATAGCGCCGTGCTTGAAGAGGACTCACCGGCAGTCTGTCAGGGAGCGGAAGGCGAGAAGTTCGGGATGAGCCTGATCTCGAACAGCCAGGGCCAGAGTTTGCCGGTGACGAACAGTCGCTCGTTCTCCTCGTCCCACGCGATGCCGTTGAGCACATCCACCGCGCCCGTGACCAGCCGGGTGGCGAGCAGTCCGCTGCAATCCACCCAGCCCGTGATGTGGCCGTCCGCCGGGTCTATGACGGCTATCCGCTCGGTCGGCCACACGTTCGCGTAGACGCGGCCACTGATGAACTCCAACTCGTTGAGCCCCTGCACGGCGGCGCCGCCATCGTGCACCTGCACGCTCCCCTGAGCCGCGAAGGTCTCCAGGTCGAGGAACCGGAGGGTGGACGTGCCGTCGCTCACGATGAGCCGCTCTCCGTCGTACGTGACGCCCCAACCCTCTCCCTCATGGGCGAAGTCCCACAGCATACGGAGGTCGCGCCGGTCGTAGACGCGTCCGACACCGTTCCGCCACGTGAGCTGCACTATCCGGTCGCTGTAGACGGCAATGCCTTCGCCGAACCAGTCGTCCGGAAGCGGCACGGTCGCCGCGACCTCTCCCGTCTCAAGCTCCACCCGACGCAGCGAGGACCTGCCCACGAGTCCCGTTCCTTCGTACAGGAAGCCCTCATCGAAGGCGAGACCCTGCGTGAAAGCAAGTGCATCGTGGGGATACGCCGCCACCACTTCGTAGCCGTAGTGAACGACCTTGGGAATCTCCGGCGTACCGGTCGCCGCGGCGGGAGCAGGCGCAGCAGGAGTGGACGCTTCTGGAGCGGGTATGGCAGGAGCTGAGCAGCTCGCGGACGCAGCAATGGCCGCCAGGAGCAGCACAAGACCGTAGCGCGGAAGACGTGGCTTCGTCATCGACGGAGATTATCCATCATCACGAGGCCGCAGCAACAGAGGGCCGGGCATATGCGCGGCGCGGAATGGCACACACCGTCACGGTCTCGGCGACCGAGGAGTGACCTGTGCAAGGCGACCCTGTTCGCTCCTGTCGCGATGTGGTAGCGTGGAGCATCTGCGGACGTGGAGTCCGCAGCCACTGTCCAGGCCCGGCGACCCCGGCGTACGGGAGAGCCTGCACTCGGCGAAAGGAAGATGCGATGACCTGTAATGCTGAAGTCGTGATACTCGGCGGCAACGTGATCACCATCGATCCTGATTGTCCGCGCGCGACGGCGATAGCTGTCAAGTTCGGCCGGATTCTCGCCCTCGGTTCGGACCACGAGATACAGACTCTCATCGGCGCCGGCACGCACGTTGTCGACGCCCGTGGGAAGACCATCACGCCCGGCTTCATCGATGCCCATTGCCATCCACTCGATGCCGGTCGGCGCTCCCTCCTTCGTGCCGGCTGCGGCCCGGACAGTGCCACCACGCTGGCGGACGTGAAGCAGGTGCTGAAGAGGAAGGCAGTGGCAATACCTCCGGGGGAGTGGGTTCTCGGCTTCGGCTACGATGAGGCGAAGCTGCCAGAGAAGCGGTTGCTCACTCGAACCGACCTGGACGAGGCGGCTTCGGCGCATCCCGTCTGTGTCGAGCACTCGAGCGGCCACATCCTGATGGTCAACAGCCGCGGACTGGAGCGCGCCGGACTCAGCCGTGACTCGGCCGATCCCGAAGGTGGCCGGTACGGACGCAATGCCGCAGGTGAGTTGGACGGCTGCATCTTCGAGACCGGCCAGGATCAGTTCATCGGGCGTGGATTGTACCGGGGGCATCCCCTCATCCCCGACCCTACGCCCGAGCAGGACCAGCAGGCCTTACGTCTGGCGTGCAGCCAGGCTGCCGGCTTCGGCATCACCGGCTGGCACGAGATGCTCTCCGACCCCACCATGCTACGAGCTTTCCAGTCGGCGCGTGCCTGCGGCGAGCTGACTGCCAGAGTCACGGCCTACGTCTACGTCGACTACCTCAACGAGGCGACAGCGGCTGGAATGCAGAGCGGGTTCGGTGACTCGATGGTGCGGCTGGGCGGCATCAAGCTGCTGGGAGACGGAGCGCTGAGCGGAAGGACTGCGCTGCTCAACGAGCCCTATGAGGGCTCAGCAGATAACTACGGCGTCCAGGGGGTCAGCACGGACAGGATGAACGCGCAGGTACTGGCGGCGCACAAGGCCGGATTCCAGATTGGCATCCACGCGAACGGCGACAGGTTCGTCGCCATGGTGCTGGACGCGTATGAGAACGCTCTCGCCGCGCATCCGCGCCCCAATCACCGACACCGCATCGAGCACTGCAGCGTTATGAACCCGGGACTGCTGGCCCGCATCAAGCGCTTGGGACTGGTAGTGATTCCCTTCGGCGCGTACATCTACTACCACGGGGAGAAGATGAGCTCCTACGGTGCGAAACGGCTCGAGATGATGCTGCCGCACCGCTCATTCCTCGACATGGGCATTCCGGTGGCGGGCAGCTCCGACCACCCGTGCGGCCCTTGGAACCCGCTGGTGGCCGTCCAGAGCTGCGTAGCGAGGAAGAGTCGAGCGGGTGAGGTCATCGGCCCCGCCCAGCGCATCAGTGCTGAGGAGGCCATCCGCGTCTACACGCTGGGCGGCGCCTACGCCTCCTTCGAAGAATCAGAGAAGGGGTCCATCGAGGTCGGGAAGCTGGCCGACTTCGCCTTCCTGAGTGCGGACCCAACGAAGGCGGCCCCGGACGAGATCGGCAGCATCCCGGTCGTGGCCACCATGGTTGGTGGTCGGTTCGTGTACCGGAAGATGTAGCAGAGGGGGAAGTCCAGCCGCAACCACGACTCGCGCGC
The DNA here is from genome assembly GCA_964625765.1 of uncultured Dehalococcoidales bacterium. Classification (GTDB taxonomy): domain Bacteria; phylum Chloroflexota; class Dehalococcoidia; order GIF9; family AB-539-J10; genus SKVJ01. Next base: position 3,307 of record CAZVCS010000052.1, on the reverse strand, counting down.
CCGGGCACCCGGCAATGGCAGGTGCGCGCGGGCGACCGGCGGCGCCGAGAGAGACGCCCGCCTCGATTCGGAGCCCTCGGCCTCCCTACGCTACACTACCCGGATGGACGTGCTGGGGCGCTCAATGATAGGAACGCGGAGATTCGTCATCCTGTCCTGCCTCGCCGCGATCTTGTCGGCGCTTCCGTCGTGTTCGCGCGCCGTGGAGGAACAGCCTGTGGTGAACGCCGACGCTTCCGAACGACTTGAGACCGCAACCTTCGCGGGCGGCTGCTTCTGGTGCATGGAGCCAGCCTTCGAGGCGCTCGACGGCGTAAAGGCTGTGGTGGTGGGATACACCGGCGGCGAGATGGAGAATCCCACCTACGAAGACGTCCTCTTCCGCGACACCGGCCACTACGAGGCGGCGCAGATAACGTACGACCCCTACAAGGTGAGCTACACCCAACTGCTCGACACATACTGGCGCCAGATAGACCCTACCGATGCCGGCGGCCAGTTCGCGGACCGCGGCACGCAGTACCGCACGGCCATCTTCTACCATAACGAGGCACAGAAGTCGCTGGCAGAGCAGTCGCTTCGTGAGCTGGAGGACTCCGGCAAGTTCGGCGGGCCGATAGTCACGCTGATACTGCCGTTCACGGTCTTCTACGCGGCCGAGGACTACCACCAGGACTATTACAAGACGTGCCCGGTCAGCTACAACTCCTACAAGTGGGGCTCAGGGCGGGGGCCCTTCCTCGAGCGGACATGGCCGGACGAAGCCGGCGGGTAGCGACGCGTGAGCCATCCATGGTGGCGGACACCTACCCCGACTGGAGGGATGTGAATCCCAGCCAGAGCTGGTAACAGCCGAATGCCGCGAGTGCGACCACTGAGACGCCTATCAGTATCCGGTTCACCTTCGGGAAGAGCCGGCCTATGCCGGCAAAGAGCAGAATGATGCCCGCGCAGGTCAAGAGCATCGTAGCGTAGAAGCTTGAAAGCATCGCAATGCCGGCGGCCGTCGACCCCCTCCAGGCCTTGAGCAGCAACGGCCCCATGACCAGGCTCCAGTACAGATAGGGGTTCGGGTTCAGCAGATTCAGTGTGACCGCCCTGAAGAAGTTCTGCCGACCGGACTGCAGCAGTGCCGCCCGGTTGAAGGAGTAGTCTCGGAACGAGCGGTACGCATTGTACGCCAGAAAGAGCACGAAGCAGCCGCCCACGAAGTAGAGAATGTTCTCCATCCACCCGGGCAAACTGGTGAGCAGCAGCAGGGCCAGCGCGATGGCCGGCGCATCGCTCAGCAACGGGGCGAACACCGCAGGCAGCGAGTGCCGCCAGCCGTCCTGCAGGGTCCTTGAGATGAGGAAGGTCTGATATGGTCCCGGCTGCACGGCGGCAGCGAAGCCGAGAGTGATGCCGAGGATGATGTGGGATATCACAGCCGAAGCGACCTCCGAAGAAGACCGATTGTAGTCGCCGCACAACGGGGAGGGCAAGGGATGGGGCACGGAATCGAAGGCGCGGACGCACGGACCTGAAGCGCAACTGCAGTCGTGGCCGACGCCAGGCACTCACAGCGGCGTGCTTCGCAGGAGCTCACATGCATGGACCGGGACGGTGCTGCGAGGCGTACGCGCCGTGAGGTCTCGGTTGGTCCGGTGTGGTCCATGCGCCGACGATGAGCGCCTAGTCGTTCACTGAGAGCCGGTATCCCACACCTTGCTCTGTGAGAAGGTGGCGTGGGCGCGCCGGTTCTACCTCGATTTTCTGGCGCAGATTCGCCATATGGACGCGAAGCTGATGGACTTCGTCCGTGTAGGCGGGTCCCCATACTTCGCGCAGCAGGTACCGGTGGGTCAGCATCTTGCCCGGATGTGTGCACATCGTCACCAGCAGACGGTACTCAATGGGCGTCAGGTGCACCTCCCTCTCTCCGACAAAGACCCTGCGGTCCTGGAGGGCTACGCGCAGGTCCCCGGACACGAACACGCTGGATGCTGGGTCCACGTCCGTGGTTGCCTGCGCACGATGGCGCAGTGCGACCCTGACACGGGCCGCCAGTTCTCCCACACCGAAGGGTTTCGCGAGATAGTCGTCTGCCCCACGGTCGAGTGCGTTCACCTTGTCCCCTTCTCTATCGCGAGCCGAGAGAACGACTATCGGCAACCGCGAGAACGTGCGGACATGGTTGATGACCTCGATGCCGTCCATATCGGGCAGGCCCAGGTCGAGGATGATAAGGTCGGGCAAGTGTGAGTCGATGGTAGTCATTGCCTGAGAACCGGTCTCTGCCACGGCGACGCGGTAGCCGAGGTTCTGAAGAGAGGCAGTCAGGAACCTGACTATCGGCTTCTCATCCTCCACGATGACGATGAACGGCAGGTCAGACATCGGTGGCGTCCCTCCGGGCTTCGAGTCCCTGCAGAGACGAAGGCACTCCTTTGACAGGGAGCACAAACGTCAGCGACGTCCCCCCGCCTTCGCGCGAGTCGGCCCAGATACGTCCGCCGTGAGCCCTGACGATGGCGCGACATATGGCGAGGCCAAGACCCGCGCCGCGACTGCGGGTGCCTGCCTTCAGGACGCCGCGATAGAACAGCTCAAACACGCGCCCCTTGTCAACTTCGCTCAGTCCGGGTCCTCGATCCCCAACGGTCACCTCGACGCCTTCCTGCGTCATCTGGGCCGCAATCTCCACCGGAGAATCGACGGGCGAATACTTCGCCGCGTTGTCGAGAAGGTTGACCAGCACCTGCTCCATGAGAAGCCCGTCCATTGGAACCAGGGGCAGTTCAGGCGGGATGCTGAGCCGGACCTCACGGCCTCTCATCGACGTCTCGACCCGCCTGAGTGCGGACCCAATCACCTCATCCAGTGGCAGCCATTCCTTCTCGACCCTCATGGAACCGGACTGGATTCGCGTGAGGTGCAGGAGGTTGTCGACGAGCCGTGAGAGTCGATCACTCTCCTCGTAGATAATCGCCGCCAACTCCTTCCTGGTCTCGGCATCGAAATCGTGCTCCACCAGGCTGCTGGCCGACCCTGCTATCGCAGCCAGGGGTGTTCTCAAGTCATGCGAGACAACGCTGAGAAGGGAACTCCTCTGGCGCTCTGCGTCAGCTTCGGCCAAGATTCGCTGCGACTCCTGTGCCAGCCAGTCCCGCTCCACTGCCAGGGCAACCTGTGGCGCGATTGCGTCCACCAGTCGTCGCCGGGCTGCGTCGATTGGGTCGTCATCAGCATGCGGTTGCCACGCAAGCACGCCGACCGTTCGTTCAGCGCCGTTCAGCGCGACGTAGAGTGCGCGGGCATTTCCGAG
>CAZVCS010000051.1:0-12902 GCA_964625765.1 uncultured Dehalococcoidales bacterium | reverse complement strand
ACCACGATCGTTGTGGACGATGCCAAGGCCGGTCAGATTGTGAACTTCATCGATCAATTGGAGCAGCTGGACGACGTTCGTCGAGTCTACTCAAACGCGGACTTCTCCGAGTCTGCGCTCGAAGGATTGCAGCAGGCGTAGGCGCGATGCGAGTGCTTGGTGTGGACCCAGGCACGGTACTTCTCGGTTATGGTGTGGTGGAGGGGACCGGACGCGCGCGTCTCGTTGGCTGCGGTGTGCTGAAGGCGGGTGCGCGACTGCCCGTCGAGCAACGTTTGGTCACCCTGTTTGAAGCCGTCGGCCGCGTCATCGATGAGGTGCAGCCGGATGAGGTTGCCATCGAGGATCCGTTTGCCGGCATCAACGTTCGCTCGGCATTCATGATCGGTCGCGCACAGGCGCTCGCCATTCTTGCCGCGGCACATCGCGGTCTGCCCGTCTCGTACTACTCTCCGGCCGAGGTCAAGCGTCATGTCAGCGGCTACGGCCGCGGCGACAAGGAGCAGGTGCGAACGATGGTCATGCTCGAGCTGGGGCTGAAGGAGCTTGACCAGGGGGTTGATGCCAGCGACGCGCTGGCGGTCGCGCTGTGTCATCTGCACGCAACCGAAGCGGCGCGACGACTCAATCGCGAGGCGAGATGATTGCGTTCCTGGACGGGGTCGTCGTATCCAGAGACCCTGACCATGTTGTTCTGGATGTCGGCGGCATCGGTTTCTCTCTTAAGACGTCGACCCGGACGGCGGACTCTGTCGGCCCGACCGGAGCCACCGCACACGTTCATACCTGCCTCCTTGTCCGCGATGAGAACCCCGTTCTGTATGGGTTTCTGACTGAAGACGAGCGCTCGTTCTTCCTGGATCTCATCTCGGTCAGCGGCGTCGGTCCTCGGGTTGCTCTCAGTCTGCTGAGCGCACTCAAGCCGGACGAACTGGCCGGGGCGGTCGCCCGGAACGACACCGCGCTGCTGTCGCGAGTGCCGGGCGTTGGGAAGAAGATCGCCGCGCGCCTGTGCGTCGAGCTTCAGAGCAAGGTTCAGGCGTTTGTCGTTTCGGGGGCGTCTTCGGGCGGTGGAGGTGATGGCGAGCTGGTGGCTGCCCTCATCGCTCTGGGGTACACACTGCGTGAAGCCTCCGAGGCCGCGAGGCTCGCAGAGGGCGAGGCGGGGGCTTCGCTCGAAACGCGTCTGCGGCTTGCCCTGAGGTCGCTGACCAAAGCCTAGCGGTCAGTGCCGTGACGAGTCGCGGCGAGTGCGCCTGGCGCGGGACCCACTCGGATGGACAATCTGTTCCGCATCGTTTCCGACATGCGCCTGACGGGCGACCAGCCGGCCGCTGTCGACGGGCTAGTCGACGGTCTCCAGCAGGGGTTCGCCGAGCAGACCCTGCTCGGTGTCACCGGCAGCGGCAAGACGTTCACCATGGCGAACATCATCGCCCGCGTGCAGAGACCCACGCTGGTTATCTGTCACAACAAAACCCTGGCGGCGCAGCTCGCCGCTGAGTTCCACGATTTCTTCCCCGAGAATGCGGTTGGCTACTTTGTCAGCTACTACGACTACTATCAGCCTGAAGCCTACATCCCGAGTACAGACACGTACATCGAGAAGGAGACGGAGATCAACGACGAGATCGACCGTCTCAGGCACCTGGCCACGAAGTCCCTGCTGGAGCGGCGCGACGTTGTTATCGTCGCGTCTGTTTCCTGCATCTACTCGCTCGGCTCTCCGGACGAGTACCGCAGTTTCGCGTTGTCCCTGGCGCGGGGCAAGCCTGCCGGACTGCAGCGGACCGTGCGCATGCTCGTCGGCATGCAGTACGAGCGGAACGACGTAGACCTGTCCCGCGGCAAGTTCAGGGTACGCGGCGATACTGTCGAGGTCTGCCCCGCGTACGAGGACACGGCCGTGCGGATTGAGTTCTGGGGAGACGACATCGAGCGCATCACGGAGGTCGATCCTGTGACCGGCGAACTGCTCGCCGAGGTTGACCACATCGATATCTACCCCGCCAAGCACTTCGTCACCCCGGACGAAAAGGTCAGAGAGGCCATGGAGGATATTCGCGCCGAGTTGCAGCACCGGCTGGAGGAGCTTCGCGCCACAGGCAAGCTGCTGGAAGCACAACGGCTCGAGCAACGCACGAAATACGACCTGGAGATGATGACGGAGGTCGGCTACTGCTCCGGCGTCGAGAACTACTCCCGCCATCTGCAGCGGCGCAGCCCGGGGAGCACACCGTGGACCCTGCTTGACTACTTCCCCGGGGACTACCTTCTCTTCATCGACGAGTCCCACATGACGCTGCCTCAGATTCGCGGGATGTACCATGGCGACCTGGCGCGCAAGCAAGTGCTCATAGACCACGGCTTCCGCCTCCCGTCCGCCCTGGACAATCGCCCTCTCAACTTCGATGAGTTCAACACGCGCGTGAACCAGGTCATCTATGTCTCGGCTACGCCACGGGAATATGAGCTGCAACGCAGCAGGCGGGTGTGCGAGCAGGTGATACGTCCCACGGGGCTGCTGGAGCCGACGGTGGAGGTGCGTCCGACCAAGGGACAGATCGACAACCTCATCGCGGAGATTCGGACTCGTGTATCGAGGCAGGAGCGCTGTCTCGTCACCACCCTTACGAAGCGCATGGCGGAAGACCTGAGCGAATACCTGTCCGAGGTCGGTATCAAGACGCACCACATCCATGCGGAGGTCGAAACCCTGGAGCGCATCCAGATCCTTCGTGACCTGCGACTTGGCGTGTACGACGTGGTCGTCGGCATCAACCTGCTCCGGGAAGGACTCGACCTGCCCGAGGTGAGCCTGGTGGCCATTCTCGACGCGGACAAGGAGGGGTACCTGCGGTCCGCCGAGGCTCTCATCCAGACCATGGGTCGGGCTGCGCGGCACGTCAACGCTCACGCCATTCTCTACGCGGACGAGGTGACCGAGTCGATGCGGACGGCCATCGACGAGACGTCGCGTCGCCGGTCGATTCAGGCTGCCTACAACGAGGAGCACCACGTCACGCCCCAGAGCATCTCGAAGGCGATACGCGATATCGCACAGCAGGTGCAGCGAATCTCCGAGCCACTGCGCGAGTACGGCGAGCGTCCGGCAACGGCTCGGGACCTGAACGCCCTCCTGAAGCAACTCGAGCGCGATATGAAGCAGGCTGCCCGCGATCTCGAGTTCGAGCGAGCCGCGCTCATCCGGGACAGAATCACTGAGCTCCGACGGGAGTCTCAGGGTCTACGAATCAAGGGGTGATGCCTTCCGCCGTCGGCTCGTGTGCCTGCGGCCTTGAAATTGCCCTCTGCATCGAAGTTTGTCGCATGCGACCTCTTCATTTGTGGTGTGAAAATGGATACAATTATTGGTTCCGAAGGCAACCGTGAGAGGAACTGACGTGATAATCGAAGTATCTGCCGGCGACATCACCAGGACTCAGGTGGATGGCATACTCATCAGCCTGTGTGAGGACTCCGAACGTCTGGGTCTTCCGTCTTCCGCTGTGGTGGCCGTCGATGCACTGCTGGGCGGCGCCGTAGGCACGCTGCTTGACTCGAAGGGTCTGAAGGGCAAGCCGAATGAAGTGGTGGTAGTACACTCGCTCGGCAATCTCCCGGCACGGCTCGTGGGGGTCTGCGGACTCGGGCGACGCTCGGAGCTGTCGGTAGATCGCGTGCGTGATGCGGTGGCCGAAGGCTGCAGGGCCTTGCGGAAGATGGGATGCCGTACCGTTGCGACTGTGCTCATGGGGGCAGGTGCGGGTGGTTTGAATCCGCTTGACTCGGCGCGCGCCACTGCCGAGGGCGCCGTGCTGGGCCTGTACCAGTTCACGCGGTACAAGGCTTCGGAGGTAGGCGATGTCGAGCGTCTCAGCATCGTTGTGCGGGACCCTTCCAGCGTCGCGCAGGTTCGCGTGGCTGTCGCCGGAGGGGAGGTCCTGGCTGGAGCTACCAACCTGTCACGCGACATGACCAATGAGCCCGCCAACTACATGACGCCGACGCGCATGGCTGAGATTGCCGCGGACCTCGGTAGGAAGCACGGCTTCGAAGTGACCGTGCTTGACCGCCCGGTGATGGAGCGCCTTGGCATGGGGGGCCTGTTGAGCGTTTCCCAGGGGAGCGCGGAGCCGGCGAAGTTCATCCGACTTGACTACAGACGCGGAACGCCGGGAGCAACGCCGCTGGGTCTCATCGGCAAGGCCATCACGTTCGATTCGGGCGGCATCTCCATCAAACCCTCGGACGGGCTGCAGGAAATGAAGGACGACATGGCTGGAGGCGCCGGCGTGATGGCCGCCCTGTGTGCTGTTGCGCAGCTTCAGGTACCAGCCAACGTGACCTGCCTCATACCGGCTACCGAGAATCTCCCCGGCGGCCATGCGTTTCGCCCGGGTGACGTACTGCGCACCGTCGGCGGCAAGAGCGTCGAGATCTTCAGTACCGACGCCGAGGGCCGCCTCATCCTCGCCGATGCCATCGGCTACGGCATCAACGAAGGTCTCAGCCCACTGGTGGATGTCGCAACCCTGACCGGCGCCTGCCGCATCGCACTTGGCACGGCCTACAGCGGTGTCTTCTCGAACCGCCAGGAATTGGCGGACCGGTTCCTCCGAGCTGGTGCGCGGGCAGGAGAGAAGATGTGGCAGTTGCCGCTCGCGGACGAGTACCGCGAGTTGAACAAGAGCCAGATAGCGGACATAAAGAACGTAGGCAATCGCTACGGCGGCGCCATCACTGCTGCCCTGTTCCTGTCTGAGTTTGCGGGCGACACTCCCTGGTTGCATGTCGACATCGCCGGCACAACGAACAGCTCCAAGGACGCGGGCATCGCGGTGAAGGGGGCCACCGGCGTTCCCGTACGGACGTTGTTTGAGTTCGTGAGAGGTGATTAGCTGAAAGGGCGCCGCTGCCGGCTGGTGTTCGGCTTCTTCGCTGGAGGTTCGGCTCCGCGGCGTGTGAGGAGTGATGACCGGCTGCGTCGGCCACCGCCGCCGGGTCGTGGTTAGGGAGAATGGCGACCGTCTTTGAGGCTTCGAGCTTCCACTTCACGCCGCCTGCCGAGTTGGCGTGGGCGCGGCGGGTGCTCATCAAGCCGTGCGCCTCACTGGGGGCGCCGTATCCGGTATCGACCAGCCCGGCGTTGATCGAATCCATCGTCTCAGGCATCAGGCGTTTAACCGATGCGGAGATCCTCATCGCCGATGGCACCCGCGACGGTGAGCCCATCTACCCCATCTATGAGTCTCTCAAGTACAGCTTCAACCGCGTGCTGCTGCTTGATGTGAAGGATTCGATCTTTCTCGAGATGGAGAATCCGCTGCAGGAGTTCTATGCCAGCGGCACGTTCTGGGTCCCGAACCTTGTGCTGCGGAGCGATTTCCTCATCAGCGTAGCGCCGTTCCACATGAATCGTGGGGCGGGCAGATTCTCAATCGCCAATCTCATGGGTCTGCTGCCCCTCAGCCCCCGGCGCGGCCGCGACCTGCCCGAGTACCAGGGTCTCAAGGGTCTCGACGTCGAGAAGGTGCTCGCGGATCTCTACTTCACGCTGCCGTTCGACATGGGCGTCATCGAGGCGCGTCAGCGGCTCGACTATGACACGGACCCGCGTACAGGAACGGTCACGGAGTATGGCAAAGTGCTGGTTGGTGAGCCGTACGAGGTTGACCTTCTCGCGGCGCGCCTCGTCGGCCTCCAGCCTGAGCACCTCACGCTGATCGAGCGCGGCAAGCAGGTTCTGGCTGAGGCCGCGTAGAATCAGTAGCGTATCGCGAACTCCCGATACGTCGCCTGAGTCTGAAGTTGCTCAACCGTCATCTGTCCCACGGATGATCCCGGCGGCCCTCTGCGGAGGCGCGCAAGGTAATCCTCGAGTCGGGCCTCTTCTCCCGCAGCCACGACTTCGACCTCGTCCCGGGCCGGCAGATTGCGAACGAAACCGGTCAGCCCCAGCCTGAGCGCTTCGCGTTGCGCGAAGCTGCGATAGCCAACGCCCTGCACGTGTCCCTGCAGTGTCACCCGAACCGTGCTCAAGCTACTGCACCTGAAGAGGAAGCCGCGCGGGCACGCGCCGCCTCATGGCGTGGCCCGTGCTCGCGACGGCGTGAACATCGTCTGAGGCCGGCTATTCCTCGGGCTCCTCTTCACTCTTCCGGCGCTTCCTCACCACTTCCACCTCGGCAGGGGGTTGCTCGAGCGTGGATATGACGGGTGGTTTCTTCGCGTCCTTCTTGGGTTTCTTGGCTTCGCGCTTCTCGAAGTCTCTCTTGCCCATGGGTCAAACCTCCTTTGCTCTGAGTTGCGCCAGCGCTGTGCACGCGGCGGTCGCTTCGGCTGTCTTCTTGCTCCTGCCCACGCCGGTCGCCAGAGGGCAGCCGTGAAGGGTCACCTCCACCGTGAACTCCCTGTCGTGGTCGGGGCCCACCGCCTCCACCATGCGGTACCTGGGAAGCGGCTCGTTGTGAGCCTGGAGGTACTCCTGCAGCAGGGCCTTGCAGTTGGGGGCAGTCCCGTGCGCGCGCGCCGCCTGAATCCTGGGTCCAAGGAGACGGAGTATGAGCGCCCGGGCGACATCGTAGCCCTGGTCGAGATAGACCGCCCCGATGATGGCCTCGAATACGTCCGCCAGGTTCTTCGGCTTGTCCCGACCGCCGCTAGCTTCTTCCCCTCTACCGAGGCGCAGACAGGCGCCCAGTCCCAACCCCCGCGCCGTGTCTGCCAGCGTCTCGCGGCGCACGAGCGCCGAGCGCGTCGCAGTGAGCTTGCCCTCGCCCTCAGTCGCCAGGCTCGCGTAGAGGTCCTCCGCGATGACCATGCCGAGGACCGCATCTCCAAGGAACTCCATCCTTTCGTTGCCTTCGATTGCGCCCGCTCCTGTCTCGTTGATGTGGCTTCCGTGCGTCAGCGCCTGCTCCAGCAGCGCGCGGTTCCTCATGACCACACCGAGTCTGGATTCACACCTCAGGGTGTCCATCGAAGCATTCCTTCCTTGCAGGCCGCACGATTGGCGCCTCACCGGTGACGGGCAGTTGCCATCTCTTCGAGCGCGGCCTGTGTCAGTTGCCGGGCGGTCTGCTGCGGCACGCCGTCGCCCTCGAGCTCGTCCACCACGAGCTTGAGAGCCGCTCGCAGCTTGCTGGCAGTGATCTGCAGGCCATGCTCGAGCGAGGCGTCCGGTTTCAGGTGTTCAGAGCTCAACCGCGCCTGTTGTGGCGTGGCGGTGCCAGGGCGACGGCGCACGCTCTCAAAGGCCGAATCTACCAGTTCGACTGCGGTGGTCCGCTGAAGACCGTCCTGCACGAGCGTGTCTGCCAGCTCGTTTCGGGCGGCCTCGGCGCGTGCCGTGACGATGCCGAGTGCCTCATCGTACGAAGTGCTGGCGCCAATGCGGCCTCCCGACTGGCCGCGACGCGAAGAGACGGCGGAGGCGCTGTTCCCGGACGTCTCACGCAGGGACTGCCGTACGAGGTTGGCGGCGGTATCGTGAGGCAGGCCGTCGCGCACAATCTCGTCGACCAGCTTCTGCCGTGCCGCGTCGACCTTCCGTGCCACCACGGCGAGCACCTGTTCCAGCGAGGCAGCAGGGTCGACGCGCTCGCGGGTGAAGAACGCGGCCGGCTGCGCGGTCGAGTTGCTCTCCGCCACCGTGCCGCCGGCAGGGAGGCCGCCGGTGCGTCCTCGCAGTGCCTGATAGGCTACGTTGATCTGGGCCATGCGTTGCATGGCGTCGGCGGCGCTGGAACGGTCCGGGTGGTACTTCTTGGCGAGAGCGCGGTAGGCGGCCGCCACGACCTCCGGCTCGGCCAGAGGTGTGACCTGGAGTGTGGCATAGTGGTCATCCTCTACCGATGCCATCTGTCTCTTCCTGCTCGCTGCCCCAAGGGTCGCATGTCCTCATATGATACCGTCCCGTGAGCTTCGTGACTACACGTTTCCCGCCCTCTCGTTCCGTGCTCGGCCGGGCCTGCGTCTCTTGGTAGCTGCCTTCGGTCTGTGCTATCATGCGCGCGTACAGCCCGTGTTGTCGCGCTGGGGATTAGTCTAGCGGTAGGACGACTGACTCTGGATCAGTTAGGCCTGGTTCGAATCCAGGATCCCCAGCCAGCCTTTCTTCTCAACCCTTTCCGTCCCGCCGTGCGTTTTACTAGCGTGCTGCTTCTCCTGCACTTCCGTTGTCGGCCGAGTCCGGCACACGTATAATCGGTCGGCGGCTCAGGAGGACCTCGAGTTGGCGGACTATCTGTACAGCGTCTGGCATGCCTACTCGTCAGGCTGGGGCCTGGTGGTTTCGGTGGGCATGTACGTCTGGCTCAGCCTGTGTCTGATGGTCATCGCCCGTAAGGCGAGAGTGAATGGATGGTGGGTAGGCTGGGTGCCGGTTCTCAATCTCAAGCTGATGTGCGTGCTCGGCAAGCTCGGGAACGGCTTCTTCCTGGTATTCGTTGCGGTCTTCGGCGCCCTCGTCATCGGTCTGGCGGCGTGGTGGCCCCTCTGGCTGACATTGTGGCTCGCCGTCTGGGCGATCTGCTGGGTGCTGGTCTGGATGCGTATCTCCCGGGAACGCGGACGGCACAGCGCACTCGGCCTTCTTGTCCTCATCCCGGTGTTGAACCTCGTGCTTTTCGGCACGATAGCGTTCGGCGACTAGCCGTTCGGCCCGCCTCACGAGAGAGTCCCGCGTATCACGCAGCAGGCCCTGCGAGGTGGCGCGCGATGGCCGGCTCCAGCATGGCCCTGGGCATGGCTCCCAGCTTCTGGTCGACCAGACGCCCGTTCTTGAACACAAGTATGGTGGGGATTGACTGGACGCGGTAGCGTGACGCGATGCCGCGGTTGCGGTCCACATCCAGCTTCGCGAAAGCGATGCGCCCGGCATACTCTGTGGCGAGTTCCTCGATAACGGGTGCGACCATGCGGCAGGGGCCGCACCAGGCGGCCCAGCAGTCAACGACCAGCAGCGGGTTGGCTTCCACCGCCGCATCAAACGTGGCGTCCGTCAGTTCCAGTACTGCCCCGGTCGCCTTGGCCGGTTCAGGCCGGGGCGCCGCTCCTTCGACAAGCGTCACAGCGCCGTCCGCGGCCTCCGTGAACGTGAATCCGAGGCTCTCCCATTTGAACGAGGCCTTCAGCTTCTCACGCGCCGACCGCAGGATTGGCCACTTCTGCTGCTCTTCGTACTGCCGCAGTTGCAGAAGGAGCTCGGCTGACGTGACCTCGTCTTTGTAGAAGCGACGCAGAAGGACATCGAGCTGTGCCTGGTCGGCCAGGATCTGTTTCTCAGTGTCGCTCAGACCGCCGACACCCATCAGCCGCTCTCGAGCACGCTGTGAGAGACCATCGTCAAGCGCCATTGCTGTCTCCTCCCACCGCCGTCAACGAAGCGATGCTCGACCGTGCTGCCACGGTCCACTCTCGCGAGTGCGACAGGCCGGTGTTCCAGGTTCTCATTCCTACCGGGCTGCGCGCATCGAGCGCGCGCGCTGGAACCCGAGGAACGAGTAGACGCCAGGCGAAACCCGCTCCAGGCAGGCATGCGGATGAAGCTGGTCGCCGGGCCGGCCCACCTCGACGTCCTTGAGCACCAGGTCACGGTCCAGGGCGCCGGGCGTGTCGTACACGCCGGGCATCAGTTCGTCGCGCAGCAACATGCGGATGTCATCAAGCGTGAAGAGCTTGCGGCCCCGTGCGGACAGCACGAGTCCAGCGAGATAGGGCCCCCACTGCCGGAACGCGTACGTATCATCATACATGCTTCGCTCGTCCGGGTCGGTGATGAGCCTGTCGCCCAGCTCGCGCTTCAGGTCAGCAAGGCCCTGAGCGGGGCCGGTGGGCGCCCCGGCCGCCGGCAACTCCAGAACAGAGGGCCTGTTCGGCTCCTGCGCGGAGCCGCCATTGGACTTGCTTCCGGCAGCGCGCGCTTCCGACAGCTCCCGCAGTCGCTCCATCACCCACAGACGAGCCAGGGTCTGCGGCGATTCATCCAGGTCGCGCGCCAGAGCCCGCAACTGCTGCGCCCTCGCCACCGGCAGTTCAATGCGCAAGGTCACCGAATCCGGTCCTGAGTCTCCCAGCGGTTCGAACCCCGCAGCGGTCTCGTCCGAAGCAGGGCCGTGCCCGGCAGTGGGGCGGGCGGCCGTTCCCATGATGCTGCGATACATGTACTGGTCGATGTCCGGACCGGCGGCCGGCGCCCCGGAGACGGGGCGCCGGATCGGCTCGCGGGCCGGCTGGGCTTGGCCTCCGAAACCGGACACGTCGCCGTAGAGTCCCTGTCGCCCCTCTCGTCGCTTCTTGCCTTTGTCGAACATGCCTCACTCTCCCGCGTGCGTCGCCGGAGGACAGTTCAGAAATATAGCAGACAACAGGCAGCGGACGCATCTGCACTGCCTGCCCTGCGGGCAATCCCGCTCGTGCATGGCAGCGATTCGCGGAGGCGGTGCGAAGGGTCAGTCGGGGGTGCGACCCGCAGCGCTCTCCGGGTGCGCGTGGATGGCTCCGCGTGCGAGAGAGGCAAATATGCCCGCGAAGCAGGCGAAGGTACAGATGAGCAGGGTGGTTCTCATGGCCGAGACGAAGAGCGCTACAGGCGCCGACTCCACCGGGATGTCTCCTATGACGGCGTTGATGACGACCGTCGCAGCTCCCATGCTGAGCACCATTCCCACCTGCCTCATCGTGCTCAGCGTGGCGGAGGCCACGCCGTAGCGACGTGACTCAACTGAGGTCATGACTGCGTTGGTATTCGGAGAAGAGAAGAAGCCGACCCCCACGCCAAGCAGGGCAAGTGCCGATGCAACCACGGCGACCGGGGTCTGCAGTGTGAAGCGCGACATAACGAACAGGGCGACCACGGTGGATGCCATGCCCGCGGATGCAAGCATGCGCGGTTCTACCCGGTCGGACAGTCGCCCTGCAAGCGGCGACAACACAGCCTGCATAAGCGGCATCGAGATAAGGACGAGGCCGGCTGCGCGGGGCGTCAGCCCGGTCACAAGCTGCAGATACAGGCTGATCAGGAATGTGGCGGCGAAGGTGCCCGCGTAGTTCAGTAGTGCCGCGACGTTGGACATCGCGAATGTCACGTTGCTGCGGAACATGGCGATGTCGATGAGCGGCGATGTGGTCCTGCGCTCCGTCCGCACCAGCACGGCCAGCGCGGCGAGTCCGATGGCCATCCCTGTGATGCCCTCCCAGCGCGGGAGAAGGGTCAGCCCGTACATGGTTCCGAGCAGAAACACCGCGTAGCACGTGAATCCGGCCTTATCGAACCCTGGAGCCCGACCCGTGGGCTGCTGACGGGGGAGTCCGGTCAGGGCTGCGAGCAGCAGCGCCAGACCCAGAGGCACGTTCATGAGAAAGACCGCCCGCCATCCGAGTGACTGTGTGACGAATCCTGCCACCGCCGGACCGAGCGAGAGCCCTGCGTAAAGCGAAGCGGCGTTGATTCCGAGCACCCGGCCGCGCTCCCGCGGATCGTAGGCGGAAATGAGGATGGCAACCGCAGTGCTTGCGAGCATGGAGCCACCCGCCCCCTGCACCGAGCGCGCAACGACGAGGGCAGACCCGGTCGGCGCGAATCCGGCCAGTGCCGAGCCCACCACGTAGGTTGCGACGCCCGAGACGAGTATGCGCTTGCGTCCTCGCGTGTCACCAAGCCAACCGAACGGCACCAGCAAGAGTGCGCTCGTGAGCAGGAACGAGGTCGCCACCCAGGTGAGCTGAACCGCCGTCATGCCGAGTCCCTGGCCGATCGAGGGGAGGGCGACGTTGACGGAGGAGCCCATGAACGGAAAGAGGAACGACGCGGCACACGTGACCAAGAGCACCGCACGCTGAGTACCTCGGGTCGCGCGCGCTTCAGTCATGAGCGCACATTATATCCCACGCACACGAGATGGCAGGCGTGCCCCGGTCTTCTGGCGGGTCGACGGGTGGCCTCTGGATTCAGTCCTGTCTCCGGAGGTGGCAGGGACACGCTGCCACATGCAGCGTACGGGAAGTCGCCTCGACAGCGCCTAGCTCTTCTCTGAGCGACGCCAGTCCTCCCAGGCGCCGCGAAGCTCCTCGTCCGGTATGCCTCCGCTGCGGAGCAGCGAGAGATCGGTGTCGGAGACGCGGACGACCGATGACGGGGCAGCTCCCCCCGCTCGGCCGGCGTCGAGAACATAGTCGACCTTGTTGCCGAACTGCTTCCTCACCTCGTCGGGCGTCATGGCAGGCGTGTTCCCCGTCAGGTTGGCGCTGGTGCCCGTGACTGGCGCGCCGAAGAGTCGGATGACTCGAACGCAGACGGGGTCGTCGGGGACCCGCAGTCCGACCATGCCGTCGCGCAGCACGGTGGCGGGTAGCTCCATGCGTGACGGCACAACCAGAGTCAAGGCCCCGGGCCAGAAGCGCACCGCAAGCGCACGTGCGGCCCCAGCAAGCGGCCCGGCAACCGTCTCGGCCTGCGCGATGTCCGCCACAAGGAGCGGCAGCGGCGCGTCCGGGGCGCGGCCCTTCAACTCGACGACGCGGCGCACCGCCTCCGCGCTTCGAGCATCTGCTGCCAGCCCGTATACGGTGTCCGTGGGAACGGCCACTACCCCGCCCTGGCTCAAGACGTAGACAGCCTGACGTATCTGCCTGTCGAGGCTGTTCGCCACGAGCATTCCGATCCAGGTGCAGCACTGCATTGCGGTCACGAGTGTAGCAGAGGCGTCAGTCACCTCCAAACCGGGCGGCGCACCGGCTTGTCCGCTCTCGTGCTGCGCCATTCGCTTCCGCCCGGGGAGCCGCGCGTCCATCCCGTAGTGCGGCACCCTTGTCACCGTCACCCGGCCGGGCCACAATTGGGGTCAGCCTGGCGTTGCTGGCGGTCACGGATAAGGAGCTTCCATGCGCGGTTCGACGGA
>CAZVCS010000050.1:0-13119 GCA_964625765.1 uncultured Dehalococcoidales bacterium | reverse complement strand
CCTGCGCCGCCCTCAGCGGCGCCCGCGCGAAGAGGGTCGCCGGCAGCGACTACGCCGGACCCGTCTGCACGTTCACTGCAATCGACCTCGGAGTGGCGCTCAGCTCGGCCGCCAAAGTCGCCTCAGACCACAACGTGGACAACCGGATGATGTACACGCTGGGAGTGGGCGTCTGCAAGCTGAAGTGGATGGACGCGGACGTCGTTATCGGCATCCCCCTGAGCGTCACGGGCAAGAGCATCTACTTCGACAGATGATGCCGGGAAGAGGCGCCGGCCCTCAGGCGCCCTGCCGGCCGCGGCTCTCCTGAAAGTCCTTCGCCTGCCTGGCATACTCGCGGATGAGGCCGTGGTCGGCGAAACTGAAGTGCGCATCGGCGCCGACGATTATGTGGTCCAGCACGCCGATGTCCATGAGACTCGCATCAAGGACGAGTTCCCGGGTGATGGTCCGGTCATGCTCGCTGGGTTCCACGCAGCCTGACGGGTGATTGTGCGCGAAGATCATCGACGCGGCATGGTGCATCAGGGCGCTCTTGAGTACCTCGCGCGGGTAGACCGCGCTCGAGGTCAGCGTGCCTTCGAACAGCGCCACTGGCTCTGCCGTGGGGCGGTTCTGCGCGTCAAGATAGACGACAACGAACGTCTCCCGCTCGAGTGACCCCATCTTCACGCGCAGGTAGTCGACGACCTCCCGCGGACTTGCGAGCGGCGGCGCGTCCCGCTTCACCTTCTCGCCGTAGTAGTACTCCGCAAGGGCCCGGACCAGCTTGATGGTGAACGAACTCACCGGACCGATGCCGGACACGGTTTCGAGGTCCTTTCGCGACGCATCGAGAACGCCCCGCACGCTCTTGAACCGCCTGATGGCCTCCTTGCCTTCGGGCTTGACGTCTCCGCGTTCGCGAGCCAGAGTCAGCAGCAGTTCAACCACTTCGTAGTCGTGGAAGCCAGCCAGTCCGTCCTTTGAGAACCGCTCGCGCAGGCGTTTCCAGTGGTCCTCGTGCGAGTCGGTTACCTCCACACGTTTGCGGGACACGATTGCATACTCTACTATATGGCACCCGCTCGCAGGAATAGTTTTCGCATGCGTCAGTTCCACCTCTGGACCATCGGCTGCCAGATGAACAAGGCTGAGTCCTGGCACATCGCCCGGCTGCTTGCCGCAGCAGGCTATGCGGAAAGCCCGCGCCTGGACGGAGCCGACCTCGTCGTGCTCAACACCTGCGTGGTTCGCCAGAGCGCCGAGGACCGAATAGTGGGAACCCTTGGACTGCTCGAGGGCATCAAGAGGCGCAGGCCGGAGGTGCGCATAGCAGTGACGGGTTGCTTTGCCGCGCGAGATGGATCGGCGCTACGCGCCGAGTATCCACACGTCGACCTCTTCTTCGGCTCTGGCGACTACACCGCGCTGTCCCGCTGGCTCGGCGCTGCGGAGGCGGCGGATTCCGCGCAGGCGGCGCCGGCACCGCTCTGCGGCAGTCGCGACTCCGCGCCCGCCATAGCCTGTGATGAGGAAGACGTGTCCGACGTATCCGCATACGTTCCCATCATCCAGGGCTGCAACAACTTCTGCACGTACTGCATTGTGCCGTACACACGGGGCCGAGAGCTCAGCCGGACACCTGAGGACGTTGAGGCGGAGGTCCGTTCTCTCGTTGCCGCGGGAGCGAGAGAAGTCGTACTCCTGGGTCAGAATGTGGACTCCTACGGCCATGACCTGCCGGACCGGCCGGACCTCGCACTGCTGCTTGAACGTCTCCAGTCGCTGGCCGGACTGGTCCGCATCCGCTTCCTGACGAACCACCCGAAGGACATGAGTCCCTCGCTGATAGGCGCAATGGCCCGGCTGGACAAGGTCTGCGAGCACATCGATCTTGCGCTGCAGTCGGGCGACGACGACATTCTCCGTGCCATGGCGCGCGGCTACACGGCAGACACGTTCCGCCGGCTCGTGGACTCCCTTCGAGAGGCGATTCCCGGCATCGCCATCAGCACGGACATAATCGTCGGATTCGCTGGAGAGACGAACAGCCAGTTTGAGAACACCTACCGGCTGCTGGAGCAACTTCGCCTCGACGTCGTCCACGTAGCCGCCTACTCCCCTCGACCAGGGACCGCCGCCGCCCGGCGCTACGCGGATTCAGTATCCGACGACGCGAAAGCCGAGCGTCTCCATCGGATAGAGGAGTTGCAGGAGCGCGTGTCCGCGGAGATCAACAACACGTACGTTGACCACGTGGTGGAGGTCCTCGTCGCCGGAAGGAAGAAGGGCAGGTGGTTCGGGAGAACGCGCACCGACAAGCTGGTCTTCTTCGACTCGGATGACTGCCTCGCGGGCAGGCTCGTATCCACGCGCATAACCCGCGCCAGCCCATGGGCGCTGCAGGGTCTACTGGTCTACAATAGTCCCGTCACCGCAAGGAGGAATCCGTCACCATGAGTGAACAGCTCGCTGCCATCCTGCCACTGTTGTTCTTCTTCGTCCTCATGTTTGCCGCCATGTACTTCTTCACCATTCGGCCTCAGCGTAAGCGCCAGAAGGAACAGGAAGAGCTGCTGTTGAGCCTGAAGAAGGGAAGCAAGGTAATAACGAGCAGCGGTCTCTATGGCGTGGTTGAAGACATCGGCGACACGAGCGTCGTCCTCAAGACCGAGTCAGGCGCGCTCGTCCGCTATTCGAAGCTGAGCGTCATCGCGCGCCAGCCCCAGTAGCGACTTCTACGAGCCGGCTTGTTCAGACGAACCTGCCCGAGGACAGCCGCTCCTTGAGGTAGCTCAGGAATTCGTCTGCCTTGCTCAGAGGGGCGCGGGTCGCCAGGCTCACGCCCACGAACACAATGCTGCAGACGATGAAGCCCCAGACTCCCGGCCACCAGCCGAGCGGTTTCACGCCCGTAACCTGCAGCACCAGCACGAGGACAGCCCCTGACAGGATGCTGGCCACCGCTCCGGCTGCCGTGGCCCGCCGCCAGTAGAAAGCGCCGAAGATGCTTGGCACGACCATCAGCAGCCCGGCCGAGGCCGCCGATGAGAGAGGCGCAATCATGAAGTCCAGGCCGGACTTGTTCGAGACCTGCCACGCGAAAACCAGGGCGATCACCGCCATAACCGGGATGACCCACTGGCCCATGCGGAGTTCCTGCTCCTCGCCGGCCCTGCGGTTGAAGACGCCCCTGTAGATGTCGCGCGCCCACACGGATGACAAGGTGAGCAAGATGGAGTCGATGGTGGATACCGCCGCCGCCATGATGCCCACCATGGCAAGCAGCGCGAGCGCTTTCGGAATGAATGGCATTGCGAGCAGCGTTGGAGTGGCCATGTCGGCATTGGACAGCCCCGGCGCCAGCATGCGCGCTCCCAGGCCCCACAGCACCGCGATGAGCGTGTAAATGAAGCCGAAGATGAGGAAGCCTCCCAGCATCTGCTTCATCGCCCTCACCGAACTCGGGATGAAGAACCTCTGACTCACCTGCGGATTTGAGAGGCAGAAGAAGAACCAGGGCAGCGTCAGGCCGAGGAACATGTGGATGCTCCACATGCCCGAGCCGGATGGGATCGTCAGCAGGTCGGCGTGCTCCGCCTCGAAGCGAGCCAGGAACGAGCCAGGACCGCCCATCTCCGCCATGATGACAACCAGCAACACGAAGGCACTGAGCATCATCACGAGAGCCTGAAAGGCGTCCGTCCAGGCGACCGAACGCAATCCCGCGATGCGCGACCAGGCGATGGCGAGGAGCGTGGCAACGAGGATGCCTGCCAGGACCGGGATGCCGCCGCCGCTGAGTCCGTTGAGCAGGAGCCCGATACCGAGCAACTGCGCCGCACTGTAGGGCACGAGGAAGACGAGGGCGAGGACTGCGGCCACGGCGCCCACCGCCCGGCTCTGATACCTGTCCGTCAGCAGATCCATCGGCGTTATGTAGCCGTAGCGACGCCCGGCATACCAGAACCTCGGCAGGAAGAACACGGCCAGGAAGAGTCCACCGAGGTAGGTCAACTCGAAGCCAAGCGCGCCGACGCCGCCGGTGTAGCTCAGTCCCGCCAGACCAACAAGCATGAAGGCGCTGTATGTTGTCGCACTGTACGTCAGCGCCGAGATGAAGCCGCCGACGCGCCGGTCGGCGAGGAAGAACTCGCTCATGCCAACGCCCACGTGCCTCCGGGCGGCAAGCGCGATGGCAAAGCCGAGCACGACGTAGAGACCCACCGCCAGCCAGGCCCACGCCGCGCCGCTCATTCCCGCCACCTCAGAAACAGCACGAACATGCTGGCAATGGCCGCGGCCGTCCAGAGAACCCAGAAAAGGAAGGAGCCCGTGAAGCGGGGAGTCGAACCAATCAACCCCCAGGGGAACACGAGATCAAGCACCACGAGAAGGGCCAGCCAGGCCCAGGCAATCCCGCTCTTGCTTACCATGTCGGGACTATACCAGTGTGCTTTGTCAAGTTCCAACCGGAAGCACGAACGGGTCTGCGCCGAAAGGACTAACGCCGGCGACTTTCCAGCAGCACCGTGACCGGGCCGTCGTTGTGGATCTCGACATGCATGTGCTCCTGAAAGACGCCGGTGGCGACGTGCAATCCCGTCTCTCTCAAGGCAGCAACGAACCGTTCGTACAGGGGGCGCGCCAGCTCAGGCGGCGCCGCGTCGGTGAAGCTGGGCCGGCGCCCTTTCGTCGTGTCAGCCATGAGTGTGAACTGGCTGACGACGAGCACTCCTCCGCCGGTGTCCTGCACCGAGAGGTCGAAGGCGGAGTCACCCCGCGCGAAGACGCGCAATCCGGCCACTCGCCGGGCGAGGTAGTCGGCATCCGCTTCGGTATCACCAACTCCCACGCCCAGGAAGACAACCAGTCCGGGGCCGATGTCGCCGGTGACGGTCCCGTCGACGGCAACGGACCCGGAGACGACCCTCTGCAGCAGCGCCCTCATGCTGTGTAGGGACCTATTCTAGGGAAGTGAGAGCGGGAGGGTCAACGAGCCGTCCCATCCCGAGCCTCCGTCCGCCCCTTCGATTGAGAGGGCGGCTCACAGCAGCTATAATGCGCGAACAACCCGTGAGTCTCGTCGAGTCCGTCTTCAACAAGGTCGCTCGGCCGGCCCGGTACACCGGCGGTGAGTGGAACTCCGTCTCCAGGCCGTGGGACCGGGTCGGTCTTCACATCGCGTTATGTTATCCCGACGTGTACGAAGTCGGGATGTCCAACCTGGCGCTGCCCGTGCTGTACGAGATGCTCAACGCGCGCCCGGACATCGTCGCCGAGCGCGTCTTCCCTCCGTGGACGGACATGGAGGAGGCGTTGAGAGCAAGTCGCTCGCCTCTGCGGTCGCTGGAGAGCGGCCGGCCACTGAGTGAGTTCGACGTCGTCGCGTTTTCTCTCGGCTATGAACTGACCTATACGAATGTGCTGACGGTCCTGGACCTCGGTGGCATTCCGCTGGTGCGGCACGAACGAAGCGGCCGGCACCCTCTCGTCATCGCGGGTGGAAGCTGCGCCGTCAACCCGGAGCCGATGACGGACTTCATCGACCTGTTCTTCATCGGCGAGGTTGAGGACAAGCTGGACGCGCTGATCGATTGCCTGCTGGCACACGCGGGACAGCGCACGCAGCAACTGAGGGCCGCGGCTGAGCTCGGATCTATCTACGTGCCCTCGCTGTATCAGCCGCGCCACGACAGGGATGGCGCGTTCGAGCGTCTCGTGCCGGAGGCGTCGGGCATCCCGGCAGTCATCCAGAGAGCCATCGTCCCCGTTCTCCCTCCTCCGCCGACGCGCCCGGTAGTTCCCTTCGCGGAGGCGGTGCACGATTACGGCAGCATCGAGATTCAGCGGGGGTGCACTCGCGGCTGCAGATTCTGCCAGGCAGGGATGCTCTACCGGCCGTCCCGCGCCCGAGACAGAGAGCAGGTGGTCTCGGCATGCGAGCAACTCACGCGAAACTGCGGCTACAGCGACCTGTCCCTCCTGTCGCTCAGCAGCAGCGACTACCCGGAGATAGACAGGCTGGTTTCGGACCTGGAGCCGCTGTGCCGGCGGGACAACATCACGCTCTCGCTGCCCAGTCTGCGCCTCGGACCGGAGTCGGTACGCTTGCTTGGGGCGCTCCCGGGCCGCCGCGGCAACTCCTTCACCTTCGCTCCGGAAGCCGGCACCGAGCGTCTGCGGCAGGCTATCAACAAGAACGTCACTGAGGAGGACATCTTCTCCACCCTTCAGGCGTTGCGGGAGGGTGGCTGGACGAAGCTCAAGTTCTACTTCATGATGGGCCTGCCGACCGAAACCGAAGATGACGTGGAGGGAATCGCTTCGCTGGTGCGTCGCGTCATCGCCACGGACCGTGCCCTGAGGCTCAATGTCAGTGTCTCACTGCTCGTGCCCAAGCCGCACACGCCGTTCCAGTGGGACGCGCAGAGCGGTGCAACCGAGGTGGAGGCCAAGGTAGACATCTTGAAGCGAGGGCTGAGAACAGACCGGGTGAAGTTGTCCTGGCCGGACACGCGTACGAGCCAGGTCGAGGCAGCGTTGTCGAGGGGAGACCGCCGGGTCGGCGCCGCCATCCTCCGTGCCTGGCAGGCCGGCAGCCGCTTCGATGCCTGGGGAGAGTGCTTCGACTACGAGCGCTGGCGCACCGCCTTCGAGCAGTGCGGCCTCAGCCTCGAGGAGTTCGCCAATCGCGCCAGGTCGTTCGATGAACCGCTGCCGTGGTCGCACATCGAGACCGGCGTGTCCACCGCCTATCTCCGAGATGAACGCCGGCGCGCGCTGTCCTCCGAGCGTACTCCCGACTGCCGGACCGGCGACTGCAACTCCTGCGGACTGCATGCCCTGGCGGGCGGATGCCCTTCTACCGCCGGCACTTCCTGACTACATCGTCTTGAGGAAGTTGTCGATAGCGCGGTTCGTCTGCTCAGGCTTCTCCGCAAAGAAGAAGTGCGTGCCGCCCTCGATAATCACGTGGCGGGCTCCTGCAATGTGGTCGGCCAGAAACTGGCCGTACTTAGGTGGCGTCAGGACGTCCCGGCTGCCGGAGAGTACCAGTGTGGGGACACGTATCTCGTGCAGGCGGTCCATCACATTGAATCTATCGCAGCAGAGGAAGTCGTTCAACTGCACGGCCGCCCCGACTTGCTCTGTCTCTCGAAGCAGAGCCTTCCGGAGGTCGCCATCCATGCCCGCTTCCCTGGTAGCCAAACCCACAGCCGCCTCGACAACATCCAGCAACAGCGGCTCGATGAAGTCCTTCAGCCAGGGGTCAGGGTCGTCGATGCCCCTCTTGATAGCTTCGAGCACGTGCGGCGCAACTCGAAGTTTGGCGCCCGTGCCGACGAGGATGAGGCCGCCCACACTCTCCGGATGGTCGAGCGCGTACTGCAGAACGATGGCGCCTCCGAGCGAGTGCCCGGCAAGAACCGGCTTCGCATAGCGCCGTGCGTTGACGTGCCGGAAAAGCCACTCCGAGTACGCTTCGACACTGGGGCAGGCCTCACCTGGCGACAGGTGCCCGGGAAGGTTCACGGCCTCCGCGTCGCGGAAAAAGTCCGTCTGATGTCTCCAGACAGTGCCCGTGTTGCCGGAACCGTGGACGAAGACGAGCTTCATCGAGGCGTCCCCCCTTCTTCGTTCGGGACTGGTCTCCGCTGCGAGTGCGAAGACCAGGCTACTCGGAAATCATCTCCGCTTCGCCGGTCGCCGTCACCGAGACGACGACCTCGTCATCTTCGAGCGCCATGAGATGCACGCCGCGTGCATTTCTGCTCTGCACGGAGATCTGTTCCATCGGGATGACCACGACATTGCCCGTGGACGACAGGAGCACGAGTGACCCCTGCGGCGGCACGAGCTTTGCGACGGCGAGCTTGCCCGTTTCGAAGCCGACGCGATGCACGCGCAGCCCCTTGCCGCCGCGCTTGTGAATCGGAATGCTGTCGACCCGGGTGAGCTTCCCATAGCCCTTCACGCTGACCGTCAGCAGGTACACATCGATGGTGACCGTATCCATGCCGACAATCTCATCGTCCGAGACGCGCAGCCCTCGAACGCCGCCGCTGCTGCGAGAGGCGGTGCGCAACTCCTCGACCCTGAAGCGGTTGGCCAGGCCGTTCTGGCTGACCAGCACCAGTTCACTCTGGTCGCTCACGACCTGGGCCGAGACGAGGTGGTCGCCCTCCCGGAGGTTGATGGCGATGACACCGGTCTTGCGGATGTTGCTGAACGCTTCAAGCGGCGTCTTCTTGACGACGCCCTTTCGGCTGGCCATGACAAGGAACTTACCCGGTTCGTACTGCTGCACCGCGAGCAATGCAGTGATGTCGTCCTTGAGATCCACCGGGACCACGTTGACCAGGGCGGTCCCCTTCGCCGTTCTCGAAGACTCTTCCGGGATCTGATAGCACTTGACGCTGTAGACCCTGCCGCGGTCGGTGAAGAAGAGGACGCTGTCATGCGTGTCCGCAGCCAGGATGTGACGAACCGAATCGTTCTCCCTCGTCACCATCCCCATGACGCCACGTCCTCCGCGGTGCTGTACCCGGTACGTGTTCGCCGGGAGGCGCTTGATGAAGCCGTTGGAGCTCAGCGTGACGATCATCTTCTGATGAGGAATGAGATCCTCCTGGCTGAACTCAGTGGCCTCCTCCTCCCGAATCTCCGTGCGGCGAGCGTTGGCGTACTGCTGGCGCAACTGCATCACATCGTCCCTGATGACGTGGAGGATCTTCTTCGGATTGGCGAGAAGGTCCTCGAGGTACGCGATTGTCTTCAGGAGCTCCGCATACTCCTCCGCGAGTTTCTCGCGTTCCAGCGCCGCCAGCCGGCGAAGCTGCATGTCGAGGATAGCCTGAGACTGCTCGGTCGAAAGAGAGAATCGGGACATGAGGTTCTGCCGGGCCACATCGACCGTTTCGGAGCCGCGTATGATGGCGATGACCTCATCAAGATGGTCCAGCGCTATCTGCAGACCTTCAAGAATGTGGGCCCGCCTGGCTGCCTTGTCGAGCTCGAAGCGCGACCGGCGGGTGATGACGTCGCTGCGGAAGTCAACGTAGCAGGTGAGCGCCTCGCGCAGGTCGACGGTCTTCGGTTTGCCGTTGACCAGCACGACCATGTTGACGAAGAAGGTGGTCTGCATCGGCGTGTGCTGATGCAGGTTGTTCATGATTCGTCCGAGTTGGGCTTCCTTCTTCAGATCGATGACAATGCGCAGTCCCTCGCGGTCGGACTCGTCCCTCACCTCGGCGATGCCGGTGATGCGCTTATCGCGGGCGAGCTCGGCGATACGTTCCACGAGCGCCGCCTTGTTAACCTGGAAGGGGATCTCGGTGATGACGATCTGCCGCTTGCCGCTCTTGCTCGTCACCTCTTCGGACCGGGCACGCATAACCAGCCTGCCGCGACCGGTAGCATAGGCAGCCCGGATGCCCTCGGCGCCCAGGACGATGCCGCCCGTCGGGAAATCGGGCCCCCTGACGAACTGCATCAACTCCTGGTTGGTGGCGAGAGGGTTGTCGATCAGGTGGGCGATGGCATCGCACACCTCGCCAAGGTTGTGCGGGGGTATGTTGGTCGCCATGCCGACGGCAATGCCAGCTGCGCCATTCACGAGGAGATTGGGAAGCCTGGCCGGCAGGACAACGGGTTCCTTCAGCGAGTCGTCGAAGTTCGGTACGAAGTCGACCGTGTCCTTATCGATGTCGACGAGCATCTCCATGGCAATCGGAGCCAGTCTCGCCTCCGTATAGCGCATGGCCGCGGGAGGATCGCCATCGAGGCTGCCGAAGTTGCCCTGGCCGTCGACAAGCGGATGACGCAGTGAGAAGTCCTGAGCCATCCGCACCATGGCGTCGTAGACGGACTGGTCACCGTGCGGATGGTATTTGCCGAGCACCTCGCCGACGAGTCGCGCGCTCTTCTTGTACGCGCTGTTCGGGCGCATGCCCAGGTCTTCCATCGCGAAGAGGACGCGACGCTGGACGGGTTTCAGCCCATCCCGCGCGTCCGGCAGCGCCCGCGCCACGATGACGCTCATGGCGTAGTCGAGGTAGGAGCGTTTCATCTCCTGCTCGATATCGATCGGCTTGACGAGTCCGATGGGCGTCACTCGGCGCTCCCTTCTCTATCTCGTGGTTCTTCCACCAGTGTGAATCCTTCCAGAAAACCCCTGTCGTCTTCCTCGCCGAAGGATTCGTCGTAATCGCCATGGCCGAGGCCGTGCATAGCCGCGACCGACCTGCGCCCCTCGTCGACAATGGGCGGTGTCTCGACAGGGGACACCCTGGCCGGATGGCCGTAGAGCCTGTCCGCCTGAGTCGGCGGGAAGGATGACTGCCCGGCAAGGGACGGATGCTGATAGTCTTCACGCACAAGTAGCTGAGCGCCGGCCTCGCCGCTGGAGAGAAGCGACGCGCTGTACCGGTTGCCTCCGTACATCAGTTTCGCCAGACGCACACCGTGTCTCGGGTCCAGCTCGCCAAGCACGGTCTCGTTCTCATCCTCGGCAAAGACCCGTTGTCCCCGGCGGCGCAGAACGACTGCTCCGCCAACGCCTATCTCCGCGATGCGGTCGAGGGACGTCACATTGATGAGTCCCACCACCCCGGTCTTGCCTCTGGTGGAGGCGAAGAAATCCCTGCCCAGGGTCCGAGCCTTCTCCGGTTCGAGCTTGCCGACCCCCGACCACGTCTTGAGGCGCTCGAGGTTCTTCGAGGCGATGCTGTTGCCGGGATCTACCTCCATCGCCCTCCGGTAGGTTTCCTCGGCCTCGCCGAAGCGACCGAGCTCGATGAGGGCCCTGCCGAGACGGTTATACGCCGCGACGTCATCGGGGAACCTCTCCACGATGGTCTTGTTGGCGGCCACAGCCTCCTCCCACCTCCCCTGCACGGCAAGGGCAATCGCCTCCTGAGAAAGCTTGCGACCCAGTCTGGTGCGGTCCTCGTCCTGCTGCAATGCCACTGTGCTACGACTCCTGTTGCCGGCTCCTCACGGCGAAGGGTTCACTCGGCCTGACGGAACTCCACGTCGAAGGCGCGGTGCAGCGCACGCACGGCATCCTTCATTCGGCTCTCGCTGACGATGCAGGTGATGCGAATCTCCGACGTGGTAATGAGCTCGATGTTGATGCTCTCCCCGGCCAGGGCGTCGAACATCCTGGCGGCATATCCCGGCGTATTCTGCATGCCGGTGCCGATGATGCTCACCTTGCCCAGAGTCTCGTCCGACGAGACTCTGGAGGCGCCGATCGACCTGGCGACAGGCTCAACGATGGACATCGCCTTCACGACGTCCGTCCGATCGACAGTGAACGTAACGTCGGTCACGTCGTCTCCACCCACGTTCTGAACGATGGTGTCGACGCTCACGTTGGCGCGAGCGAGCGGAACGAATATCTCCCTCGCCATGCCCGGCCGGTTCGGCACTGCCCAGACCGTGATCTTGGCAACGTTGTTGTCGTGAGCGATGCCGCTCACCTTGTTGCGCAGCTCCATGCTTGCCTCCTTGCAGATGAGCGTGCCGGGCGCCTCGCTGCTGCTCGAGGCGACGAGGATGGGCATGTTGTACACCTGGCCCAGCTCGACCGCCCTCGGCGCCATGACCTTGGCGCCGTAGGTCGCAAGCTCCAGCATCTCTTCGTAGCCTATCCTGGCCAGCTTGACAGCATCGGGAACGACGCGCGGGTCGGCGGAGTACACGCCCTCCACATCGGTGTATATCTCGCACACATCGGCGCCGAGGCTGATGGCCAGGGCCACGGCGGTCGTGTCAGAGCCGCCCCGTCCGAGCGTCGTCGTGTCCATGTTCGGGTTCACGCCCTGGAAGCCCGCCACGATGACTACGTTGCCCTTCCTGAGTTCTTCAGTGACGCGCTGCGGCTCGATGCCGGTGATGTGCGCCTTGCTGTAGACACCGTCTGTGTGAATGCCTGCCTGAAGGCCGGTCAGGCTCAGGGCGCTGCATCCCATCGACTTCAGCGTCATCGCGAGGAGGGTGCTCGACACGATCTCGCCGGTCGAGAGCAGCACATCCATCTCCCGCTCGTCAGGACGTTCGACGAGCTGATGAGCGAGTGCGATGAGGTCGTCCGTCGTGTCGCCCATCGCCGATACCACCACAACGACCTCGTTTCCGCGGTCGTGGGCCCGTGCGACGCGTGTCGCAACGTTGCGGATGCGGCCGGCGTCGGCGACCGAGCTGCCGCCATACTTCTGAACTATCAGAGCCATGAGAGAACCCCTTAAGAGACGAAACGGGCCATGAGGTCGGCGCCGTCGTCGACGAAGAGTCCGAGGCGGGCAGCTTCGCGTTCGGTGAAGCGCGAAGCGCCATTCGGCTTGACGTCCGAGCCCCACAGGAGGAAGGGGACCGGCTCGGCGACGTGGGTCTGCACCTTGATAGGCGTCGGGTGGTCCGGCGCAACCATGACGCGTACGCGCTCACTCCCGAGCGAGCGAAGCACCGAGACCATCTCCGCATCGATGCACTCGATGGCACGCACCTTGTCCTCGATTGAGCCGTCGTGGCCGGCTTCGTCCGGCGCTTCGACGTGCGCGACAACCAGGTCGTACTCCTCAAGCGCCAGCAGAGAGCCGCGCACCTGCGCCGCGTAGTCGTTGTGAATGTCGCCGGTCACGCCGGGGATGGAGAGTACGCGCATGTCGAGCATCTTAGCAAGCCCGAGCAGCAAGTCAACTCCGGAGGTGAGCGCTGCGTTCAGGTGGTAGGTCTCCCGGAAGGATGGCATCGCGGGGATCTTCCCGCTGCCCCAGAACAGCCAGATCATGTTGGCAGGAAGGTCGCCGCGGGCGGTGCGCTGCTTGTTGACAGGGTGATGCGCCAGGACGTCGACCGAGCGCCGCATGAGCTCGCGAAGGTACTCGCTGCCCTTGCCCGACGGCAGGTGTTTCTCGACTAGCCCGCCGGGGATATCGTGCGCCGGCGTGCAGACAGCATCCAGAGTCTCTTCGTGGCCGCGTATCTTGCAGATATGCCGGTAGCTTATGCCCGGGTAGAAGCTCACCTCGTCGCTCCCGAGGGACTTGTCAAGAGCGCGGACGAGAGCGTGCGCCTCCTCGTTGCTGATGTACCCGGAGCTGTAGCTGTCCATCGTGCCGCCTCGCACGC